>NZ_JACSLS010000002.1:0-447430 GCF_018618235.1 Exiguobacterium sp. s26 | reverse complement strand
ACTACTCTATCGGAGTTCTGTTCTGATTTTTCGGCAATAGTGTAAAATCGTATCGAGCAAAAACTGTCAATTTTATTTTAGCGTTCACAGTTGAACGCATGTTTTATTCCGTCCCTTATGATTATACCCGCGAAGACGTCGATGTGCGCCTGACGGCGAACTTAATCGAGGTCTATTTCAAGGACGTCAGAATCGCCTCCCACACGCGCCTGAAGGGCGCAATCGGGCAGTACGCGACGAACACCGACCATATGCCCGACAACCATCGCCTCTATCTCGACCACAACCCGGAGAACAACCGGGCATGGGCACGTACCGTAGGTACCAACATGGAGCAGTTCGTGACGTATATTCTTGAGAACAACGTGGAGAAAAAGGCGCTTGGCTTCCTGGCGGTCATTCGGAACCTGAACAAGAAACATTCGAACGATCAGATGGAGGCGGCCGCCAAGAGCTTACTCGAGGTCGCGTCGCAGCCTACCATCAGCGTCTATAAAGGCATCTTGGACCGGCAAAAGAAAAAGGCGGCACGAGCTTCGGTCGTCACCGAACGACCGAGTCAATCAAAAGAAGACCACGGATTCACGCGTGGAGCAAAATATTTCGGAGGCGATAGAACATGATCAACCAGGAGACGTTAAGAAAGTTGACCGAGATGAAAATGACCGGGATGGCAGAGCAATATGAATTACAGCATGAGATGAAAGAGTACGCCGAGTTGGATTTTGATGATCGTTTCAACCTGTTGGTCGACCAGGAATACTCGAGACGCCGGTCGAACAAGCTCGATCGGCTCATCAAGCAGGCGACTTTGTCCGACCCGTCCGCGTCAATCGAACATATTGAATACCATCCGGACCGGAGGTTGGACAAAAAACTGATCCTAGAGCTCGCCTCGGGCAACTACATCAAGAATCATCATAACGTCATCCTGATGGGGGCATCAGGCAACGGAAAAACATGGTTGGCGAACGCTTTGGCCGTCCAGGCCTGTCGCCAATTCCACAAGGTGAAGTATATCCGGCTGCCTGAACTATTGGACGAGCTCGCGGTGGCGAAATACGAGGCGGACGGCAGCTTCAGGAAGCTAATCCACAAGTATCGGACGATCGACCTCCTGATCCTTGACGAATGGCTCCTCACCGAGCTCCCACAGGAGCATGTGATGCATCTGTTGGAAATCGTTGAGGCACGGCTGAAGCGTTCCTCGACCATCTTCTGTTCCCAATTCGCACCCGAGGGATGGCATTCGAAGCTAGGACAGGCCCAAATCGCGGACGCAATTCTCGACAGGATCGTACACGACTCCTATAAAATCCTGGTCGATGGCGAAACCTCAATGAGGGAACGCCATGGGCTAGGAATAAGCTAAGATCTTGGCCATCGATGAGTCGATGGCCTTTTTCTTCATATTGACTGGCTCAGTATCCGCATTTGGTGGCTCAGTCGTCCGCATTCGGTGGCTCACAAGTCCGCACTAGTGGCTCTCTGTATCCGCAATACTCATTTGTTAACGGTCGCCACTTTGGGTCTTTGATGTCGTGTTCGTTCGGAGTCCGAACAAATTTGAGCGAACCTCGATCGCATGCGCCAAAATGAATGTAGTTCTGTTGCGCTTGTCGGAGCGACATTGTGTTAGCGCCACCTTCATAGTCCGGGTCATTGAACTGGACTCCGTCGTCTTCCCAGAAACAGATACCGCAAATGTCATACGTGCCGGGTGGGTCTTCGTTAAGTGTTTGATAGCCGCAACAAGGACATGTGTATGTCATCGAATATCACCTCACTTTTCAGTATACCGCACGCCGCGTACAAAAAAACGGCCGACACGAGGTCGACCGCTTTCAGCTCACCACAACATGGACAATAGCGTCAAGATCGCCAATCCGCCTTGTGTGAGGATGATTTTTTTATTGCTCGTCATACTGCCGTACAACGCGACGAGCACGATATAGATGAGGAGCATCGTGACGATCTCGATTGACTGGCTGACGAACAGCCCGTACAGCAAGCCGACGCCGATTAATCCGTTATAGACGCCTTGATTCTTGAACAGCACCGATACGGAGTCACGCGCGAGCTCTTGCTCCGTCATGTTGAAGACACGCGCCGTCGCTTTCGAACGAGTGGCGAACGTCTCCAAATACATGATGTAAAAGAACTCGATGGCGACGAGCGTTCCGAGTACGAGGGTGAGCCCGGACATGTTAGTTGGCCGTCGCGACTTCCGTCACATGGAGCACCGGTTTCGCCGACACGTAGTTGCCTACGTTTTGGGCGAACGCGATGAGGTCCGGGTTTTGGTTGTGTTGCTCGACGGCCGCTTGGTCGGCCCAGTTCTCAATCATGACGAAACGGTTCTCTGAAGTCGTCGATTGGAACAGTTCATAACTCAAGCAACCGGCTTCTTGTTTCGACGAGTCGATGAGCTTGTTGATGTCCGCCAAGAAGTTTTCAAATTCCGTTTCTTTCACGTCGAAAATAGCATTGATTAAGATCATGTGGGTATCCTCCGATTATTTGAATGATGTGATTTTTTCAGCGTCGAGACGTACCGATTGGTAGCCTTCTTCTGCAGCTTTACCGACCGAGAGGATCATGACCGGCACGTAACGGTCTTTATCTAAACCGAACGCTTCCGCGAGTTGGTCTTTCTCGAAACCACCGATTGGGTTCGTGTCGTAACCGTGAGCACGAGCGACGAGCATGAATTGCATCGCAGCGAGACTCGAGTCGATTTTGACGATGTCGTTCATCTCTTGTGTCGACAAGTTCTTGTAGTACGGAAGGATGGCGCCGAGCTGTTGGTCGCGTACTTCTTGTGGCATTTTGCCTTCTGCGACAGCTTGGTCATAAATCTCTTCACCGAGCTCGTAGCATTCCATGTCGCCGAAGATGAGGACCATCGCAGCCGACGTGTCGTTTTGACGGACGTTGAAGCGGATGAGCGGCTTGAGCGTTTCTTTCGCCTCAGGGCTCTCGACGACGACGAAGCGCCACGGTTGCATATTGACTGAAGAAGGGGCCGTTGTCGCTTCCTCGATCATTTGAAGCATTTCAAGTTGTGAGATTTTAACGTTCTCGTCGTAGACGCGGATCGATTTACGACCGAGCATCACGTCAGTGAATGTGTTGTTTTCGAATGTAGTTGCCATGGATATTACCTCTTTCTCTCTTGTTATAGTTGGTTAAGCTTTTGCAGCAGACTCGACAGCTGATTGATCTCTGACTCGGACAGCACTTTCGTGATTAAGTGTTTGCCGCGGTCGTGGTCTTGTTCACAACTCGTCAAGTCATGCTTGGCTTCGTCGGTCAAATGGACGAACACTTCACGATGGTTCGCGGTGTTCCGTTCCCGACGGACGTAGCCTTTTTCTTCAAGAATCTTCAAATGGCGGGTGATGGCCGCATTGTCGATTTTCATCGCCTGCTGAATCTCGCTTTGCGAACAGACGCCCTTGTCATGCACAATCATGAGCATCTCGTAGCGGGTCAGGCTGAAGCCCGTCTCTTTCTCGAACGAGGTCGCGACGCGTTGGTCCGCCAGTTTGATTTGGTACAGCAGTCGGCTGATATCTCGTAATTCCATCTGTGGTGTCTCACCCCTCTCATTTGATAAGTCAATTGTTGACTCGTCAAATGTAAAACATTCACGACGTGCTGTAAAGGAGAATGCTCACAAAAAAAACATCCGCTTTTGCGAATGGTGATCAGTCTTCATATTTGGTGCCATCGAAGTGGTAGTCATGGATGAACGTCGTCTCGTCGAAACCATACAGTCGATCGTGTCGATTCAAGTCCTCAATCGTCTGAATTTCATGCATCGCCGGTTCTCTCGGTAAGGAATCGCGGGCGACGTTCAAATACCGCTCGGTGAAGTCGTCATCCTCATACGGTGTCCCGTCGAACGAGAAGTGAATCGAGTAGACGTCGTCCTCCAAAGCACGAATCACGTCGAGCATCCGTTGTTTCTGCGAATCGGTATTGGCCCAGTCCTCATGGAACATGACCGACACGTCCAAGAACTCTTTCGACTCGACGTCGAAGACGGACGTCGGGGTAGGGCGTACGGTCGTCGCAACCCCTTCATCCACACCGGTCGGCACACTCGCGCGAACCGTCTCTGCCTCCGTCAACAAGTCGAGTTGCTCGAGTCGCTCCTTGAACGTGTCTTCGGCCTCTTGTTGCCAGACATGTTCGAGCACGTTGTCATGGATTGTTTGATCAGACCGATACGTCTCGGCCCAGTAGTCACCTTCGAGTATCGGATCAGTCAGCGTGAACTCGGCCGCATAGCCGCCCATCTTCCAGTCACGCTTGAGCGTGACCTCGACGTCCTCTCCATATGTATCTTCAATATAGGATGCGTATCGTTCTTCCTCATCTTGTTTTGCATACGTCGACCATGTCGTGCCAAGCGCGGTCACGGCGACAGCGGTCGCGACTAACCATCGTTTTCTCATTTTTGATTCACCTCTCTACCAATGTACCTGAAATGGAAGTGTCCTACCTCAGTCCAAAGTCGTATTCAATTTATTACCAAATACCTGTAAACTGAAAGTGCCCTTGAAGAACTAATATCTTTACGTGTACTAATACATATAATACACTTAAGTTACGTACACAAGAAAGGGTGTGACCCATGTTATATAAAATTGATATGAAGAGCGCGGAACCGCTGTATGAACAAATCGTTAACCAGACGAAAGCGCTCGTCATCCGTGGCATTTTACGTCCAGGGGATAAAGTCATGTCGGTGCGTGAACTCGCGACCGACCTCGTCATCAATCCGAACACGGTCAGCAAGGCGTATCAGGAACTCGAACGGCTCGGCTTGCTCGAGATGCATCGCGGACGCGGGACGTTCGTGTCCGAGGACTGGATTGACCAAGACTCGCCGCGCGCGCCGATCCTTGAAGCAATCAAGAAACTCGCCATCGATTGCCATTATGCCAATATTGAGCTCACCGAAGCGCTGACGCTATTTGAGACAGAGTATAAGAAAGTAGGGGAGAACCATGCTGACAGTACAGCAACTGAGTAAGACGATCGATCGCCAGCAAGTGTTAGAAGATATCGACTTCACGGTCGACTCCGGTGAAATCATCGCGCTCGTCGGACGGAACGGGGCCGGCAAAACGACGTTGCTCCGGACGATGGTCGGTATCATTCGACCGGATAAAGGTGATGTCCGTTACGGACCGTCGAGCATCTTTGAGAAGGCGGAGTTGAAGCGTGACGTCATCTTTGTCCCGGATTCGGCCGACGCCCTCAAACATTATACGATTAACGAGGCGGCAGCGCTCTACGAATCGATTTACCCATCGTTCAACCGATCGATTTTCAGAGAGACGCTCACTCGCTATAACATCGACAACAAGAAGATTCGCCAGCTCTCGAAAGGGCAGAAGGCGATGGTGACGCTCTCGCTCGCGTTCGCCGTCCAAGCGAAATATTATCTGCTCGATGAACCGACGGACGGACTCGACGTCGTCGCCAAGTCGGACGTTTTGAAGCTGATGATCGCCCAAGTCGAGGCACGTAACTGTTCCATCATCGTCTCGAGTCACCAGTTACATGAGCTCGAACGAATCGCCGACCGCATCATCATGATCGAGAAGGGCCGCGTCAAGGCGATCATGTCGCTCGAGGAGGCGCGCGAGACGAGCGTCAAACTGCAAGTCGTCTTCAACGACCAAGTACCGGTCGAACTGCTCGAGCGCAAGGACATCGAAATCATCAATGTGACCGGACGCGTCGCCTTGTTCATGGCGAAAGAACGGACGAAAGAGCTCGATACGTTCGTCGATGCGCACGACCCGATGCTCGTCGAAGAAATCCCGATGTCGCTCGAAGACATCTTCCGGGTCCAATTAGGAGGTGAGGCAAGTGTCTTTTAAAGTCCTATTAAAGAAAGATTGGAAACAAGTCTCGATTTTGTGGATGTTGCTGGTTTTTCTCGGAGTGATTGCGTTCACGGTACCAGTTTGGTCACAAATGCAATACTTTGACCAGGAACTTCGTAACATTCAAGAAAATCCAGATGAATATGCCGATTGGATCGATGGGGATTCGTCTGATTTGTCCGTCCAAGACTTTTTTAATGAAAATAATGGAACAGGCTATTGGATTGGTGACTTACAATCGCTCATACCGATGGGTGGGGTATTGTTTTTATTCGTTATTTTTGGTGCTCTCATGGCATCCGTCTTGATTGGAGCAGAACGGAACAGTCAAATGTCCGATTTCACGATGTCTCTCCCGTTCACAAGGAATCAGCTTTACATATCGAAATGGTTAATTGGAACGGTAGGAATTATTGTATCGTCTGTGCTCGGTGGTACGCTCATGATAATGATGATTCGCTTCTCGGACTACGCGTTTTTAATGGAAGGAAGCACGAATCGAGTCATCGCGCTCGTCGTTCTTATGATGCTTAGTGGTATCTCTTTCTTCTCAGCTGCTCTATGGATGGGATCGTTCGGAGGAGAATCGATTTCTCAAGTGATTTGGACGTTCATTGCGTTAATCTTCCCAATTGGTTTGACTGCGCTCGTGCAAGGATCCGTCTATGCGTTTTCGCAACAGTATGATTCGAGGTATGCATTCTTCGACGATTTATTCCAGAGTACGTTCTTACGTGTTTTATCGCCATTCTCGAACTTGGCAAACGTAGACATGTATCAATACTTTACTAACCAAGCTGAATGGCAAAAATTCTTAGCAATTGCGCCATGGAGCGCACTAGCTTTCATCGCATTGTCATTCGGGCTCGGCATTTGGATGTTCAACCGAGCACCGCAAGAAAACAACGGACGATTTTTTATGTTCTCGAATTGGCTATGGTTGATCCACATCATCATGGTTCTCTGTTTCGCCATGTTAGGAGGAATCATTCTCTCAGCATTCTCGATGCAGTCAGGTTTTGCACTATACATCGTCGGCTTCCTAATTGGCGGCTTCATCGCCCACTTGCTCGCGAAACGGTTGCTTTACCGCTTTAACTTGAAACTAAAATCGTAAGGAGGATTCTCATGAAACGGCTCAGTCTGCTCGTCGTCTTGCTCGTCATGCTCGCGGGATGCGGGGATACCCATCGACCGAACGCCTTCCAATACAAAGATTCATACGTCGGGGACAACAGCGCCGTCTCGGGCATCGCCCAGACGTTGCCGATGCATGACTGCTACAAGTCGATCGAGCTACAGACGTCGAAACGGCCGTACGGCTTGACGGTGCGCTACAGCGACCCGGAAATCGAGCGCATTGAGCAAGAGCGGTTGGCGATTCGCAACGCGGCGACGTATTTCACGCTCGTCCAAAACGCGGAAATCGTTCGCTTCGCTTTCCCGAACCGGACGTACGCATTCTCACGCCCGGAGATGGAGGCGTGGCTCGACATCGACTTCTCGACGATTAAGTGGGAAAAAGAGTTGAAAGACCGCTTGGACGAGAAAATCAGCAACGAAGAACAGACGGAAGCCTATTTCAAGAGAATCTGAACGTGTGCGGAAACTTTCATCCGCACACGTTTTTTCGATATTTTCTGAAAATTATCGGGTAAAGGGTAGATGAAAGCGTTTTCTCGGCATTATAATAGAGTTAACTGAATGACTATTCATTCCAAGGAGGAAAAGCGATGAACAAACCGTGGTTGCAAGATTATCCAGCTGACATGCCAAAAACGATTGACTATGAGGTGAAGCCGCTCTATGATGCGCTATCCCGAGCCGCGACCGATTTCCCGAACAAGACCGCCATCTCCTTCATCGGCAAAGAGTTGACGTTCGCTGAAGTCGACGATGCGGCGAAACGGTTGGCGACGATGCTTCAATCGAAAGGGCTGCAAAAAGGGGACCGTGTCAGTCTGATGCTCCCGAACTGTCCGCAATTCGTCATTTCGTTCTATGCGGTCCTGTACGCCGGCGGTACGGTCGTCCAGACGAATCCGCTCTACACGGAGCATGAGCTCGAGAACTTGATCACGGACTCCGGTGCGAGCATCATCGTTACGCTCGACCTCCTGTATCCAAAATCACTTCGTGTGAAGCAGAAGACGGACGTCAAAACGATTATCACGACGAGTATCGCCGACTATCTGCCGTTCCCGAAAAATAAGCTGTATCCCATCAAAGTGAAGCGCGAGAACAATATCGTCATCGATACGACAGGTTCGGTCGCGTTCAAGGACTATAAACAGTTCGATCCAATCACGCCGGTTGCGGTCGACCCGAAAGAAGACGTCGCGGTGCTGCAGTATACGGGCGGGACGACAGGTCTGCCAAAAGGCGTCATGTTGACCCACTTCAACTTGACGGCGAACGTCGACCAGATTTCGAACTTCTTCTATAGATATAATCGCGGCGACGAGAAACGCGTCTTATGCGTCGTGCCGTTCTTCCATATTTACGGGATGTCGTGCTGCCTGAACTTCGGGATGGCGAACGGATATGAGCTTGTCCTCGTGCCACGCTTCGACGTCACCGACGTCTTGAAGACAATCAATAAGAAGAAACCACACTTCTTCCCGGGCGCCCCGACGATGTATGTCGGCATCTTGAATGACCCGAAACTGAAGAAATACGACTTGTCGTCAATCGAGGCGTGTATCTCCGGCTCGGCCCCGCTGCCGGTCGAAGTACAGGAGCAGTTCGAGAGTATCACGGGCGGACGCATCGTCGAAGGCTACGGCTTGTCGGAGACGTCACCGGTCACGCATGCGAACTTCTTATGGGATAAACGGATTGTCGGCTCGATCGGGGTGCCGTTGTCGGACACTTCTGCTAAAATTGTAAAGGCAGACGGAGAGACGCTGGCTGATATCGGTGAAATCGGGGAGATCATGCTGCACGGTCCGCAAGTGATGAAAGGGTACTGGCAGAAGCCGGAAGAGACGGCAGCCGTCTTGAAGGACGGATGGCTCGCGACCGGTGACCTCGGCTATATGGGCGAGGACGGGTTCTTCTATATCGTCGACCGCAAGAAAGACATGATTATCGCCGGAGGCTTCAACGTCTATCCGCGTGAGATCGAAGAAGTGCTATACGAACATCCGGCCGTCAAGGAAGCGGTCTGTATCGGCGTACCGGACCCGTATCGCGGTGAGACGGTCAAGGCGTTCATCGTGACGCGTGACGGCGCCAGCGTGACGGAAGAAGAGCTCGACAAGCACTGTCGCGAGAAGCTCGCAGCGTATAAAGTACCGAAGCTGTATGAGTTCCGGGAAGAGTTGCCGAAGACGTTCGTCGGTAAGATTTTACGTCGCGTCCTCGTCGACGAAGAGAAGGCGAAACAAGTGAAACAAAGCAGTTGACACAAGCGTGTCACATGATAGAATAATAAATGAATGAACCATCATTCATTTTTAAGCAGCGGTAAGGAGCTTGGGTGTTTATGACAAAGAATGGATCAAAAAGTGACCGCATTATCGATGCGGCAGTGAAAGTGATTGCGGATCATGGCTATCACGGTGCAAAGGTGACGGCCATCGCCAAAGAGGCGGGCGTCGCCGACGGAACGATTTATCTGTACTTCAAAAACAAGGAACATCTGTTGATTGAATTGTTCCAGACGAAGATGGGCCTGTTCATCGACTACTCGAAACAACAAATCGAGCGGGAGACGACGGCCGGCGACAAACTGTATCAGTTGATCGAGTCGCACTTGAAGCAACTATCGGCCGATTACGACCTCGCCGTCGTGACGCAAATCGAGCTCCGGCAGTCGAACTTGGCGCTCCGTCAAAAGATTAGCGAAGTGCTCAAACCGTACTTGAACTTAATCGATGCGGTCGTACAACACGGGATCGACACCGGCGAATTCGATTGCGATCTCGACTATCGACTCGCTCGGCAGATGATTTTCGGCACGATCGATGAAGTGGTCACGAGTTGGATGGCGAGCGGCTTCAAGTATGACTTGATGTCGACACTACCGAAAGTACACCATATGTTAAAAAAAGGGCTTGCTTAACCGTAAGCCCTCTCGCTAGCTCAAAAAATGAACGCTGATTCATGAATGATGGTGCGAACAACTTATAAGGGGGAACTACGATGAATATTTTTGTATTGCTGAAGCGTACGTTCGATACAGAGGAAGCGATTCAGCTCGAGAATGGGGAAATTCAAGAAGACGGCGCTGAGTTCATCATCAACCCGTATGACGAATATGCGGTCGAAGAGGCCATCCGTAAGCGTGACGATCTCGGGGGAGAAGTCACGGTCGTGACGGTCGGACCAGAAGACGCGGACAAAGAACTTCGAACGGCGCTCGCGATGGGAGCGGACAAAGCGGTTCGCATCTCGATCGAGGATGACGTCGAGGACGCAGACCATGTGACGATTTCGAAAGTGCTCGCCACGTACTTGAAAGAGCAAGCGCCAGATCTCATCTTCGCCGGGAACGTCGCCATTGACGGCGGTAGCGGCCAAGTCGCACCACGTGTCGCTGAACTGTTGGACATGAACTACGTGACGACGATCACGAAACTCGATATCGACGGCACGACAGCGACGGTCACACGCGACGTCGAAGGGGACACTGAAGTGATCGAAGTGGCGCTCCCGCTCCTCGTGACAGCGCAGCAAGGATTGAACGAACCGCGTTACCCGAGCCTTCCAGGCATCATGAAGGCGAAGAAGAAGCCACTCGAAGAACTCGAACTGTCGGACATCGACCTCGATGAAGACGAGATCGAAGCGAAAATCGAGACGATCGAACGTTTCTTGCCAGAAGAGAAGAAAGCTGGGCGCATCCTTGAAGGGGATACGTCGTCACAAGTGAGCGAGCTCGTTCAATTACTTCGCACGGAAGCAAAAGTCATTTAAGGGGGACACATAGATGAAAGCTTTAGTACTCGCAGAAGCGCGTGAAGGCGCGTTACGGAACGTATCATTTGAAGCAATCGCTGCAGCGAAGCAATTGACGGACGACGTGACGGCAGTCGTCATCGGGGATGACGTCAAAGCTCTCGCGACGGAACTCGGGGAGTACGGCGCGGGTCGCGTCCTCGTCATCGAAGACGAGCGTCTCAAGCACTACACGCCGGACGGTTATGGGCAAGTGCTCCGCCAAGTCATCGACCAAGAGTCACCGGACATGATCGTGCTCGGTCATACGGCACTCGGGAAAGACATCGCCCCGAAACTCGCGGCGCGTCTTGACGCAGGTCTCATCAGTGACGTCGTCTCAATCGAAGGATCAGGCAAAGACGCCGAGTTCGTCCGCCCGATTTATTCAGGGAAGGCGTTCGAGAAAGTGAAGTTCAAAGACTCGGTCATGTTCTTCACGATCCGCCCGAACAACATCGACGCACTTCCGCGTACGGCCGGGGTGAGCGCTACGGTCGAGACACCGAGCGTTGAACTGAAAGATCTCGCCATGATCGTCAAAGAAGTCGTTCGCAAGGCGACGGGGAAAGTCGATTTGACGGAAGCGAAAGTCATCGTCGCCGGTGGCCGTGGCGTCAAGAGCGAAGACGGCTTCAAGCCGCTCGAAGAACTCGCTGAACTGCTTGGCGGTGCTGTTGGTGCTTCACGTGGAGCATGTGACGCCGACTATTGCGACTACGCACTTCAAATTGGTCAGACGGGGAAAGTCGTCACGCCGGACCTGTATATCGCCTGCGGCATCTCGGGCGCGATTCAACACTTGGCTGGGATGAGCAACGCCAAAGTCATCGTCGCCATCAACAAAGACCCGGAAGCGAACATCTTCAGCGTGGCCGATTACGGTATCGTCGGCGACTTGTTCGACGTCGTCCCACTCTTGACGGAAGAGTTCCGCAAACACCTCGTCAATAGCTGATATGCAGAACGTTTGGGGAAACGTACCCTCCGTGGTATACTCTGAACATGAAATGCATGAGAGTGATTCATTCGGCTCTCACATCTTACTGGGGAGGTATTTACCAAATGGCTATTAAACACGCAACGACTCAAACATTTGAACAAGAAGTAAAAGAGGGCGTCGTCCTCGTCGATTTCTGGGCAGCTTGGTGTGGACCGTGCCGCATGATCGCACCGGTACTCGAAGAGCTTGACCAAGAGCTGGGCGACCAAGTCCAAATCGTTAAACTCGACGTTGACGAGAACCCAGAAGTAGCGGGCGCTTTCCAAATTCAAAGTATCCCAACACTTATGATGTTCAAAGACGGACAACCTGTTTCGAAAACAATGGGCTTCCAACCAAAAGAAGCACTCAAAGAGTTTATCGCAACAGCACAATAATCACGTACAGCCGACCGGGCAACTGGTCGGCTGTTTTTTGTTGGGCGTGTTAGGGAAGAAGGAGTTTAGTCGTTTCGCATGGAATATCAACGGTTAAGGTTCGGTACGGATTGAGGGCGAGAATTCGGAAAAATCACCACCTGAAAACGCATACATATAGAGTGCGATTGTAATTTTTTTTCGTCGCTTTTTGTCGACTCCCTTCATATTTAACAGTTCGGGAGAAATCGGGGAGGCGTCAAAATACGCGAAGGTTTTATCATGGAAACAGACTGAAAATTTACGCTATACTCATGAAGAAGACGTGATGGCGTCAAATGACCTTAATAATTAAGCCATCGTTGTAAGACTCTGTTCGAAGGAGGAATTTTCTTGTCGGTGTTACATTTAGCTATCTTATTGCCGCTTCTCGCGGCACCGTTCATCCCGTTCTTGTTCCGGGCGCTGAAACGAATCCATACGGGTTGGTTCGTATTAATCGTTCCGGTCGTCCTATTCGTGTACTTCTTCCGCTTCATCGGAATCACGAGCGCGGGAGACGTGGTGACGGAAACGGTCGAATGGATGCCATCGCTCGGCATCAACTTCACGGCCTACGTGGACGGGCTCGGACTTTTGTTTGCCCTCCTGATTACAGGGATTGGGGCGCTCGTCGTCCTTTATTCGATTTATTACTTGAATAAAGACAAAGAGTCGCTCGGTCATTTTTATGTGTATCTGCTCTTGTTCATGGGCGCGATGCTCGGTGTCGTCCTCTCGGACAACATGGTCGTCATGTACATGTTCTGGGAACTTACGTCGATTTCGTCGTTCCTATTGATCGGGTACTGGTACGAGAAAGAGCGCTCTCGCTACGGGGCGCGTAAATCGATGCTCATCACCGTGTTCGGTGGTCTGTCGATGCTCGGGGGGATCGTGATTCTCGAGTCGATCGTCGGCTCGTTCAGCATCCGCGACATGGTCGCCAATCAGGCGGTGATTGCGGACAGCCCGTTCTTTATCGCGGCGATGATACTCATCTTGCTCGGCGCCTTCACGAAGTCGGCGCAATTCCCGTTCCACATCTGGTTGCCGGACGCGATGGAAGCACCGACCCCGGTCAGTGCCTACCTCCACTCGGCGACGATGGTCAAGGCCGGTCTATATCTCGTCGCACGGATGAGCCCGGTGTTCCAAGAGTCACCGATTTGGCTATGGACAATCGCCGCAGTCGGGACGTTCACCTTGTTCTGGGGTTCGTTCAACGCGGTCAAACAGACCGATTTGAAAGGGATTCTCGCCTTTTCGACGGTCAGTCAGCTCGGTCTCATCATGTCGCTCCTCGGACTCGGTGCCGCGGCGCTTCATTACGACGGCATGGATGACAACATCTATATGGTCGCGACAATCGCGGCAATCTTCCACTTGATTAACCATGCGACGTTCAAAGGGTCTCTGTTCATGATGGTCGGAATCGTCGACCACGAGACAGGGACGCGTGACATCCGCAAACTCGGCGGTCTTATGACCGTCATGCCGATCACGTTCACGATCGCCGTCATCGGCTCATTGTCGATGGCAGGGTTACCGCCGTTCAACGGCTTCCTCAGTAAAGAGATGTTCTTGAAGGCGACAACGAAAGTGTTCTCGATGGACTTCTTCGCGCTCGATACAATCGGCATCTTAATTCCGGTCGTCGCGTTCATCGCGAGTGTGTTCACGTTCATCTACAGTTTGATCATCTTCACACGAACGTTCATGGGCAAAGCCGAGTTCGACAAGTTGCCGAAACAGCCGCACGAGGCACCAATCGGGATGCTCATCCCGCCGGCGATTCTCGCCATCCTCGTCGTCGTCCTCGGTTTCGTACCGAACGTGTTATCGAACTCGCTCATCAAGCCGGCCGTCGAATCGATTTATCCGACGCTCGTCGCGAGCGGTCAGGACGTGAAAGTCGATATTTACTTCTGGCACGGATTGACACCTGAGCTGTTCATGACGATTGGCGTCATCTTGCTCGGGACGCTCATGTTCTACACGATCAACAAGTGGATGGGGGTCTATAACCGCATCCCTCATCGTTTGACGTTGAACGGAATGTACGACGGGACGCTCGTCTGGTCGAACAAGGCGGCGTACCGCTTCAAAGATAACTATATGACGGGCTTCATCCGCTCGTACTTGGTTTACATCTTCTTGTTCTTGTCAGGCATGATGTTGTTCTCGATGTATTGGTTCGATTTGTTCAACTTCTCGTTCGGCGAGATGGAACCGGTCGCGCCGTATGAATACGTCCTTGGGGCCGTCGTCATCTTGGCGGCGCTCGCGATCACGTTCATGCGCTCGCGTCTGCCGTCGATTATCTTGCTCGGTGTCGTCGGGTATTCGGTCGCGTTGTTCTTCGTCTTCTTCAATGCACCGGACCTCGCCTTGACGCAGCTCGTCATCGAGACGGTATCGGTCGCCTTGTTCTTGCTCGTCTTCTACCATATGCCGGAGATCAGCAAGAAAGAAGTGCGCGTCAAATTCAAAATCGAGAATGCAATCGTCTCGATTATCGTCGGGGTGACGGTCACGCTCCTCAGCTTCATGGCGCTGTCGAACCGTTCCCTGTCGTCAATCTCAGAGTACTATAAAGAAAACGTCTATGATTTGGCAGCCGGGAAAAACATGGTCAACGTCGTCCTTGTCGACTTCCGGGGCTTTGATACGTTGTTTGAGATCGTCGTTCTTGCCATCGCGGCCATGGGGATTTACACGATGATCAAATTCAGAACGACAGAACGTACGAAAGGAGCGCGTGAACATGAACCGAAAAAATGATCAAGTCAATGACGTCATCTTACAGACGGCCGCGGTGATCATCTTCTTCATCATCATCGTGTTCTCGATCAACCTGTTCTTCGCCGGGCACTACTCGCCGGGCGGAGGCTTCATCGGTGGTCTGATGACGGCCGCGGCGCTCGTGTTGTTGTTGCTCGCTTTCGATTCGAAGACGCTCGCCAACGTGCTACCGTTCGATTATCGCAAGATGACGGCGTTCGGTCTCGCCATCGCGTTACTGACGTCGCTGCACAGCATCTTCTGGGGCCGTCCGTTCCTGACGCATGCGTACGATAAATTCGACTTGCCGCTCTTAGGCGAACAGACGCTTCACACGGCGATTGCCTTCGACCTTGGTGTTTACCTTGTGGTCATCGGTGTGACGATGACGATCATTCAAACGATTGGAGAGAGTGAATAATGGAAATCTTCGTTAGCATCATCATCGGTGTCTTGACGATGAGCGCTGTCTATATGATTCTCTCAAAGAGTTTGTTGCGCATCATCATCGGCACCGGCCTGCTCAGTCACGCCGCCCACTTACTCGTCTTGACGATGGGCGGATTGAAAACCGGAGCGGCACCAGTCCTCGTCGACGGGGTGACGGAATATACCGATCCGCTCCCGCAAGCGCTCGTCTTGACGGCCATCGTCATCAGCTTCGGGGTGACCGCGTTCTTCCTAGTGCTCGCGTATCGGGCCTATCAAGAACTAAATACGGATAATATTGAGGAAATGAAAGGAACGGAATCGAATGATTAACTTACCGATCTTTCCGATTGTCATCCCGGCGCTTGCGGCCATCATCCTCCTCTTCGCGCCGAAGCAGATTCGTCTGCAACGCGGAGTGGCACTCGGGGCTTTACTTGTAACGTTCGCAGTGACGGTGCTGCTAATCTTCACCGTGTCACAGGACGGCATCTTGACCGTCAACTTAGGAAACTGGCCGGCACCGTTCGGGATCACGCTCGTCTCGGACATGCTGTCGGCATTGCTCGTCGCCACGTCGACGTTGATCGTCTTCTTCATCGTCTGGTTCGCGACCCATTACTTCTCGGACGCGTATGAATCGAACTACGTCTACGTCGCGATGCTGTTCCTCCTCGTCGGGGTGAACGGTGCCTTCACGACAGGCGATATCTTCAACTTGTTCGTCTTCTTCGAAGTGTTCCTCATCTCGTCATACGTGTTGATCGTCCTCGGCGGGAAAGGGGTCCAACTTCGCGAGTCAATCAAGTACTTGCTCGTGAACGTCATCGCCTCGGCGTTGTTCGTCATGGCCGTCGCGCTACTTTACGGAACGGTCGGCACGCTCAGCTTGGCTGACCTCGCGCAGAAGATTCCGCTCGTCGAAAATCAATCTGTTCTCGTCGTCATCGGGGTATTGTTCATGATTGTCTTCGGTTTAAAAGGGGCACTCGTACCGTTACACTACTGGCTCCCGGGCTCGTATGTCGTGGCACCGACGCCAATCCTTGCTATGTTCGGGGCGCTTCTGACGAAAGTCGGGGTATACTCGATTTTGCGGACATACACGCTCCTGTTTGATGTCGGGTCGTTCACGCAGAACTTCTTGATTATTCTCGCCGTGTTGACGATCGTCATCGGGATGATCGGCGCCATCGCCTATAATGACGTCAAATTGATCATCATCTACAACATCATGATCGCAGTCGGCGTGATTCTCTATGGGATTGCGCTCAACACGCAGACGTCGCTCGAAGGGGCGCTTTACTACTTGATTCATGACATGTTGATCAAGGCCGCCTTGTTCATGCTCGTCGGCATGATGATCGGCATCACCAAGTCTGGTCAGTTACGCGACATGGGTGGCTTGATTACCCGGTTCCCGCTGTTCGGCTGGACGTTCTTCATCGCCGCCTTGTCGCTCGCCGGGATTCCGCCGCTTAGCGGATTCTTCGGGAAACTGTTAATCGTTCAAGGTGGGGTCGCCGAGGGCAGCCTGTTCGGGCCACTCCTCATCTTGCTGTCGAGTTTGTTCGTCCTCTTCTCCGTCATCAAAATCTTCTTGTACGGATTCTGGGGAGAAGAGAAACGTGCCTACGACGGTCCGCTCGTTCCGCACATGAAGAAACTCATCGTGCCGACGTTCTTGCTCGTCGCCGTCGCCGTGGCTTACGGGTTCGGCGCCGAGGCGATGCATCCGTTCATTACCCAGGCAATTGAACCGCTCGTGCAACCCGAAATCTATATCGATGCCGTGATTAAGGAGTGATTTAGAGATGGCTTACCAACTACTCATCAACTTTTTCCTGGCGTTCATTTGGATGTTCTTCACGGGTACGTTCACGACGAGCGGATTTCTCATCGGCTATTTGCTCGGATTACTCGTCATCTTCATGATGCGCCGCTTCTTCAAGAATACGGATTTCTATTTCATCCGCGTCTTGAAACTGCTTAAACTGTTCTTGATTTTCTGTCGAGAGCTTGTCCTCGCCAACGTCGAGGTGCTCCGGCTCGTCCTCAGCCCGAAACTGAAAATCCAACCAGGCATCTTCCGGTACCATACCGAGCTCGATGCCGGTTGGAAGGTCAGTTGGCTGTCGATGCTCATCACCCTGACACCAGGGACGCTCGTCGTCCAAGTGTCGGACGACAATAAGACGCTCTATATCCATGCGCTCCATATGCCGGATAAAGAGTCGCTCAAGCAAGGCATTCACGATAACTTTGAGACGAAGATTAAGGAGGCGACCAGCTAATGTTAGATATTATTATTTACGTGGCGCTCGCCATCCTCGTGCTCGCCATGCTCGGCATGCTGTATCGGGTCGTCAAAGGACCGACGACGGCTGACCGTGTGATCGCGCTCGACTCGATCGGAATCGGTTTGATTTCCGTCGTCTCGCTGTTGTCGATTCTGCTCGACACGACGATGTTTTTCGAAGTCATCCTCTTGCTCGGGATTTTAGCCTTTATCGGAACGGTGGCGTTCTCGAAATTCCTCGAGAAGGGAGAGATCATCCAACATGACCGCAACAATGATTTATGACATTTTAACCGGTGTCTTCACAATCATCGGGGTATTCTTCACCGTCGTCGCGGCCATCGGTCTCATCCGGCTGCCGGACATCTACTCGCGGGCCCATGCGGCCTCGAAGAGCGCGACGCTCGGTGTCATGTTCGTCTTGTTCGCGGCGCTCCTGCACGTCTGGGTCGACCAGCGCATCTTTGACGCACGACTCCTGCTCGGCTTGTTCTTCGTCTTGTTGACGGCTCCGGTCGGCGGACACTTGATTGCTCGGGCGGCTCACGCCCAAGGGGTCAAGCTCTGGGACAAATCGCTCCAGGACGCCTTGCAAGAAGATAAGGATAAAGGAATCGAATGACGAAGGGCTCTTCCATCGCACGATGGAAGAGCCTTTTTTAGATGAGGTACGAAATATCGGACGCGGACGTCGGATACGCGAACTCCAAGTGTTTGACGTGTTGATGGGTCATATTGTTTTGTATAATGAATGAGAACAAGTTGATCAGTTCCGGTGCGTGTTGCCCAATCAAGTGGGCGCCGAGCACATGACCGTCCTTGCTGAGCAAGATGCGGGAGAACGCCGTCGTGTCGTTGATCCGCTCATACGTGAGGAAATGGGACAAGTCGTTGTCTTTACATTCATAGTCGATGCCTTGCGCCTTGGCCTCGTCGACCGTCAGCCCGACTTTGGCAATCGGTGGTGTCGTGAAGACGACCGTCGGGGCGGGACGCTCGGGGAGCGGACGCGTGTTGTTGCGGAGCAGGTTGAGCGCGGCGATGCGGCCTTCCTGTCCGGCGAACGGGGTGAGGGCCGGGTTGCGGCTCTTGGCGACGTCTCCGGCCGCATAGACGTTCGGATTCGTCGTCTGGAGAAACTCGTTGACCAAGACGCCGCCGTGGTCGGACTCGATGCCGGCCGCATCCAACCGAAGTCGCTCGATGCTCGGAATCCGCCCGGTGGCGTTAAGCACGAGTCCTACAAGGGTAGAGTCATCTGATAGCGTCACGACGTCGCCATTGATGTCGACCGGTTCGATTCCATAGCGGACATCGATCCCGATTTGAATCGTCTCATCGACAAGCCGTTTGACGACTTTACGGTCGAACGGCTTCAACGCCCGCGACCGGACGAGGAGCGTCACGTCACATCCGAACCGGCGCAGAATATGGGCGAACTCGAAGGCGATATAACCGGCTCCGACGATGATGACGTGTTGCGGTAACACCTCAAGGTCGAAGACGTCGTTGCTCGTGATGGCAGCGTCTCCGCCGGGAATGTCGAGTGGACGCGGGATTTGCCCCGATGCGATCAAGAATTGATGCGCCGAGATTTCATGTCCTTCGATGACAATCGAGTCTTCGTCGATGAAATGTGGTTCGCCTTCGAACAAATCGATGCCGTGTTCTTGCCAATGATGCATCTTCGTCGTCGGGACGGCAAAGCGGTACTCGTCGACACGATGTTTGAAGGCGTGCCAGTCGAGCTTGAGTTCGCCGGTCACACCGAGCGGTTTCATCCGTTCGGCCCGGGCAATCAGGTCGGCTCCTTCCGCGAGCATTTTTTTCGGGTCACACCCGCGCTGCGGGCACGTCCCGCCGAACGTCCAATTCTCGACAATCGCAATTTGTTTACCGGCGTCACGTAACACGCTGGCGGCTTGGCTCGCTGCCGAGCCGCTGCCGATGATGATGACATCGTACCGTTTCATTCCAAAACCCTCCCTCTGAGACTTCATCAATTTTTTCCCGTCTGGAAGGAACCTAAACTGAGGTGATTGAATTTGAGTCATTCTGACCACATTAAACATAAATTGGCGCTCCTCCCGGACGAGCCCGGCTGTTACTTGCATAAGAACGAGTACGGGGAAATCATTTACGTCGGGAAAGCGAAAAATCTGAAGAACCGGGTCCGGTCGTATTTCACCGGGGCGCACGACATCAAGACGATGCGCCTTGTGGCCGAGATTCGGGACTTCGAATATATCGTCACGGCGAGCGAGCTCGAGGCACTCTTGCTCGAGATGACGCTCATCAAAAAGCACGACCCGAAATATAACATCCGCTTGAAGGATGACAAGTCGTATCCGTATATCAAAATCACGAACGAGCCGTATCCGCGGTTGCTCACGACACGGAAGCTGAAGCGGGACGGCGGCTTCTATTTTGGGCCGTATCCGAACGCCTATGCCGCCAACGAGACGAAGCGGCTGCTCGACAAGTTGTATCCGCTGCGAAAATGCCAACCGATGCCGCGCAAGCTCTGTCTGTATTACCACATCGGGCAGTGCCTCGGACCGTGTGAGCTCGCCATCGACACGGACGAGCAAAAAGAGATCGTCCAAGAGATTCGACGCTTCTTGAACGGGGAGACGAGCGAGACGCTCGCCAAACTCCAAGTCGACATGGGACTGGCTGCCGAAGACATGCAGTTCGAACGTGCCGCCGAGCTCCGTGACCAAATCCGGGCCGTCGAATCGATTATGAACAAACAGAACATGATCACGGCCGACCCGACAGCGCGTGACGTCTTTGGCTACACACTCGACCGCGGCTGGATGTGCGTCCAAGTGTTCTATATGCGAGGCGGCAAGATGATCGAGCGCGACGTGTCCCTGTTCCCACTTCACGGGGAACCGTCCGAGGAACTCGAGAGTTTCATCGTCCAGTTCTACGAGCAGAACGTATTGCCGAAGGAAGTGCTCGTCCCTGAGATCGTCCGCATCGATCTGTTGAACGAGGCGATCGGCACGAAAGTGATGCAGCCGAAACGAGGGGCGAAGCGACAGTTGCTCGACTTGGCGACGAAAAATGCGGGCATCGCCTTGAACGAAAAGTTCGAGTTGCTCGCCCGCGACGAAGAGCGGACGCTCCTCGCCATGCGTGAACTCGGTGAGGCAATCGGTATCCCGAACTTGTCGCGCGTCGATATCATCGACAACGCCAACATCCAAGGTGCGGACGCCGTCTCGGCGCTCGTCGTCTTCGAGGATGGCAAGCCGCTCAAGAAGGAATATCGCAAATACAAGATTCGTACCGTCCAAGGACCGGACGACTATGAGACGATGCGAGAGGTCGTCCGCCGTCGATTCCGCCGTCTGTTGACGGAAGAGAAACGTCTGCCGGATCTGCTGTTGATTGACGGGGGCATCGGGCAATTGAACGCCGCCCTCGACGTCCTGCAAAACGAGTTCGGGCTCGACTTGCCCGTCGGCTCGTTGAAGAAAGATGACCGTCACCGGACGAGCCAGCTCTTGTTCGGGGAAGGCGGCGGGGTCGTCGAATTGAACTCACGTTCGAGCGCGTTCTATTTGCTGCAACGCATGCAAGACGAGGTCCACCGCTTCGCCATCACGTTCCACCGCAGCCTGCGGACGAAGAAGATGACGAAGTCGGTGCTCGACGATATCCCGGGCGTCGGGCCAAAGCGGCGTCAGCAATTGATTCGTCATTTCGGGTCGATGAAGCAGATCCGTCTCGCCTCGCTCGAACAGTTGAAAGAAGCGGGTCTGCCGGAGAAGTTGGCCGAGACCGTAATCCAATACGTCCATGAGGAGACCGATGAATGAACCGAGACGCGTTAGCCGATTTTCCAGACGAGACATCCCCTTTTATTGAACAGTTCGTGCGTGACTTGGCGGACGTGACCGACGCGATTCAACATGCGTACGTGCACGGGTCTGTGACGATGGGAGGCTTTCATCCGAGACAGAGTGACGTCGATTTACTGTTCGTGAGCGACCGAGACCTGTCGGACGAGGAGCGGCTCGGTTTGATGCGACTGTGCCTGGAGACATCGACGCAGCCGTATCCGCTCGAGTTGACCGTGATGACGGAACGAGCGTTACAAGAATGGGTCCATCCGAGTCCGTTCGAGTTTCATTATAGTGAGCAATGGCGCATGCGATTAGAAGAAATGTCAATCGATGAACTGCTCCATGAGCAACGAGAAATGACCGATTCGGATTTGTCCGCCCATGTTAAAGTTATCATGGAGCGGGGCTGCGTCTTGTTCGGGACTCCGATGCATGAGTTGTTGCTCGGGTTTGAGGATGGACATTACCGAGAAGCAATCAAGGACGACGCGTTGGATTGCCTGAGCTCGCTTGATAACCACCCCGTGTATAGCGTACTGAATCTCGTGCGGGTGATGGCCTACGAGACGGATGGGCGTGTGCTTGCCAAACGAGAAGTGCTCGAGTGGGCGAAGCGACAACCGATTCCAACTGATCTCCTGCACGTCATTCAAAAAGCGGCAGCGGCATATGCGGGTGAAGACATGACGTTCTCAAGGTCGGAGCTCATCGACTTTTATATCTTCGCCAATGAGCGTCTCTTTCCGTATGAAGAGAAGGATGAGTTGGAGGATTAACTCAAAAAGAAAGAGCCGATGCGGTGTAAAAATCGCATCGGCTCTTCGTCATTCATACGTATCTTTTCGGTCTAGTTGGACGGTGATGTGGACGGCCTTGCGCGTCACGTCGGCATATCCTTCGGCGACGCATTGGAAACGACCCGCAATCTGTTCGGCTAAAAAACCAGCCTCGAGCTGGAAGTAGCCCGTCGCCTTCTCTTGGGTCGCGGGTGGGGGCGTGAGCTCGAACAAGAATTTATTTCCTTTTTCTTTCAGCAGCGTCAAATCTCCCCAGCCGGCCTCACTAAAGAAGGCGCTCAGTTCCTCATTGGGCATGACCGGGAACTTGCGTGCGACCCGTTTACCCGACCAATAGATGACTTGGGCGTAATCGTCCCCAAGCAAATCCGTCAACACATAATCGCGCAACAGTTCGATCGCGAAAGTGGGTTGGCTCATCGTTTCCATCTTCTTCCATCACTCCAATCTCTCTATACCATTATAACGACGAATCGGCTTTTGGTCACCGGGTATTTTGCAAAAGAATGTGTCACAAATCGGTCAGGTTGTCTTGTCATACAAAATTCACAAGAGTAGAATAGGAGACAGAAAGCTATATTTACATTTGAAAACGCTTTTATTTACAAAACGAGCCAAGGGCTCGTACAAAGGGGGAACTAGAATGGCTTCGCAGCGTGACTATTTCAGTCGTAAAGTCCATTCGCTACTTGGGGTCATCCCAATCGGCCTGTTTTTGATCGTCCACTTGTCGGTCAACTACTATATCGTCGATGGGGTGGAGTCGTTTAACAAGGCAGCAAAATTCATGGAGAGCTTACCGTACTTGTACTTCCTTGAAGTCACCATCATCGCTTTGCCGATGATTTTCCACGGCGTGTATGGCGTGTATTATGCGTTCCTCGGTTCGATTAACACGAATCGTTACTCATACGCGCGTAACTGGATGTACATGCTCCAACGATTCACGGGCGTCTTCCTCGTCATCTTCATCGCATGGCACGTTTGGGAAACGCGCTTGGCGAAGTTGCGTGGCGTTGAAGTGAATGCGGAGATGATGCAAAACATCGTCGACAATCCGCTCATGCTTATCTTCTACATAGTCGGGATCCTCTCGGCTACGTTCCACTTCGCGAACGGTCTCTGGTCGTTTGCCATCACGTGGGGGATCACACAGTCGCCTCGTTCACAGCGCTTCATGAGCTACGTCTCAGGCGCGGTCTTCTTGGCACTATCTTTTGTCGGCATCCGTTCAATCTTGACGTTCGCTGGCATCTTGTAATAGGGGGAAAAGTACATGGCAAATCAAAGTTTGATCGTCATCGGTGGCGGTCTAGCTGGACTCATGGCGACAATCAAGTCGGCTGAGATGGGTGTTCCGGTAAAACTATTCTCGCTTGTACCGGTCAAGCGTTCACATTCAGTTTGTGCACAAGGCGGCATCAACGGTGCCGTCAACACGAAAGGGGAAGGGGATTCTCCTTGGCAACACTTCGATGATACGGTCTATGGGGGCGACTTCCTCGCCAACCAACCGCCAGTCCAAAAGATGGCGGAAGCGGCACCGAAAATCATCCACATGTTCGACCGGATGGGTGTCATGTTCAACCGGACGCCAGAAGGTCTTCTCGACTTCCGACGTTTCGGCGGCACGCTCCATCACCGCACGGCTTACGCCGGTGCGACGACAGGGCAACAGCTTCTTTACGCGCTAGACGAGCAGGTCCGTCGCTATGAGGCGCAAGGGCTCGTCGAGAAGTATGAAGGCTGGGAGTTCCTCCGGGCCATCATCGATGAATCAGGCGTCTGCCGTGGTGCGGTCTGTCAGGATTTACGCTCGATGGAAATTAAAGCGTTCCCATCGGATGCGGTCATCCTTGCGACAGGTGGCCCAGGAGTCATCTTCGGTAAATCGACGAACTCGGTCATCAACACCGGCCAAGCGGCTGGAGCGGTTTACCGTCAAGGCGCGGTCTACGCGAACGGCGAGTTCATCCAAATCCACCCGACGGCGATCCCAGGGGACGACAAGCTTCGTCTCATGAGTGAGTCAGCACGTGGTGAAGGCGGACGTGTATGGACGTATAAAGACGGCAAGCCATGGTACTTCCTTGAAGAGAAGTATCCTGCCTACGGAAACCTCGTGCCGCGTGATATCGCGACGCGTGAGATCTTCGACGTCTGCGTCAACCAGAAGCTCGGCGTCAACGGCGAGAACATGGTGTACCTCGACTTGTCGCATAAAGACTCGAAAGAGCTCGACATCAAACTCGGCGGTATCCTCGAGATTTACGAGAAGTTCGTCGGCGACGACCCGCGGAAAGTCCCGATGAAGATTTTCCCGGCCGTTCACTATTCGATGGGCGGACTCTGGGTCGATTACGACCAAATGACGAACATCCCAGGGCTATTCGCTGCCGGTGAGTGCGATTACTCGATGCACGGTGCCAACCGTCTCGGTGCCAACTCGCTCCTCTCGGCTGTATACGGCGGGATGGAAGCCGGTCCTGCGGCCGTTCATTACATGCGCGGTCTCGACCAAGCGACAGAGAGCGTGCCAGAAGCACTCTTCAACTTCAACGAACGTGAAGAAATCGAGCGGTTCAACGACATCCTCGCGATGGAAGGTACGGAAAACGCGTATCAAATCCACCGTGAGCTCGGCGAACTCATGACCGACAACGTCACGGTCGTTCGTTACAACGATAAGCTCGAAGCGACGGATCTCAAACTCCGTGAACTTCGTGAACGCTATAACAACATCTCCGCGACCGATACGGCCCGCTGGAGCAACCAAGGGGCATCGTTCATCCGACAGCTCGACCACATGCTCGACCTCGCACGCGTCATCACACTTGGCGCCTTGAAACGCGATGAGAGCCGTGGGGCTCATTACAAGCCGGACTTCCCGGAACGTGATGACGAGCGCTTCATGAAGACGACGATGGCACGTTACGACAATGGGGAAGTCGATATCTCGTTTGAAGAGATCGACGTTTCGTTAATCCCGCCACGTAAACGGGATTACTCGAAGAAAGGGGCGAAGACGAAATGACGACGCCGATGCAAGCAGATCAAAAAGACATTCGTTTTATCATTGAACGCCAGGACGGGCCGGATCAACCGACCTATACGGAAGAGTTTACCGTCCCGTACCGTCCGAATATGAACGTCATCTCGGCACTGATGGAAATCCGCCGGAACCCGGTCAACGCGAACGGGGACAAGACGACACCAATCAACTGGGACATGAACTGTCTCGAGGAAGTGTGTGGCGCTTGTTCGATGATCATCAACGGCAAGCCGCGCCAATCGTGTACGGCACTCGTCGATAAGCTCGAGCAACCGATTCGTCTTGCTCCGATGAAGACATTCCCGGTCGTCCGTGACCTTCAAGTCGACCGTCAGCGCATGTTCGACGCGTTGAAAAAAGTGAAGGCTTGGGTTCCGATTGACGGGACGTACGATCTAGGACCAGGACCACGGATGCCAGAGAACAAGCGTCAATGGGCGTATGAACTATCGAAATGTATGACGTGCGGTGTCTGCCTCGAGGCATGCCCGAATGTCAACGACAAATCGAACTTCATCGGACCGGCTGCCATCTCGCAAGTCCGTCTCTTCAACTCGCATCCAACCGGCGCCTTCCACGCGGAAGACCGTTTGGAAGCGCTCATGGAAGACGGTGGTCTCGCACAGTGCGGAAACGCACAAAACTGTGTCGAAGTTTGTCCGAAAGGCATTCCGCTCACGACGTCAATCGCTGCGATGAACCGTCAGACGACGCTTCACTCGTTCAAATCGTTCTTCGGTAGCGACAAAGGCCGCACTGGTTCTGCGGTCGAGGCGTAAGGGTTACGGATGACGAAGTACTTCCGGGAAGCCGATTGGGAAACACGTGTCAGAGCAGGGGTCGCGCTAGACGTCAAAGTCCGATTTTCGGAGTGCGACCCGTACGGCCACATGAATAACACGATCCCGTTCATCTATTTCGAGGATGCACGGATCGAGTTGCTTGAAGCGACTGGGTTCTCGTTGAAAGATGGGTTCGTCGTCGTGGCGGACGCCCAGTGCGACTATGTCCGCCAAGTGATGCCGCGCCAATCGATCAAGGTGTATGCCAATGTCTTGACGGTCGGAAACACTTCATGTGATATTCATTACGGGGCATATGACGGAGACCAGCTCATGTTCGCGGGGCGCACGAGCCTCGTGCACTTGTCGAAATCCGGTCGTCCGACCGAATGGACTCCAGAATATAAAAATCGCTTGCAGAATTTTTGCGAATCCGCTATCATTTGATAATGAGTTCACAAACAATTATTTTGCAGGTCCGCCTGTAGAATTGAAATTTGAAGGGAGACTATCACGTCATGGAAAAAACGTTCACAGTCGTTGCAGATTCAGGAATTCACGCTCGTCCAGCTACACAGTTGGTTAACACAGCTTCTAAGTTCCAATCAGATATCAACCTTGAGTACAACGGTAAAACAGTAAACCTCAAGTCAATCATGGGTGTTCTTTCACTCGGAATCGCTAAAGATTCTACAATCAAAATCACTGCAGCTGGTGACGATGCAGAAGAAGCGGTTAACACGCTTTCTGACATGCTCACAAGCGAAGGTCTTGCTCAGTAATTGAGCGACGGACGAGGCGGCCAATCGGCTACCTCGTCTTTTTTGTTTGTCACGAGACCGTTTCTTTTTCAGAATCGGCTTTTTTGGTAAGATAGATGGGAATGGAAGTGATGATCATGAAACGAGCGATTGGAGTACTCGATTCAGGAGTTGGCGGCTTGACGGTGGTCAAAGAACTGATGCGCCAACTACCGAAAGAAGAAATTATCTATATCGGCGACACGGAACGGTGCCCGTATGGCCCGCGCCCGCACGATGAGATTGAAGCCTATACGTGGGAACTGATCGAGTTCCTGTTAAGCAAGAACGTGAAGATGATCGTCATCGCCTGCAACACGGCGACAGCGGTCGTCTTGAAAGAGGCGCGCAAACGCCTCAACATCCCGGTCATCGGTGTCATCGACCCGGGAGCCCGCGCGGCCGTCAAAGGGACGCGCAATAAACATATCGGCGTCATTGGTACGAAGATGACGATCGAGAGCAACTCATACGAGACGGCGCTTCGGCACGTGGCCGGCAAGATTGATGTGTATTCGCTCGCCTGTCCGCCGTTCGTCCCGCTCGTCGAAGCCGGCGAACTCGACGGGGAACGCGTCCGCGCAATCGTCGCCGAGACGATTCGGCCGCTCCAATCTTCCGAGATGGATACGCTCATCCTCGGGTGCACGCACTATCCGTTGCTCGCCCCGGTCATTCAAGACGTCGTCGGACCGGACGTCCACTTGATTTCGTCCGGTGACGAGACGGCGCTCGAAGTGGCGGCCATCCTCGACTTCAAAGAGCTCGAGAACGACCTCGACACGGTCCCGGCGCACCAGTTTTATGCGACGGGGGACGTCGTCATCTTTGACCGGCTCGCGACAGAGTGGCTCGGTCAGCCCGTGAGAGCGGAGAAAGTAGAGGTGTCCGGTGTCGATGCGTAACGAACGAAAACAGGACGAGCTCCGGCCCGTCGAAATCGTTCCTCATGTGAACAAGCATGCGGAAGGATCGGTCCTCATCTCGATCGGGGACACGAAAGTCATCTGTACGGCGACGGTCGAAGAACGCGTCCCGAACTTTTTGCGCGGCAAGAAGCAAGGCTGGATTAACGCCGAGTACGCCATGCTCCCACGCGCGACCGGCAACCGTACGGTCCGTGAGTCGGTACGCGGGAAACAGTCGGGCCGGACAATGGAGATTCAGCGTCTCATTTCCCGGTCGCTCCGCTCGGTCGTCGATTTGGAACGGCTCGGCGAACGGACGATTTGGATTGACTGTGACGTCATCCAAGCGGACGGGGGCACGCGCACGGCCTCGATCACCGGCGGCTTCTGCGCCCTCGTCCTCGCGGTCGATGCGCTCATCCGTCAAGGCAAGCTCGACGACACGCCGATTAAAGAAGGCGTCGCGGCGATCTCGGTCGGTCGGACCGATCACCTGCTGCTCGACTTGAACTACGAAGAAGATGCCGCGGCCGAGGTCGACATGAACGTCGTCATGACGGCGAGCGGACGCTTCGTCGAAGTGCAGGGCACGGGGGAAGAAGCGACGTTCACGTTGCTCGAGATGAACGAGATGCTCCACATGGCCCAGAGCGGGATCGAGACGCTGTTCAAAGCAGCCGAAGACGCGCTCGGTGCCTCGTGGTGGTATGTCGGGGAACAATTGGAGGAGACAACATGAAACTCATCGTCGCAACACGCAATAAAGGAAAAGTCGCAGAAATCGAAGGCATGCTCACGCCGCTCGGCTTCGAGGTCGAGTCGTTGCTCGACTATCCGGACGCACCGGAGACGGACGAGACAGGCACGACGTTCGAAGCGAACGCCGAGCTGAAGGCAACCGAGGCGGCCCGCTACTTCGGCCATGCCGTCCTCGCAGACGACTCGGGGCTCGAAGTCGACGCGCTCGACGGGGCACCTGGTGTCCATTCGGCCCGCTTCGCCGGACCTGAAAAATCGGACGAGGCGAACAACGCCCTCTTGCTCGAGAAGTTGAACGGGGCGACCGATCGGACGGCACGCTTTATCTGTGCCCTCTGTCTGGCCAAACCATCAGGGGAGACGTTGACGGTGCGCGGCACGATCGAAGGGACGATCGGCTACGCGCCGCACGGGGAGAACGGTTTCGGTTACGACCCGCTCTTCATCGTCCCGTCGCTCCATAAGACGGCAGCGGAACTCGAACGCGACGAAAAGGCGGCGGTCAGTCACCGCGGTCAAGCACTACGAAAGTTAGAGGCAAAAATCATTCCGTTCATGAAAGGGTGACCCGTATGCGTTTTCTCGTAGTCAGTGACAGTCACGGATTGACAGAAGAACTATCGATCATCTTTAATCGGCACGAACAAGAAATCGACGACGCGTATCATTGTGGCGACTCGCAACTCGCGCTCGTCGACGAGCACCTGCTCCCGTATCACACCGTGCGCGGCAATTGCGACTTCGGTGGTGACTTGCCGCTCGAGCGAATCGAGGAGACGGCTGAAGGCACGATTCTCATCGTCCACGGCCATCACCACGATGTGAAGTACGACTTGAACCGGTTGCGTTATCGGGCCGAAGAGGTCGGGGCGAACGTCGTGTTGTTCGGCCACTCGCACGTCGCCGGAGCGTTGATTGAGGACGGGGTGCTCTATGTGAACCCGGGCTCGATTCGGATGCCGCGCGGACGGAGTGACAAGACGTATGTACTGATGGATCTCGAGAACGGGCAGGCCAACGTTCGCTTTTATCGGTCTGAGGACGGTTCAGTCGTCGAGGATCTCGATGTGAGCGGAAAGCTGTGACGGAATGAAAAGAAGGAATTGACAGCAAACCATTTTTCTATTATAGTTTTCTTGTCAATGTCCCAATAGCTCAGCTGGATAGAGCAACGCCCTTCAAGACAAATAGGAGCCTTTATAGGGAAACAGCAACCTATAGAGTGGACGACACTATATCGGTGAAGCCTTAACAGATCATGCTGATGGTAATACCGAGGAAACTTATTTCCTTTCGGGGACAAGATGGTTCGAAGGACTAAAGGTCATCCTTTAGAGGTAGAGCCATTGAAGGAGCACCTTGCTCGTGAGGTTCCGTAGAGACTACACGTGTCGCACCTGAAATGGTGAAGATATAGTCCAGACTACAAACAACACACGTTGGTGGCGAAAGCCATGGTGGTAAGCTAAGGCGTCGGTCGGGGGTTCGAATCCCTCTTGGGACACTTCCATTTAAAATAGAGATAGCCTCCACGGAGGTTGTCTCTTTTTTCGTTTTTCGGGGTATTGATTGACAACGAATCGATTCCTAACGGAAGATGGAGATGAATGGAAAGGGTGTGGAGAGATGGCAAAAGAGAAAGCGTACCCGTTTCCTGGGAACTGGTCGCGGCTTCAGAAGATGATTCAAGAGGCGGACACGGCCGGAGAACGGCAACGGGTCGAACCGATTCTGTGGGATTGGTATGAGGCAGTGCCCGGTGATCCCTTTGTTTTCATGGAACTATTCCAATGTCTGATGGAACGTCCGGAAGAACCGGAGACGCTTGAGAAACTCGAAGAACTCGTCACGACTCAGATGACGGTCGCAGAAGAACCTGCAGCCGGCGGGCTTCAAATCGCCCAGTATTACATCATGCGTGACCAACCGTTCGAGGCGGCCCATTGGATCAATCTCTATCTCGAATGGCAAGAGAAGACTGATCACGTCAACACACAAGCGCATCAAGTACTGCAAGTGTTGAAGTTGACCGAGTTCCCGGCCGCGATCGCCAAAGTGAAGCGAATCCTTCATCGAGGCGGAATCGGCGAACAGATTGAGACGCTTGAACACGTCCATTTCAATATCGACGACGTCCTCGACAACGTCTTGAAAGAGCTCCTCGTCGCGGAACGTCCAAAGTTGATGAAGTTGATCGTGCTCCAAAAAGCGTTCGACGAGTTGCCGGTCATCGAATGGACCGATCTCGGGATACGGCACCGATTGACGCAAGACGAGGCGACCGTGCATACGCAAGCGTGGGAAGCGATGACCAATCAATTGCAGCGGGTCGTGTACGGTGACGAGATTGCGACACAACTGCTTATGAATTACATGTACACGCACTACCCGTTCACACCGCGAGAAGCGTCTGACGTGGAGGCGGCACTCGGACAGGCGAAAACGGCCATCTTGCAACACGAGGAAACTGACGGCCTAGCAGCGGAAATCCTCGAGGCGGACATGCGTTTCACCGAGGCGTTTCTAGACTAAATCCTTGTGTGCAGTCGCCGGATTTATGCTATAATACGGATTGTTGTACATTCTTGTACGTATAAACGAATTGTTGGAGGGACTTAGCATGACAGCAAAATGGGAAAAAACATCAGGTAGCCAAGGCGTACTCACGTACGAAGCACCTGCAGAAGCTTTTGATAAAGCAGTCGACGCCGCATTCAAAGATGTCGTCAAAACTTTGAACGTGCCTGGCTTCCGTAAAGGGAAATTGCCACGCCCAATGTTCAACAAAATGTACGGAGAAGAAGCGCTCTATCAAGATGCGCTCGATATCCTCTACCGTGACACAGTTCAAGGTGCGGTCGAAGAAGCTGGTTTCGAACCAATCGCTCTCGAAAACATCGATGTAGACGGCACGCTCGAAAAAGGCAAACCTGTAACGTTCAAAGTAACGTTCGTCGTTGAGCCAGAAGCTGAGCTTGGCGAATACAAAGGTCTCGAGTACGAAGCTGTTGAAACAACAGTCACTGACGAAGAAGTTGCAGCTGAACTTGACGCGCTTCAACAGCAAGGCGCAGAGCTTGCTGTCAAAGAAGGCGCAATCGAAAACGGCGATACAGCTGTCTTTGATTTCGCAGGTTTCGCTGACGGAGAGCAATTCGAGGGCGGCACGGCTGAAAACTACACGCTCGAAATCGGTTCAGGCCAATTCATCCCTGGATTCGAAGAGCAAATGGTCGGCTTGACGGCTGGCGAAGAAAAAGACGTTGAAGTAACATTCCCTGAAGAGTACCACGCTGATAACTTGGCGGGTAAACCAGCGACATTCAAAGTCAAACTTCACGAAGTCAAAGCGAAGCAAGTTCCTGAGCTCGACGACGAGTTCGCAAAAGACATCGATGAGTCAGTTTCATCACTCGACGAGTTGAAAGCGAAAATCCGTGAGCGTTTAGAAACTGCGAAGAAACAAGAAGCGGAAGGCACAATGCGCGACCAACTCGTCGAGCAAGCAACAGCTAACGCAACAATCGACGTACCTGCAGTACTCGTTGACCAAGAAGTAGATCGCATGGTTCAAGAGTTCGGCACACGTGTTTCTTCACAAGGAATCGACCTCGACATGTACTTCCAGCTTACTGGAACGACTGAAGAAGCGATGCGCGAAGAGATGAAAGAGCAAGCTGAAGAGCGCGTTAAAGCTCGTCTCGTCTTGAAAGCAATCGCTGAGAAAGAAGCGATCGAAGTGTCTGACGAAGATGCTGAGAAAGAACTCGAAGAAATGTCTAAACTTTACAACATCGCACCGGATCAACTCCGCACGATGCTCGCGCCACAAGGCGGAATCGAGACACTTAAAGGTGACCTCAAATTCCGTAAAGCGATCGACGTTCTCGTTGAAAACGGGAAAGCGAAGTAATCGGATGACAGAAGGACGGCTGCCTAGCAGTCGTCCTTTTTTTCGTCACGACACTTTGCATGTGTTTATCTTTGATGAAGTGATTTGTTCATGCTACAATTATTGCAACGCAGAGATGTAAATGTCTTTTCACGGTGCATGCGCACCTGGGAATACAAATAGGCGATTTATCGCACTTACATCCATTTTCATTTAGAAGGGGTGTACCGAATGTTCAAATTTAACGAGGAAAAGGGGCAACTCAAGTGCTCGTTTTGCGGAAAATCGCAAGAACAAGTCCGTAAATTAGTCGCCGGTCCTGGCGTATACATTTGTGACGAATGTATCGAACTTTGCAATGAAATCGTTGAGGAAGAGCTCGGTGTGGAGGAAGAAGTCGAATTTAAAGACATTCCAAAACCACAAGAGATTCGTAACATCCTAGACGATTATGTCATTGGTCAAGACCGCGCCAAACGTGCGCTTTCAGTAGCTGTCTATAACCACTATAAACGCATCAACGCCGGCGGCCGTTCTGATGATGTCGAACTTTCGAAGTCGAACATCGTCATGATTGGACCAACTGGTAGCGGTAAGACGCTTCTCGCTCAGACGATGGCTCGCGTCTTGAACGTCCCGTTCGCAATCGCGGACGCGACGAGCTTGACGGAAGCTGGTTACGTCGGGGAAGACGTCGAGAACATCTTGCTCAAGTTGATTCAATCGGCTGACTATGATGTCGAGAAGGCTGAAAAAGGGATTATCTACATCGATGAAATCGATAAGATTGCCCGTAAGTCGGAAAACCCATCGATCACGCGTGACGTATCGGGTGAAGGCGTTCAGCAGGCACTTCTTAAAATTTTGGAAGGTACGGTCGCAAGCGTGCCGCCGCAAGGTGGACGTAAGCATCCGCATCAAGAGTTCATCCAAATCGATACGACGAACATCTTGTTCATCGTCGGCGGCGCGTTCGCTGGCATCGAAGCGGTCGTCAAACGCCGCATCGGGAAGAAAGTCATCGGATTTGGGAACGACCAAGAAAACCGCGAGTTGACGCAAGAAGACTTGCTCGCCCGCGCGCTTCCGGAAGACCTTCAGAAGTTCGGATTGATTCCGGAATTCATCGGTCGTTTACCGGTCATGGCGACGCTCACGACGCTTGACGAAGAAGCACTCGTCGAGATCTTGACGAAGCCGAAGAACGCCCTCGTTCGTCAGTACGAGAAAATGCTCGAACTCGACGATGTCGAACTCTCGTTCACAGACGAGGCGTTGGTTGAAATCGCCAAACTTGCGATCAAACGTAAGACAGGCGCACGCGGTCTCCGCTCGATTATCGAAGAAATGATGCTCGATGTGATGTTCACTGTCCCATCGCGCGACGATATCGAGAAAGTCATCATCACGGATGAAACGATTACGGGTCTTGCCGGTCCGAAATACGTACTTCGCGATGGTACTGTCGAACAGACAGGCGACAATAAAGAGACAGCATAATTTTGAACGAAAAAGGCTCAAACACTCGGCACATCCGAGTTTTGGGCCTTTTTGCACAGGAGGCGTTGTAATGGAACAATTACCAATCCTTCCTTTGCGTGGAGTCGTGGTGTATCCGCTCATCGGAGTGACAATCGACGTGGGGCGTCCGCTCTCCCTACGAGCACTCCTTGCCGCAAAGGAACACGAGACAGATTTGATTGTTGTGACACAAAAAGAGACGGGGAAAGAATCACCTGAACCGGAAGACTTGTACGCGATCGGGACACGCGTCCATATCGCCAAGATGAGCGAGCTGTCGAACGAGACAGTCCGCGTCCGCTTGGTCGGGAAAGAACGCGTCAAGATCAACTCGATTGAAGAGACGAAGGAAGGCTGGTTCGCAGACGTCGAGCCGCTTGAACTCGTCGAAGGGGAAGAAGTCGAGCGGACGGCACTCGTGCGCTTGTTGAAAGAACAGTTCGGCAAACTCGTCGGGTCAATCAAAGGATTGTCACCGGACGAGCGCCGTCGTTTCGAAATGTATGAACGACTCGAGTCGTTGACTGACTATATCGCTTCGAAGCTCGACGTCGACGTCGATATCCGTCAAGCGATGCTCGAAGAACCGGATGCCGTCAAACGCGGCTTGGAACTGCTCGAGATTATGACGCACGAGGTCGAAATCATCGAGCTCGAGCAAGAGTTGCGCGAACGGACGAAAAAGACGATCGAACAGGCACAGAAAGAGTACTATTTGCGCGAACAGATGAAGACGATTCAGCAAGAGCTCGGCGACCAGTCGCAAGAGTCTGAACCGAACCGTCTCCGTGAGAAACTCGAGGCGCTCGATTTGCCGGAGACGACACGGAAGAACGTCATGCGCGAAGCCGAGCGGTTGAACGTCGTCCCGGCGACGTCACCCGAGTACGCTGTCATCCGCAACTATCTCGACTGGATCGCCTCGCTCCCGTGGGGCATCGAGACGGAAGATAAACTCGACGTCAAACATGCGGCCGATGTGTTAGATGACGACCACTACGGGCTCGAGTCGGTGAAAGACCGAATCCTCGAGTACTTGGCGGTCCGTCAATTGACGAACTCGCTCCGTGGACCGATTCTTTGTCTTGCCGGACCTCCAGGGGTCGGGAAGACGTCACTCGCCCGCTCGATCGCATCGGCGCTCGAACGTCACTTCGTCCGTGTCTCGCTCGGCGGGGTGCGTGACGAGGCCGAGATTCGTGGGCACCGTCGCACGTATATCGGTGCGATGCCAGGCCGCATCATCCGTGGCTTGAAACAGGCCGAGAGCAAAAACCCGGTGTTCTTGCTCGACGAGATCGACAAAATGGCGTCCGATTTCCGGGGTGACCCGGCGTCGGCCATGCTCGAAGTGCTCGACCCGGAACAGAACGTCTCGTTCTCGGACCACTATATCGAGGAACCGTTCGACTTATCGAACGTGCTCTTCATCGCGACGGCGAACGACGTCTCGCAAATTCCGGCGCCGCTCCTTGACCGGATGGAACTCATCCAAATCGGCGGCTACACGGAACTTGAGAAAGTCGAGATCGCCAAGCGTCACTTGGTACCGAAACAGTATAAAGAGCACGGCTTGAAGAAGAGCCAGCTCACGATTAAAGAGGACGCACTTTACGAAGTCGTTCGCCGTTACACGCGTGAGGCCGGTGTCCGGAACTTGGAACGCGTCATCGGTTCACTTTGCCGGAAAGCGGCGAAGCAAATCGCCATCGGCGAGAAGAAACGCGTCACCGTCTCATTGAAGAGCCTCGGCGACTACCTCGGGAAACCGAAGTACCGCTATGGCAAAGGGGAGACGGAAGACTCGATCGGTGCTGTCACCGGACTCGCCTACACGGCGTTCGGGGGCGACACGCTCACGATTGAAGTCGCACTCGCACCTGGTAAAGGCAAGCTCCAGTTGACGGGGAAACTCGGTGACGTCATGCAAGAGTCGGCGCAGACGGCGTATAGCTACGTCCGTTCAAACGCGGAACGGTTCGGGATTGACCCGACGTTCTACGAGCGCCAAGACGTGCATATCCACGTGCCGGAAGGTGCCGTCCCGAAAGACGGTCCGTCGGCGGGGATTACGATCGCGACGGCGCTCATCTCGGCGTTGACCGGGAAGAAAGTCCGCCGTGACATCGGGATGACCGGGGAAATCACGCTCCGCGGCCGCGTCCTGCCAATCGGTGGATTGAAAGAGAAAGCGCTCGCCGCACATCGAGCCGGCTTGACGACCATCGTCATTCCGAAAGACAATGAGCGTGACATCGATGACATTCAAGACACCGTCCGTGAGAAACTGACGTTCGTCCCGGTCACGACGCTCGATCAAGTATTAGAAGTAGCATTTGGAGGAAATTAAATAATGAAAATCACTAAAGCAGAATTTGTCACGAGTGCCGTCGCACCTGACCATTACCCGATTCATGAGTTACCGGAAGTCGCACTCGCCGGACGTTCGAACGTCGGGAAGTCATCGTTCATCAACAAGATTTGTCAGCGCAAAGCACTCGCACGGACGTCTTCGAAGCCAGGGAAGACGCAGACGCTGAACTTCTTCAACATCAACGATGAAATCATGTTCGTCGACGTCCCGGGCTACGGCTACGCGAAAGTCTCAAAGACGGAGCGGGAGAAGTGGGGCATCATGATGGAGCAATATTTGACGTCACAGAGCGCGCTTCGCGGCGTCGTCCTGTTGGTCGATATCCGTCATGAGCCGTCAAGTGACGACGTGACGATGTACAACTTCTTGAAGCATTACGAGATTCCGGTCATCGTCGTGGCAACGAAGCTCGATAAAATCAAAAAAGCGCAGCGTCAAAAACATGAAGCGGCCGTCAAACGCAAGCTTCAATTTGAATCGACTGACCGGTTCGTCGCGTTCTCGGCGGAGACGGCAGAAGGAAAAGACGAGGCATGGAAAGCAATTTATGATTTATTGACACGCGAAGAAGATTGACCGAAGACGAGGGCAACCCCTCGTCTTTTTTGTTTTCAGGGTTACGAGAGCGGGTAATTATCGTATAATTGTCCTAATTACATAAGACAAGAGAATAGAGAACGAGGTGGAAAGATGCAAATCATGTTTCAGAACAAATGGTACCGCTTTTTATTTTGGACGCTGACGATTTTCTTGGTCATCTGGGTCGGGACGGAAATTTCATTCGTGTTCCAACCAGTCCAAGTCATTTTGGCGCTCGTCACGGTACCGCTCATCATTGCCGGACTTTTTTATTATTTCTTAGTCGGGATTGTCGATTTCTTAGAAAAACGGATGGACGGCAAACGGCCGCTCGCCGTCGGGATTACGCTTGGTGGACTCGTGCTGATCTTTACGCTCGTCTTCAGCATCCTCGGCCCAGTACTCGCGGAGCAGGTGACGTCACTCGTCAACGCGATGCCGAGCATTGCCAAGGAATTACAGGTACAGGCGTTCGCCGTCCGTGACTCGCTCATGCAAAATGAGTTCTTGTCACGCTTCATCGCCGAGAATGACGATATGTTCACCGACTTCACGAACAACGTGACGTCGTATCTCGGAGACGTCTTCGGGAATGTCGCGTCATCGTTCGGTCGTCTTGTCGGCTTCATCACGTCGGCCGTCATCACAATCGTCGTCATTCCGTTCATGCTTTTGTATATGTTACTTGACGGGAAACGTCTTCCGGACTCAATCGTGAAGTTGTTGCCGTCGAGCTATGAGCGTGAGACACGCAACATCTTACATGACATGCACACGACGGTTAAAAACTACGTCCATGCCCAGTTGATTGTGGCGTTCTTCGTCGGGATCACGTCGCTCATCGGATTATGGATTATCGGACTCGACTATGCCATCCTACTCGCGCTCTTCATGATGGTGACGAACATCATCCCGTACGTCGGACCGTTCCTCGGTGCGGCACCGGCTGTCGTCGTCGCTTTCATCCAAGATCCGATTAAAGTGCTTTGGGTCATCGTCGTCATCATCATCGTCCAACAGATCGAATCGAACGTCATCTCGCCGCTCATCCAAGGCAAGTCACTCAAGGTGCACCCGCTGACGATCATCATCGTCTTGCTCGTCGCCGGGAACTTGGCCGGGATTATCGGGATGCTCATCGCGGTTCCGTTCTACGCGGTGGCGAAAGTCGTCGTTCAAAATATCGTCCGTATTTACAAGCTGAGGGAACGGAAACATTACCTCGAAGCGGAGGAAGAAGAAAAGACCCAAGAGAGTACAATCATCACCGATCCATCCTCTCTAAAATGAGGAATCAAGTAGAAATGGTCTCTATGTCCGTTTCTACTTTTTTTTGTCACAAAAAGTTCTTAAATTATTTCACAAAAATCGAACAGAAGATTATAGTTCCTAAATAAAAATTGTTATAATGTACGGTAGAGATGTGAAAAATGAAGAGACAACCGTCGGTGGATTTTGGATGAGGGGAAGAGGTATATGCATATTGTCGTCGTTGGACTAAATAACAAGACAGCCCCTGTCGCGATTCGGGAGCAGTTCTCGTTTGGGGAGCAAGAAATCGTGGATGCGATGATTGCACTTCGCGAAGAGAAAAGCATATTTGAATCGGTTATTTTGTCGACTTGTAACCGAACAGAGCTATATGTCGTCACAGACCAGCTCCATACGGGTCGTTATTATACAAAACGTTTTTTAGCGAACTGGTTTGATTTAGAGATGGACCAATTCACCCCTTATTTATCGATTCGTGAAGGAGAAGAGGCGATTCGCCACTTGTTCCGCGTCACGTCTGGACTCGATTCGATGATCATTGGGGAAACACAGATTTTAGGACAAGTGAAATCGAGCTTCTTCCGCGCCCAAGAGAACGGGACGACGGGAACGGTGTTCAACAAACTGTTCAAAGAAGCCGTGACGCTCGCCAAACGTGCCCATACTGACACGCAAATTGGGGAAATGTCGGTATCGGTCAGCGCGGCAGCAGTCACGCTCGCCCAGGAAATGTATTCGTCGCTCGATGACAAACAAGTCGTCGTCGTCGGTGCGGGTGAGACAGGCGAGTTGACGACGCTCAACTTGTTCGAGGCCGGTGCGAAACAGATTGCCGTCTTTAACCGGACCGAGAGCAAAGCGAAAGCGGTCGCCGACAAGTTCAAAGGCCGGGCCCACTCAATCCGTGAGATTGCTTGCGGCTTGCTTGACGCCGATATTTTAATCAGCTCGACCGGTGCGAAAGAAGCCGTCATCGCCTATGATGACGTCGCCGCAGCACAACTGCTCCGCCGGGAACGTCCACTGTTGTTAATCGACATTGCCGTGCCGCGAGATATCGATCCAGCGGTCCGGGCGCTTCCGGGCGTCCACTTGTTCGATGTGGATGACTTGAACGGCATCGTCAATAAAAACTTGGCGGCCCGTCTCATTGAAGCCGAAAAGATTGAAATCAAAATCGATGAGGCGATTCAAGAGTTCCAAACGTGGCTCATCACGCTCGGTGTCGTGCCGATCATGAATGAATTGCGCGCCCGTGCGCTCAACATTCAAGAAGAGACGATGGAAAGCCTCGAGCGCAAGCTCGATCATCTGTCGGACCGCGATAAAAAAGTCATCGGCAAGCATATGAAGTCAATCATCAACCAGATGCTTCGTGAACCGATTGATTACATCAAAGACGCCGCCGCTCAACCGGATGCGAACACACGCATCAATCAGTTCGTGGAGACGTTCGGTCTAGATGTCGACGTCCCTGACGCCGAACCGGAAACGGAAGAAGCCGAAGCGATGTCAGCGAAAGCACCACTTCGCGCCTTGATGCGCTAATACAAAACAAAAAAAGGCGGCGGATCTCGTCGCCTTTTTCTATGAAGGGGATAACCGATCATGCGTAAAATTATCGTCGGCTCACGCCGCTCACAACTTGCGATGACACAGACGAAATGGGTCATCGATCAATTGAAGAAAGCCGGAGCTCAAAACGAGTTCGAAATCAAAGAGATCGTGACGAAAGGGGACCAAATCGTCGACGTGCAACTCTCGAAAGTCGGCGGCAAAGGGTTGTTCGTCAAAGAGATTCAGCAACAGATGCTCGCCGGGGACATCGATTTCGCGGTCCACAGCATGAAAGACGTTCCGGCCGAGTTGCCGGAAGAGCTCTATATCAGCTGCATGCCGAAACGCGTCGACGCCCGTGATGTGCTCATCTGCGAGAACGGCTATACGCTCGAGACGCTCCCGGAAGGTGCCGTCATCGGGACGAGCTCACTGCGCCGCGGTGCCCAAATGCTCGCCGCTCGCCCGGACTTCGACATTCAATGGATTCGCGGGAACATCGACACGCGCCTCAAAAAACTCGAGACAGAAAACTTCAACGCCATCTTGCTCGCCAAAGCCGGGCTCGAGCGCATGGGTTGGACGGACCGCGTCGACTTCGAAGCGCTTGACGCTGATATGATGGTCCCAGCCGTCGGACAAGGTGTACTTGCCATCGAAAGCCGAAAGGACGACGCTGAAGTGACGGCAATTCTACAATTGCTCCATGATGACGTGACGGCGAAAGCTGCGACGGCCGAGCGGACGTTCCTCAAGGCAATCGAAGGCAGCTGCCACGTACCGGTCGGCGGTTATGCGACGGTCGATGGCGACGACGTGACACTCACAGGCCTCATCGCCTCGGTCGACGGCAAAGAAGTGCTCCGTGTGACGAAGACGTCGTCAGACGCGGTCGCACTCGGGAAAGACGTAGCAGACGACCTGCTCGGACGCGGCGGGCGCGAAATTCTCGCCTCGGTCAATGCGTGACGTCTGGTACACAGGGACAAAACGACTGACCGCTTCGCAACGAGCCCGGCTCACCGCGAGCGGTCTTTCCGTTCATCACGTCCCGCTCATCGAGACGAGATTGACACATCGCGAGATGCCGATCAGCCGATTCGATTGGCTCGTCGTGACGAGCCAGACGGCGGTGCCGGCACTCCGTGACGTCCCACGTGACGTCAAAGTCGCGGCCGTCGGCGAGAAAACGAAACAAGCACTCGAGACCGTCGGATTCACTGTCGCGCTCATGCCGGAGACGTTTACGGGCGAGGCGTTGTTCCATGACCTTGCGACTGTCGTAAAGTCAGACGAGGTCGTCTTGTTCGCCCGGGGCGACTTGGCGAACACGGCGCACATGACGCGACTCAAAAACATCTACGACTGGGTCGTCTATGAGACGATCGGCCGTGAACTGACAAAGACGGAAGTCGAGGCGCTCGAAGGAATCGAGGCGCTCCTCGTGCTCAGCCCGTCCGCCGTCCGGGCGCTCACGCCATATCTCGACCATTTCCACGGGACGTGGTACGCCATCGGTGAAGTGACCGAGCGCGCCGTCCGGGAAGTGTCGACGTTACCGGTCCGAGTGCCTGAGTGTTATACTATGGATGCATTAATACAGTGTATAGGGGAGGATTTTTCATGAACCAGTTTGACCGTCATCGTCGTCTTCGTTCATCGAAGTCAATGCGTGCACTCGTACGTGAAAATCATGTTCGGAAAGAAGATTTGATTTACCCGCTCTTCATCATCGAAGGGACAGACATTAAACGCGAAGTCAGCTCGATGCCGGGCGTCTTCAATTTCTCGCTCGACCGTCTCGAAGACGAGATCAACGAGATCGTCGACCTCGGTATTCAATCGGTGCTCTTGTTCGGCGTACCTGAACATAAAGACCCGGAAGGTACGGAAGCATATCATGACCACGGCATCGTCCAAGAAGCGATCCGTAAAGTGAAAGAGTGGGCACCACAGCTCACGGTCATCGCGGACACGTGCCTGTGCGAATATACGTCGACAGGCCACTGCGGCATCGTGAAGAACGGTGACGTCGATAACGACGCGTCGCTACCACTTCACGTCCAGACGGCCATCACGCAAGCACAAGCAGGCGCTGACATCATCGCGCCGAGCTCGATGATGGACGGCTTCGTCGCCGCGATCCGTGAAGGACTCGACCAAAACGGTTTCAACCATATCCCGATCATGAGTTACGGCGTCAAGTACGCATCGGCGTACTACGGACCGTTCCGTGACGCAGCGCAATCGGCACCTGGTGAAGGCGACCGCAAAGGCTATCAGATGGACCCGGCCAACCGCCGTGAAGCGTTCCGTGAATCACAATCGGACGTCGAGCAAGGCGCCGATTTCATGATCGTCAAACCGGCGCTCGCGTTCATGGACATCATCCGTGACATGCGCGACTCGCTCGATATGCCGATCGTGGCGTATAACGTGAGCGGAGAGTACGCCATGGTCAAAGCGGCTGCCTTGAACGACTGGGTCGATGAGCAACGAATCGTCATGGAGACGATGGTCGGCTTCAAACGGGCCGGTGCGGACCTCATCGTCACATATTTCGCAAAAGACGTCTGTCGCTATTTGGAAGGAGACTATTCATGACCTACAAACAAACACGCTCAGAAGCAGCGTTCGAACAAGCACGTCCGCTCATGCCGGGCGGGGTGAACAGCCCGGTCCGTGCCTATAAATCAGTTGGCATGACGCCAATCTTCGCTGAACGCGGTGAAGGCTCACGCGTCTACGACATCGATGGCAACGAATATATCGATTACGTCCTCTCATGGGGACCACTCATCCTCGGCCACCGCGACCCTGTCGTCACGAAGGCGATTCAAGAACAAGCTGAGAAAGGCTGGACGTTCGGGACACCGACCGAGCTCGAAACGAAAATGGCCGAGCTGGTCATCGAGCGCGTCCCATCGATCGAGATGGTGCGCATGGTCAACTCGGGTACGGAAGCGACGATGGCGGCACTCCGCCTCGCACGCGGTTACACGGGCAAGACGAAAATCTTGAAGTTCGAAGGCTGCTACCACGGCCACGGCGACTCGCTTCTCATCAAAGCCGGATCAGGCGTCGCGACGCTCGGTCTCCCGGACTCGCCGGGCGTACCGAAAGACTTGGCGAGCCAGACGCTCACGGTGCCATATAACGATTTGGATGCTCTCCGCATCGCCTTCGAGAAGTTCGGCGACGATATCGCTGGTGTCATCGTCGAACCGGCGGCCGGTAACATGGGCTTCGTGCCACCGCAACCTGGATTCCTCGAAGGACTCCGCGAAATCACGGAACAATACGGCTCGCTCCTCATCTTTGACGAGGTCATGACCGGATTCCGGGTCGGCTATAACTGTGCCCAAGGCTACTTCGGCGTGACGCCAGACTTGACGTGCCTCGGGAAAGTCATCGGCGGCGGCCTACCGGTCGGTGCCTATGGCGGGAAACGCGAGATTATGGAACAAATCGCGCCGCAAGGACCGATTTACCAGGCAGGAACGCTCTCGGGTAACCCACTCGCGATGATCGCCGGCTACACGACGTTGTCGCAACTCAAGCCTGAGCACTATGCTGAGTTCGAACGCAAAGCAGACCGTCTCGCTGAAGGCTATACGAAAGCGGCCGAGAAGTATAACATCCCGCACGACACGAACCGGGCCGGATCGATGTTCGGATTCTTCTTCACGAATGAGAAAGTGACGAACTTCGAGAAGGCGAAGACGGCGAACCTCGACCTGTTCCGCGCTTACTATCAGAAGATGGCGGCGCGCGGCGTGTTCTTGCCACCGTCACAGTTCGAAGGATTGTTCCTCTCGACCGTTCACACGGACGAAGATATCGACTTGACGCTCGCAGCGGTCGACGCGACGTTCAAAGAGCTGCAACAAGAGTTTTCATTGTAATCTTGACGGAACCATCTTCTGTCGCTACAATTATTTAACAGATACGATTAAAAGCTACGATGAGGAATAGTACGCCAATAACATCCTTTTTCAGAGACGCGGCCGCTTGGTGCGAGGCCGCGAAGGATGGTGCGGAAGTCGCCTCGGAGCTGACCTTTTGAACGAAGTAGGAAGGTCCGGTCCATCGACCGTTATTCGATTTTGAGGGCGCCACATGTTGGCGAACTAAGGTGGTACCGCGGAAGATACGGCTTCTTTCGTCCTTAGCGTTAAGGACGAGAGTAGCCGTTTTTTTGTCCACATTATTAGAGGAGGTTGGGCATATGGCCAACGAGACAAACGAAATCACCATGCCGACGAAGTACGATCCAAGTGCGACGGAAGCGAAATGGTATGACTACTGGTTAGAGAACGACGTATTCAAAGCAGACGAGGACGATTCAAAACAGCCGTACACGATTGTCATCCCGCCACCGAACGTAACAGGGAAACTTCACCTCGGACACGCGTGGGACACGACGCTCCAAGACTTATTGACGCGCCTCAAGCGCATGCAAGGCTATGACGTCCTCTGGCTCCCAGGGATGGACCACGCCGGGATCGCGACACAAGCGAAAGTCGAACAGAAGCTCCGTGAGGACGGCATTATGCGCTATGACCTCGGACGCGAGAAGTTCCTCGAGAAGACGTGGGAATGGAAAGACGAGTACGCCGATACGATCCGTGCCCAATGGTCAAAACTTGGCCTCGGTCTCGACTACTCACGTGAGCGCTTCACGCTCGACGAAGGACTCTCGAAAGCGGTCCAGGAAGTGTTCGTCCGCCTCTATGAGAAAGGCTTGATTTACCGCGGCGAATATATCGTCAACTGGGACCCGGCGCAAAAGACGGCCGTTTCGGATATCGAAGTAATCTATCAAGAAGTCGAAGGCGCGTTCTATCACATGAAATACCCGCTCGCTGATGGCTCAGGCCACATCGAGATCGCGACGACGCGTCCGGAGACGATGCTCGGCGATACGGCCGTTGCCGTTAACCCGAAAGATGAGCGTTACGCGCACCTCGTCGGCAAGACGATCATGCTTCCGGTCATGAACCGCGAGATTCCGATCGTCGCTGACGACTACGTCGACATGGAGTTCGGTACAGGTTGCGTCAAGATCACACCGGCGCACGACCCGAACGACTTCGAGATCGGGAACCGCCACGAGCTCCCGCGCATCCTCGTCATGGACGAAGGCGGCAAGATGAACGAGAATGCTGGCAAGTACGAAGGGCTCGACCGTTTCGAATGCCGCAAGCAACTCGTCAAAGACCTAGAAGCAGACGGCACGCTCGTCAAGATTGAGCCACACACGCACTCGGTCGGTCACTCGGAACGTTCAGGCGCAGTCATCGAGCCTTATCTTTCGAAACAGTGGTTCGTCGACATGGAGCCGCTCGCGAAAGCAGCGCTCGAAGCGCAAGGACATGACGATACGAAAGTCAACTTCGTCCCAGAGCGGTTCGAAGGCACATACCTCCGTTGGATGGAGAACATCCGTGATTGGTGTATCAGCCGCCAACTCTGGTGGGGTCACCGCATCCCGGCTTGGTACCACAATGAGACAGGTGAGATTTATGTAGGTAAAGAAGCACCGGCGGACAGTGAGAACTGGCATCAAGATGAAGACGTGCTCGACACATGGTTCTCGTCAGCGCTTTGGCCGTTCTCGACGATGGGCTGGCCGGATACGGACTCGGCAGACTTCAAACGTTACTTCCCGACGAGCGCGCTCGTCACGGGTTACGACATCATCTTCTTCTGGGTATCTCGCATGATTTTCCAATCGCTTGAGTTCACTGGGAAGCAGCCGTTCAACGACGTGCTCATCCACGGTCTCATCCGCGACTCGGAAGGCCGCAAGATGTCGAAGTCGCTCGGTAACGGCGTCGACCCGATGGAAGTCATCGACCAATACGGCGCGGACTCGCTCCGCTGGTTCCTCCTTACGGGATCGACACCAGGGAACGACCTTCGTTTCTATTGGGAGAAAATCGAATCGACATGGAACTTCGCGAACAAGATTTGGAACGCGAGCCGTTTCGCCCTTATGAACATGGACGGCATGAAGTATGAGGAGATCGATTTGTCAGGTGAGAAGACGCTCGCTGACAAGTGGATTCTCACTCGCTTGAACGACACAATCGACCAAGTGACACGTCTCGTCGACAAGTATGAGTTCGGCGAAGCCGGCCGTTACTTGTACAACTTCATCTGGGAAGAGTTCTGTAACTGGTACATCGAGATGGCGAAACTCACGCTCTACGGTGAGGACGAGGCTGCGAAAGCGACGACGCGTTCAGTGCTCGCGTACACGCTCGACTCAATCATGCGTCTCATGCATCCGTTCATGCCGTTCCTCACAGAGGAAATCTGGCAGCACTTGCCGCACGAAGGCGACTCGATTGTCCGTGCGAGCTACCCGACACGCCGCGACGAGCTCCACTTCGCGGACTCGGTACCAGCGTTCGAAGCGGTCATGAACGTCATCCGTTCGGTCCGTAACATCCGTTCGGAAGTGAACGCCCCAATGTCGAAACCGATTCAGCTCTTCATCTCGACGTCGGATGAGGCGACACAAGATTACTTGAGCGCGAACGAAACGACAATCGGCAAGTTCACGAACGCGACCGAGCTCGAAATCGGACGTGGCTTGACGGCTCCTGATAAGTCGATGTCAGCCATCATGACGGGTGCGGAACTGTTCATCCCACTCGCTGACCTCATCAACTTTGAGGAAGAAATCGCCCGTCTTGAAAAAGAAGTGGCGAAGTACGAGAAGGAAGTCGAGCGCGTTCAGAAGAAACTCGGCAACCCAGGCTTCACTGGCAAGGCACCGGCTCACGTCATCGACGAAGAGAAGGCGAAAGAGAAAGACTACCTCGACAAACGTGACGCAGTCCGCGCCCGTTTGGAAGAGTTGCGTAAATAATGAATCAACCTTCTTTGGAGACTTGTTCTCCGAAGAAGGTTTTTTTGTCGTTTGGTGGAATTTAGGAGAGGAGACGATATAAAGGTGGTGTGACATGAGACGAATCGGAATGATGTTAAGTTTGGCAGTTATGGGACTGAGTGGGTGTGTGGCGGAACGAGCTGAACCGATCGAACCGACGGAATCAGGAGTGACAATTAATGAAAGTGCAGAAGAGACGTCTTCCAAGGATATTCCCGTAACGACGGACAAAGAAGTGTTCGGCTCGATGATTGAGGACGTGCCAAAAGGGACCGTTCGACTAGTTGATGCGGTCACGGCCCAATACACACTTCAATATACAGATGGTACGTCCGAGCGACCAGCGAGAGACGGTGTAATCTATGAAACCGTCATCGATGATCTCGGGCTCATTGCCATTAAGTTACCAAACCGCGACGATTCGTTCGGCGTATTCAACTATTCACGGGACGAGGAGTGGGGGTTGCACGGGATTCAAAACTTTACGATTCCCGAGGCGGCCGAAAAAGTCCGACACGGGTTGGACTTGCCTGAAGAAGAGCTGTTTGTCGACAACTTCGAGATGAGTCAGCTCGAGCGGCCGGTGGAGATGTGGACGTTGTATGATGAGACGCAATGCATCACGATTTTAGTGACCGATGCTTTCAGTGTGGCTGACGGAGAATTGATTGAACGGCGTGACGTTTCGAATGAGCGGTATCGCTTGAATCAACCGGAAGGGAACGGCTTGTTTTACGTAGACCAGGGCAAGCTCATCGTCGTGACGGGCAATGTGTCGGAAGAGGTGTTGCTCGACCTTTCGGACTCGCTACCGGAGGCGTGGTCGGTGGATTTTCCAATTAAAGAATAAATTGAAGCAGGCGAAAGGATGAGTTCTAATTTGCCAGTGCACGAATTTGATTTATGGGAACGAACATTGAAAGCACCTACACGTAATCCAGATTATAATGGCTACACTGAGGTTGATGATGATTTTATCCAAGAGCTTATGGAAGCGTGCTCGATTATGCGGACCTATTTTCATTCGTATCATCGTCCTGATCTCGGGCTGGATTATTACGGAATTACCCTCATCCCAAACGAATCGTTATCGATGTTTTATGACATCGTCACGCAGTCACGTGTATTCCATCGTTCAGAAGAGTTGAGCGATTTGGCGAGTCTCATCATTCAAGCCGAACGCGAAGGCAAAGACTTGGTTCATTTTGGGATTTAACGGACTAAGAAAATAATTATACATTGCCATTCGTTACATAGACTCTCATTGAGAATGCGTGTTAGGAACGTAGGTCGAAACTTGGTTAAGTCGATGAAGGTATTTAAAGTGTACATATTTTTACAGGGAGGGATGGCCATGCCATACACGCACGAATTCGGTGTATTGGATTCAACAAATCGTCAATCATCATATGATACGTATACACCTGAACACTTCGATTGTGTCTCGGTGGATGGGGAGTGGGTGGATGAGTTTATCGAGGAGCTGAACGAGATGCGCACGTATTTCCACTCCTATGACCGTCCTGGATTCGGATTAGACGAATGCGGGATCACGCTCATTCCATATGAGTCACTGGCGCTGTTCTATCAAGTCGTCAAAGCGATGATGTACACGCATGAGTCGGAACAACTGAATCGACTTATTTCCAAAATCACACAAGCCCAAGTAGACAAGAAGGACATGATTCATTTCGGACTATGAGTCTATAGAAAAGAACAACCCCGAGCATCGTCATCGATGTTCGGGGTTTCGTTTGCGTTCGATGTAGATTATGCCAAATACAGTGGCGGCAAACAAAACATGCAAGAGGAGCGGTTGAGGATAACCAATGCGGAATAGGTGCATGGCATAGACGACATAAAGGATGCTTCCGAATCCTACCAAGACGGAATAAAGAACCTTCATACGTCTTCTTCCTCCGGTTCTGTCCAAAACGGAAGACGACCGGTTGTCACGAAATACGAGGACGTGAGCAGGACGCCGATTGCGAGTCCAGTTACTTGCGGCTGAATCGGCTGACCCGTAAATGACAGATAAAAACTGTAGACGAGATAGGACGTGGATAAGACGATGATTGCCATGAGCAAGATAGTCATCTTCATTTCGATTCATTCCATTCAAGGTTATTCAAATGTCTCATCAAGGTGGAAAAGGAAACAGCAAAGAAAAAGGCAGGCATTAGCCAGGCCCAGTCATCTATGAATGGTCCTTGCAATAGCTCGATTGACATCAAGCAGGCAAACCCTAACGCAATGAGTGAAGTGAGTAGAAGCATGTTGAACCTCCTAAAAGTGATGTTATCCACTTTACGCTCGAAAATGAAAAAGGTTCCAAAAAAACCATCCTGCCGAAGCAGAATGGTTCACGTGCCACAAAACGTCTGATACGGATACGTCCGTGGTGGTCCTGGTGAGACATAGCGTCCATAGTCGGCTTCATAATCGTAAGGCTTCCGCAATACGTCGAGCAGTACTTGCGTCGGACCGAAGTCGCCGCGCTCGGCTGCTGTGAGGGCGGCCTCGACGTGATGGTTGCGAGGAATGACGGCCGGGTTATGCTGACGCATGAGCCGGATGACGTCCTCATCCGGGAGACCTTGCTCTCCGAGGCGTTTTTGCCAAGCGGACAGCCACGCCTTTCCATCATCTTGCTTAGCAAAGGCAAGCGAATTTGTGTCGCCGAGTGTGAGCGCGCGGAACGTGTTCGTGAAGTCAGCCTCAGACTCCATCATGAGTCGGAGCAACTCGTCCGTCAGTTCATCGTCGCCATCTTTTCGGACGTAGAGCCCGATTTTATGGGCAAGTCCGGTGAAGTATGCCTCTTTGTACGTTTCCGTGTAGTCGTTCAACAATTTGTTTGCGATATCGACGGCGGCTTCTTGCGTGTCAGCGAGGAGCGGCAACAGCGTCTCGGCGAGGCGGGCCAAGTTCCACGACCCGATATACGGCTGATTCGCATAGGCGTAGCGTCCCTCGCGGTCGATGGAACTGAAGACGGTGTTCGGGTGATACGTATCCATGAATGCACACGGGCCATAATCGATCCCTTCACCGCTGATGAACGTGTTGTCCGTGTTCATGACGCCGTGGATGAATCCGACGAGTTGCCAATCCGCAATGAGCTTCGCTTGGCGGGTGATGACGCGGCCGAGGAACTGTTCATAGCGATTCGGCTGTCCTTCAAGATCAGGGTCGTGGCGCTGAATCGCATAGTCGGCGAGAGCGATGACGTCATCAATCGAGCCGGCCGCAGCGGCATATTGGAACGTACCGACGCGCAAATGGCTTGCCGCGACGCGCGTCAAGATGGCACCATGCTTCGGTCCTTGGCGCATGATCGGCTCACCGGTCGTGACGACGGCGAGCGCCCGGTTCGTCGGGATGCCGAGGGCGTGCATCGCCTCACTGATGAGGAACTCGCGCACCATCGGTCCAACGGCGGCCCGTCCATCGCCTCCACGCGAATACTCGGTCGGACCTGAGCCTTTCAATTGAACATCGACACGCTTTCCGTTCGGGGCGACATGTTCCCCGAGCACGAGTGCTCGTCCGTCACCGAGCATTGTGAAATGGCCGAACTGGTGGCCGGCATACGCTTGTGAGAACGACGTCTCCGTCTGGCGATTACCGGCAAAGAGTGCGACGTCTTGACGTGCTTCGGCGTCGAGTCCGAGTGTCTCGGCGAGCGCTTCGTTCCAAAGGACGAGCTCGGGCTTATCGACCGGATGGACCGGTCCCCGGTCGTAAAAGATGTCACGGAGATCGAGGTAGGTCGCCTCGAAGTTCCAATTAGTTGTCATGGTGATTCCCCCTTCTTCGACTCGAGTATAGCACAGCCGATTCCTTGCATAGCGCTTCGCGAATTTTGGTAAGATGAGAGGGAAGTGTGAAAACAGGAGTGATGGAAGATGGAGACGAGACTAGACGTATTGGAATGGCTGAACGGGCAGCTGCGGTTCGGGATTAAGCCGGGCCTGAAACGAATCGAGTGGATGCTGAACGCGCTACAAATCAAGGAATTGCCGTCGATTCACGTGGCGGGGACGAACGGGAAAGGGTCGACGGTCGCTTTCTTGCGGGCCATGGCGACGAAACAGGGCTTGAACGTCGGGACGTTCATCTCGCCATACATCATCCAGTTCGAGGAACGGATCATGTTGAACGGGGAACCGATTCGAGAAGAGGACCTCATCCGCATCGCCAATAGAGTCCGTGACTGTGCGAACTCGTCACCAGAGACGTTGACGGAGTTCGAACTGCTGACGGTCATGGCGTGGCTCTATTTCCATGAGCAACAGCCTGACCTCGTCATTTGGGAAGTCGGGCTCGGAGGACGTCTCGACTCGACGAACGTGTTACAGAAGCCGCTCGCGACAATCGTGACGTCGATCGGGCATGACCATCAAGGCATCCTCGGTGACACGCTTGAAGAAATCGCGCTCGAGAAGTTCGGTATCATGAAGTCGGGTGTCCCGATGTTCCATAGCTTGACGGAGAAGCGATTGATTGAGTTGCTCGAACAACAAGGTGAGACGATGGACGCGTCGATTCACGACGTCACGCCGCTCGTCTCATCCGTAGAGGATGGGGCCGACACGGTCGTCACGTATGATGGGATGCCTCCGGTGACACTCGGATTGACCGGACACCATCAAGCGTATAACGGAGCGTGTGCTGTCGCCGTCGCGCGCCATCTCGGCTGGAGAACAGAGACGATTCAAGCGGGACTCGAATCGGCGCAACATCCGGGACGCTATGAGCTCGTCTCAAGACAGCCTCGTATCGTACTCGATGGGGCGCATAATGCCGAAGGCGTCGCCGCACTCGTCGAACAGCTGAAACTTGAGCGTGACGTGACCGTCCTTGCCGCCATTCTTGCCGATAAGGACCGGGAAGCGATGGTCGCGTCGCTCCAGAAAGTGGCGGGCGTCTATGAGACGACGTTCGATTTTCCGCGTGCCCGGACGAAAGACAGTCTGATTGCGGATGGTGCTCGTTACGTGGACTGGCAGGATTGGTTGGCTGCGTGGTTCGAAGCACCGAAATCCGAGACGCTCGTCGTGACCGGGTCTCTCTACTTTATCAGTGAAGTCAGAACCTATTTCCAAAGTTTGAAAAAAACCGCTTGTGAACAGGAAGAAAAAGGGGTATGAATTAACTGAAGAAGTGTGATGACAAACCGACTGGAGGCACAACGATGAAGAGGCAGCTAAGATCCAAGTACGGGTTCCTCATAGTAATAGGGATGGTCTTATTGTTGTTCGCGTATACATCAACGTTTGCGAATAACGGGAACGGAAGAGGAAATGGGAACAATAACGGCAATAATGGTAACGGTAATGGAAACAAACAGGGCATTGTTTTTCAAACGGATATTAAAGATGAGACAATTCGAACAGTTACACCAGAAGCTGTGCTCATAGGAGACAGTTTTGATTTGACATATGACTTGTCATTGAATAACATTCTTGATTTTACAAACGGTCCGAACATCAATTCTTACAAGTATGTAGAATGGGCTGTGACAATTGAAGAGACAATTCCAGAAGGATTATCTGCAGTCGTAACTCCTTCAACAGCTCACAATTTAAATTTTGATCCTAAAACACGTCTCTTAACGGGAACAATCAATGTACTCTGTGGAAAGAAAAACTCCGGACTTGAATCTTGTAATGATTATAAGAATGCAGCATTCTCTGACCTCATCACCGTCAAATTGATTGCAGAAAAACCGGGTAGTTATACGTTCGAAAACGGACGGTATGCCTATTCGTTGGAAGCTGACCATTCTGGGAATGGGAGCGGTGCGCAAAAACATAATCGTTCGTTCACTGATGCTGGGAGTGGCTTCACAAAAACGACGGTGACGGTAGAAGAACTGAAAATCAACGTTCCAAGTGAAACGACGATTTATTTGGGGAATTCAAAAACGGTAGAAGCTAACTTATCGACTGTGAAAGCGGCGATTCCACCAAATGCGAAACTCACATGGGAAATTGATAAGTCCAGTTTCGTAAATCAAACGAATTCAACGAATCAAAGCGTTACGTTAAAAGCGTTGGATGCCGGTGAGGCGACTGTGAAAGCCGTTTATGAATACGCGAACGGTCAAAAAGTTAAATCAAATGATATGAAGGTTGTCGTAAAACTACCGGATTTATCATTAACTACAAATGATCAAGAACTTTGGGTGTACAAAAATGAAGCAGGAACATTGGTTAAGCAACAGACTTTATTGACATTGGAACAATTGGTGGAAGATAAACAAGCTCTTGCCAATCCGCTTGCTGTAAAATGGAACGCTGATTCGTCCGCCTTGAAAATTCTCTCAAGTCAAAACACGTCTGCTACCGTACAAGCCGAGCATGGGAGTACGAGCAACGTTTCGGTCGTTGCGAAATTAAAGGATTATATCGGACAGACGATGCCTGTCTTGATTAACGTGAAAGAGTATCCACAAAAAGTCTCGACACCGAACGTCATTCTCTACATGACAGACAGCCCATATAGCTATCCGGTCAAATTCTGGCCGGAGACGGCAAACGTGACGGGTTACGGTTTGACTGTCCTCGAAGGAACGGATGTCATGACCGCAAAAGATGGCGTATTGACACTCTTGAAGCCGGGTATCGCGAAAATCGGTCTGGTCACAGAGGACGTCAGTGCATCATTTAAAGCAGGAGAAGGTCCGAAAATCATCAGCCAAACGTTCTACGTCCGCGTCAAAGCAGGTACGGATCCGAACCCAGGAACCGAAGATCCGTCTGGCGATTTCTATTAATCTCAATCATAGAAAAGAGGCTACTCGTGAGAGCAGCCTCTTTTTCATTTCTTCAATTGTTGACCGACGAACAGTTGGAGCTGGTTTGTGACCGGGAGCGTGTCGATTTGGCGGAATACACCCTCATTATATTCCATGACGAGACGTGAATCGTCGACGTCTGGAGAGGCAATCACATTCCCAGGAGCGAAATAAGCTTGTTTATTCGCCTGTTGCGGTAATGATTTAAACGAACCGCGGAATGTGTTTACTTCGAGCGGCCCTTTACTATACAGACCGCCTTTCATGTTGACAATGGAGCCGACAGAATAGAGTCGAGTCGGTTCAGTCGAAGCGCTGTACATAAATGCTTGGAGCGTCGAAGAACTGTCCTGGAATTCATTGATTCGATTCAATAAAATTTTTCCTTCGGCGAGCAGGACGAGTGAACTGTCATTCGCACCAGAAGCGACCGGCAATAAATCCGCGCGATCAATGAACGCGTCTCCTAATGTATAAACGGTCGTATTGAACGCGACTTTCCCACGAATCGTCAAATCCCCATTAATGATTAGTGGGCGGCTAATGGTGATGGTGTCTAATGCGTCGATGGTGACATCTCCGTTTAAGAGAAGCGGGACGGTGCTGTTCGTAATCGACTTGGTGATGACCATCGGACCTGTCACACCTACTGGAAGATTGACGAGTTGTAACGTTTGGACCGAATTGAGCTGGCTGGAATCGATAAACTCGGTCGGCCGTTCACGTGGCGTTGTCTCTCCATCGACGACGTAAGTTTGCTTGAGAAAGGGTGAAATCGTCGATGTCGGGATTAACGTTGATTGAAACAGCGTTTGCTTCGGTGAATTGGTATAAGGCAATTTACCGGCAGTGGCACGGTGTCGGTTCGCGAACTGGATGACCGAGTAATTCAAGTTAAAGCGAGAAAAGGTACTCTCAACCGGACCAATCTCAGGTTCATAGTTCACACCAGGCGTGGTCGAATTCGTAAAGTAGTTCGGCGTCTCGCAGCCGTCGCACGTCGCCCCGTTTCCGAGGTCAATACGGCCATCGAGATAAAACCGACTCGAGGCGCTATTGTTCAGCGTGTTGATTTGGTCTTTCAGTTGGTACTTCGCGTCGCGTTCGAGTGCGAGCTTTGTCCCCGCAAACAAGTTCCCTTCAATCTTCGGTGGACCGTTGACCTTCAACGTGTCGTCCGACCCGAGCACGTAATAGAGGAATGACGGCAGCGCCGTCACATACACTTCTTGGCTATACGAGCTCGTTTGCATCGGCTGTTCCGGCTTCGCTTTCGTCGTCCCGGTCGCGGTCAACGTGAGCACCGTCGTGAACGGGGCGTTCGCCTGGTCCGCTGTCGAGCGGGTGATTGAGTAGCGGATATCGTTATCGCCCGATTGGCGCGTCCCTGCATACAACGTATCCTGTTTAAGTACAGTCTCGACTTTCGCCTGGAACAATTGCTCGTTCTCCATATACGGTTGAACGACATTCGCATCGTGAAGCGGGAACGTCGCTCGGAGGTCGGCGACAAGCACATCGAGCACGCCTTTGACGTCGGTATCGAGTTGCGTCTCATCGACACGGAGATTCGTCTGCTTGTTCGTGGCCAAGTTGACTTGAATCGCTGCGAGCGAGAGGACGGCTAGTGCCGCCATCGTCACGAGGACGAGGATGAGGACGTAGCCTCGTTCATCTTGTTTCATTTGACTCCCTCTTTTCATAACGGGATGGTGCTCGTGAACGTTTTGACGAGCGTCGTATCTTCACGAGAGGCGAGTGTCACTTGAATTTCAATCAATCCAGAAGTGATATATGCCTCACGTCCGCGCCTTAGATCGGTCACTTCGTCACGGAGGTCGATGTCGACGGACTGAACGATGACGTCAGGATTGTTCGTCACAAAGCTCGACGGGTCGAGCTCGAGCACGGCGTCCTCCATATAATCGCCTTGACGATACAGGATCCCTTCCGTCGAGATGCGCGGAGTATGGAGACGGTGGAACGAATATGTATCCCCGTTGACGGTCAAGGCGTCGAACTCGGTCCGGTTGATGTCTTGGAGGACACTCGTGATCAAATAGTCGGCCTCGCTTCGAAGCGAGCTCGTATCGTTCGTCAGACGGAAACCGAGCGAGCCGGACAAGAAGACGGTGATCACGATGCCAGCGAAGATGGCAGAGATGACGAGCGCGAGCAACAACTCGACGAGCGTGACGCCGTCCTCACGGTCACGGAAGCTCCGGAACGTCCGTCTCAGGGAATTTATCTTGAAGCGTCGCATTCGTCACCACTCCTTTCAACGTAATCGGTTGGAGCAACGTCTCCGAGGCGACGGTAATCTCGACGTTGACGAGGTCAGCGGCCGGCTCATTGCCCGGAGAGAGGATGGTCACATCGAAGGCGCGTCCGTTGATGGTGACGTCACACAAATCACAGACATTGGCCGGTGTTTGTTGGAGCGCCGCGATATCAATCGGGTCCCGGGTCTCGGCTGCACGGCGCTTCAATGTATTGAGCGTGTTTTGGGCGACTTGGTTCGCCACGGTCCGGTCAAGATCCGAGGAGGTGATTCGCAAGCTTTGGGAGAAGATATTCATGAGCGATAATGCCAGGATCGAGACGACGACGATCGAGACGAGTACTTCGACGAGCGTGAAACCTTGTTCGGAACGGTCCAACGCATTGACCTCCTTTTCAATATTCATTTAAAGATAGGAAAAAAGATACTTTTCACCTGAAATAATTGTTATTTTCTGTACAATGCATATTATACTAAAGTTACAGTGGGAACGGATAGTAATTCAAAAGTCTCATTTGACTTGAAATAGAGGGGGAAATGGAATGAAGCGATATGGGATGCATTTGTTCATCCTGGCGGGACTTGTCCTGCTCGTGTCATTGCCGACAATCGGGCTCGTGAACTATCTCGACGCCTCGGCGAAGACGAGTGCTACATATAAAGAGACGACCGTGGCCGGCATCGATGTGTCGGGGATGACGAAGGAAGAGGCGGTCGTCCGGCTCGATAACGCCATCAAAGACTTCAACAACACGCCGTTCACGGTGACGCTCGTCGATGGGACGGCACTCGAAGTCGGCAAGGACGTCGTCTCATTCAACGTCGATGCGACGCTCAAGACGGCTTCTGAACCGGGTACATATCCGCTCGTCACGACGGTCGACGAAGAGCGGTTGACGCCTTACTTAGAGAATCAACCGGTGACGCTATCGATGGTGACACCACCGCTCGTCGAAGCGGCATCGAACTTGAACTCAGATGTGGTCCTCGAGATGACGGCGACGGAGAGCGAAGTCGTCGCCTCAATCACCGTCAGTCCGACACCAGCGATGCGCTCGGCACTCGAACGGATGAACGGCTTCGAGATGGAAGCCGGGGACATCTTCAGCTTGAAAGCGTTCGGGGAAGATTTTGACGCGCTCAGCACGCTCGGGTCATCGATGTATCAGTTGTTTGCGGCGACACCGTTCCAAATCCTTGAACGCGTGCAACATGAGACGCTCCCGACCGGCATCGAGCTCGGCTATGATGTCAAAGTCGACGAGCGCTCGAACTTCGCTGTCCAGAACACGGAACAGACACCGTACGCACTCATCGTCTTAGAAGAAGGGAACGCGATGACGGTCCAATTGCTCGGTAAAGTATTCGTTGGAGCGTACGAGTCGCGCGTCGAAGACGTGACGAGCGTCCCTTACCAAAACATCGTTCGCTTCTCGCCATCGCTTACAGCTGGTAGTTCGTCTGTGACCCAGTCCGGACAGACCGGCGAGTCAGGCAAGCTGTACCGTGTCCGCATCACGGATACGGGTGAGTCGCTCGAACTGCTCGGGTTTGATTTTTATGAGCCGATCCCGGAGATCGTGACGAAAAGTTCCGTCCCGCTCCCACCTCCAGAGCCTGTCGAACCGGTCATCCCAACTTTCCCGGATGAAACACTGGAAGATGACCCGTTCGATGACGATGTAGAAGATGACGGATTGAATCAGTTTGAAGAACAGCCACCGGTTCATGACACGGATCCGGTACCAAGTGAGGGGGCAGTCGGATGATCGGATATTTAATTTTAATCGCCTTTTGGGTACTCGCCACATTGACCGTGTTCGCCTTGTCGATTCCGTACATTCGGAAACGCGAGACGAAAGGGGTCATCGTATTGCTCGTCGCCGTGCTATCGCTCGGCGTCTATAGCCTGTACGTCGAAGGGCTCGAGCGGACGTGGTGGGCGTGGGTCCTCCTCGCCCTCGGTTTGGCCGGCGGTGCGGCACTCAGTGCGTTCATCGAACAGCGAGACGTCGCACAGGAGGTACCTCAGAGGATGGTGAAGTAAGTTGAGAAGAATGAAAAAACGGCTCGGCGAGATGCTCGTCGAGGCGGGTATCATCACGCAAGGCCAGCTCGACGAAGCGCTCGCACAAAAGCGGACTGGGGAAAAGCTCGGGGACGCGCTCATGCGATTAAACTATTTGACCGAGACGCAATTGATTCAAGTGTTGCACGAACAGTTGAACGTGCCGGTCATTTCATTATATTCAGAAGATATCAACGTGACCGTGACGAAACTCGTCCCGAAAGTCATCGCCCAAAAACATGACATCATGCCGATTTCGTTACAAGGGAACACGTTGTTCATCGCGACGGCGGACCCGCTTGATTTGATCGCCATCGATGACGTCCGGCTTCAGACCGGGATGAACATCGAGGTCGGGATTGCTACGCGCGAACAGATTCGCAAGACGATTGGCCGCTATTACGAGATGGACGCGTCACTCATCGAGATTTTAAAAGAAGAAGCGCCGGAACTCGATCGCGAAGAGACGGCGTCGCGAGATGACGCACCGGTCATCCGTCTCGTCAATCAGCTCTTCTTGAGCGCCATCGACCAACGAGCCTCAGATATCCACTTCGACCCGCACGAGAAACAGTTGCACGTGCGCCTTCGGGTCGACGGTGATTTACGAACCGAAGCGACTTATCCGAAGAAGATTCAAAGTGTCATGCTGACGCGCCTCAAGGTCATGAGTAACCTAGACATCACCGAGAGCCGCTTGCCACAGGATGGGCGCATTAAATATACGCTTCGGGGCCGCCCGTACGACTTCCGCGTCTCGACGCTCCCGACGATGTATGGCGAGAAAATCGTCATCCGGGTGCTCGATTCCTCGGAAGGGTTGACCGATTTGACGAAACTCGACTTCGGCGACGAGAACGAGGCGGTGTACCGCGACATGTTGAAACGGCCGAACGGGATTATCCTCATCACCGGGCCGACCGGATCAGGGAAATCGTCGACGCTCTATGCGTCGCTGCGCGAATTGAACGATGAATCGAAGAACATCATCACGGTCGAGGACCCGGTCGAGTATCAGCTCGACGGCATCAACCAAGTCCAAGTCAACGCCAAGGTCGGCTTGACGTTCGCGTCGGGTCTGCGCTCGATTTTGCGACAAGATCCGAACATCGTCATGGTCGGGGAAATCCGGGACACCGAGACGGCCGAGATTGCCATCCGGGCATCATTGACCGGTCACTTGGTGTTATCGACACTACATACGAACTCGGCCATCAGCTCGATCACTCGCTTGATTGACATGGGGGTCGAACCGTTCCTTGTCGCCGCCTCGACATCAGGACTGGTCGCCCAGCGGCTCGTCCGTCGCGTCTGTCGGGACTGCGGGCACGAACAGCCGGTGTCGAAACGGGAACAGGAACTGTTTGCCGCTGAAGGTGTCCCGGTCGACCGAATCATGCGCGGCAACGGCTGTGCCTCGTGTAATTTCACGGGATACCGTGGACGGCTCGCCATCCATGAGGTTGTGCCGATTGATGAGGGATTGCGCCGGTTGATTATGAACCAAGCGACGGAGGCCGAGATGGTCGCCTATGCGAAAGCACAAGGCGTCCGCTTCCTCCTCGCCGATGGACTTGAGAAAGTCGCACTCGGACTGACGAACACCGAAGAGATATTGAGAACAGTGATAACGGAGTGAGCCTATGATCCATCAGTCGATTGAAGTGATTTTAACGAAAGCGGTCGAACAACGCGCCTCGGACATCCATTTGACCGCCGGCTCGCCGCCGATCATCCGGGTCGACGGCAGCCTCATCACGATGGGTGACGAGAAAGTGTTGCCGCTCCATATCGAGAGCTATTTGAAAGAGATTATGACCGAAGAGATGCGGGGCCGTCTCGAGATGCAGCGCGACCTCGACTTCTCGTTCGGGGTTCCGCGCGTATCGCGGTTCCGCGTCAACGCCTATTATCAACGGGGCACGGTCGCCATCGCGTTCCGGTCCATTTCCGGGGAAATCCCGACGATGAACGAGCTCGATTTGCCGCAAGTGTTAAAACGGTTGATTGAGAAACCATACGGGCTCATCCTTGTCACGGGTCCGACCGGGTCAGGGAAGTCGACGACACTCGCCGCGATGATTCATGAGATTAACCGCACGCAGCGCAAGCGCATCATCACGCTCGAAGATCCGATTGAGTATTTGCACTCGCACGACCAGAGCATCGTCGACCAGCGTGAGATTGGCTCGGACGTCATGAAGTTTGTCGACGGGCTTCGGGCCGCGCTCCGGCAAGACCCGGACGTCATCTTGCTCGGGGAGATGCGTGACCTCGAAACGATTTCGACGGCGATGACGGCTGCCGAGACGGGCCACCTCGTCATGGCGACACTCCACACGTCGAGCGCGATGTCGACCGTCAGCCGTGTCATCGACGCGTTCCCGGCCGAGCAACAGGACCAGATTCGGACCCAGCTCGCCAACGTCCTGCTCGGTGTCGTCAGTCAGCGCTTGTTCCCGCGCGTCGACGTGCCGAAAGGTCGTGTCGCCGCGATGGAGATTATGATTGGCAATCCGGCCGTCGCCAACTTGATTCGGAACGAGAAGGAGTTCCAACTCCCGACCGTCATCCAGACGAACCGGCAGAACGGGATGCAGACGATGGACATGGCGATCGAACAGCTCGTCCGTCAAGGCGTCATCAACCCGAACGCCGTACCAAATGAAGAGAGGTGACTGAATGGCCATCTTCCAATACGAAGGTAAACTGCTGAACGGGAAGCGTAAGAAAGGGCGGGTCACCGCCGTCTCGCTCCGGGAGGCGAAAGAAAAGCTGCGCCAAGAATCGATTCTCGTCACCGAGCTCGCTGAACTCGAGTCGACCGGACTGAATAAAGAAGTGAACTTGCTCCCCGAGCGAGTCAAGATTGAACATTTGATTATGTACGTGCGTCAGTTCGCGACGCTCATCCGGGCCGGCGTGCCAATTGTTCGGGCGACGTCCATCTTGCGCGTCCAGACCGAGTCGAAAGTGTTGAAGAAGACGCTCAGCCAAGTCGAGGACGATTTACGCGAAGGGATTGCCTTCTCGGAGGCGATCAAGAAACATCCGCGCGTATTCTCGAACTTCTTTAGCTCGATGGCACTCGCGGGTGAGGCGAGCGGGAACTTGGAGGAGGCGCTCGATCAAATCGGGCTCCAGCTCCAAAAACAGTATGACGTTAAACGGAAAGTCATCTCGGCGTTGACGTATCCGCTCGTCGTCTCAATTGTCGCCATTGGTGTCGTCGCCTTCCTTATGGTGAACGTCGTCCCGACGTTCGCGAGCATCTTCGGACAGCTCGGCGGGGAACTCCCGCTCATCACGCGTATCGTCGTCGCCGTCTCCGATTTTGTCGCCGCCTATTGGTGGCTCATCTTCGGTGGTGCCCTCATCGCCTTGCTCATCTTCACTTGGATGTTGAAGCGCGATAAGGAACGGTATGTGATTGATGGATTGTTGTTGAAGATGCCGATTTTTGGTCCAATTGTCCTAAAATCGCAAATCGCGTTATTGACGCGAAGTTTGGCCGTCTTGCTGCAAGCGGCGGTCCCGATTTTATCGGCAATTGAGATCACCGAGAAGATCGTCTCGAACCGTGTCATCCGTAAAGGTCTTGCTCAAGCACGCAAGATGATGGCACAAGGAATTCCACTCCATGAACCGCTCGAACGGAACGATAGCTTTCCACCGCTCATGACGCAAATGATTGCGGTCGGCGAGGAGAGCGGGGATTTGGACTCGATGTTGAACGAGGTCGCGGAGTTTTATGAGACCGAGGTCGAGACGACGACAGACCGCCTGAAATCGATTATCGAGCCACTGTTGATTGTCGTCTTGGCGAGCATCGTTGGCGTCATCGTCATCGCGATTGTCGTCCCGATGTTCCAAATTTATGGCGATATCCAAAATCAGTAGAAACTTTTTATTTATTTGCAGATTTGTATCTTTTCAATCCTAAATTTTGAATGTATAGTAAAATTGTTCTACTAGTATTAGGTCAAAGGTAATGAATCTAGCTTACATCACAGCAAAACACACAAAAGGGGAGAATGAATCATGTTAGAAAAAATGAAAATGATTTGGCAAGATGCCAAACAATTGAAAGATGAGCGCGGACTCACACTCGTCGAGTTGCTCGTCGTCGTCGTTATCTTGGGGATTATCGCAGCCATCGCTGTTGTCGCGATTGGTGGAATTATCGAGAACTCGAAGAAGGATGCGATGGTTGCCGATGCGAAGCAGATGGTAAGTGCAGCGAAATTATATACAGCTTCGAACCCAAAAGCAGGAACACTTGATTTTGCAGCAGGTAAGAATGGCGAACAGTACCTTTCTCAATTAAAAGATCCATTTGGAGATGCAGCATATAAAGCATCTAATGTTGTAATCACTGAGGATGCTACTACAAAAGGGAAATTTAATTACGCTGTTAACTTAGAGGGCACAAAGTACAAATTCACTGGAGTTTCTGAAGGGTCATTAAACAAAGAAGATGCAAATCTTGTTGCAGTAAAATAATATTTCCTCCGGCTGGCGCTGGGCACTCGCTCAGCCTAGCCGGTTTTCTTTTTTTGGCATATACTTACAAGTAAGGAAGTGACCTTGATTGGTTGAATTCATCGGACTTATTTACAGCCTCGTCCTTGGGGCCGTCATCACGTCATTCACGAACGTCGTCGGGCTCCGCGTGCCACGCAAACAGTCCATCGTCACGCCGCGCTCGCACTGTCCGTCATGCGGACACGTCTTATCCGCTTGGGAACTGATTCCGGTCTTCGGTTACGTGTTCCTGCGCGGGAAATGCCGCGGCTGTGGCGGGCGGATCGCGCCGACGTACCCGCTCTTTGAACTGCTCGGAGCGGTCGGTTACGCTTATAGCTTCTGGCTGTATGGCTTTAGCCTCACGACGCTTCTCGCCTTCGTCTTCTTATCGACGCTCCTCGCACTAGCGATGTCGGATTTGTCGACGATGCTCGTCCCGAACGTCATTTTGCTGTTCACGGCACCGGTCCTCATGTTGCTCGCCTATAGCGCGGGTGTGGCATGGTGGAGCCCGATTGCCGGGGCGGCACTCGGTTTCTCTGTCCTCGCCACCGTTTTTTTCGTCTCCAAGGGGGGACTTGGGGCCGGCGATGTCAAACTATTTACAGTAATCGGGCTCGTTCTCGGGCCGCGCGACGTCCTCGTCGCACTCTTTTTATCGAGCTTGATTGGCGCGATCGTCGGATTGACGCTCATCGGCTTGAAACGGATGGATCGCAAACAGCCGATTCCGTTCGTGCCGTCGATCGCACTCGGCACGATGCTGACGTTTTGGTTCAGCGAACGCTTCTTTGATTGGTATTTTGATTTGATGTAGGGGGAAACCAGCATGAGCCGGTCTATAGAGAAAGGAACGGTCGCGTATTTCTCGTTCGATGCGCTCAGCATCCACGGGGCCGTGATTAAACAAGGCGTGTTCAAACGCAGCGCGTCCGTCCAATTGGCGAAAGGCGCGTACGTGGGGGGACGGATTGAAGACGAGAACGCATTCGGTCTCGCATTCGATGAACTGTGCCGTAAACTGAAAGTACGAAAAGGGATGGTCTGTGCCGTCGATATGGCCGAGACCGAGGTATTGTCCCGTAAAGTCGAGATTCCATCGACGATCCCGAAAGATGAGATTCGAGGCTATCTGTTCATGGAAATCGGCAGCTCGATCATCTTGCCGTTCGACGACGTCGCCTTCGACTACGAGGTGCTCGGCGAGACGGAGACGAAGACCGAGGTCATGCTCCACGCCGTCTCGGTCGATTTGACGAAAGCCATCCGCGCCTACATGAAGAAACGTGGGTTCCAATTGAAGAAAATCGTCCCACGCCCGGTCGCGATCGCGAACGGCGTGAGCCGAATCGAGACGCTCGACCCGCTCAAATCGACACTCCTCTGGCACGTGACACCGTTCGCGCACCAGTTGCTCGTCCTCGAGGAAGGGCAAGTCCGGTTCATCCGGGCCATCGAGACCGACCTCCCGTATCGCGCCGAGACGACGGACGGAATCATCACGTATACATATAGCGGCTCGAAGGAGACGCTCGCGACGCAGACGGACGAGTGGTTGAACGAACTCGCACGCTTCCTCGACTTCTATCGCTACTCGCTCCGGACGGACGGTCGTCCGATTGACGAGTTGCTCGTCTCGGGGACGGTCCCGAACCTCGACGACCTCGTCCGGACGATTGAAAGCGAGGCGATGGTGCCGGTCAAACGGATCGACGACCCGCTCCCGCTCTCTCACGCTACACCGTTGTCGCACCAGATGTTGCCGCTCCTCGGAATGGCGACGCTCGACAAAGAGCACGACGCCAACTTCATCAACTCGACCGATGTGACACTCCGGTGGCCGATTATCGCGAGCCTGCTCGCGCTTTTGATTGGCGGCGGGGCGACCGGTTACTTGTTCTATGAAGTGAACGAATTGAAGCAGAACGAGGCACAGCTCGAAGAACAGTTGCAGCTCGTTCGCATCTATCAGACCGAGCAAGTGAACTCGAAGGGGCAGCAAGTCCTATCGCTCGACCAGACGGTGACGGCGCTCACGGCCGAAGAGAAGTTGGCCGTGCCAGCACTACGGGCCTTGACGGAACAACTGCCACCGACGGGCTACGTGTTGACGTATAACTACGCCGACGGTTCGCTCATGAGCGTGCGCACCCAGTTCGAGACGCTCGCCGATTTAAACGTGTTCCAACGCTCGCTCTTGAACGACGTGCGGTTTGAGAACGTCAAACTGCTCGGCGTGACGACCGAGACGAAAGCGGAGACGGAACAAGAAGAGACGGATACCGAAACGGATTCGACGCTGTCGCCGAGCGTGCTCGATTCGACAGACGAACCGCTCCCACGCTACATCGGCGAGTTCACCTTCACGTTCATCGATGCCGAACCGGAGACGCCGGAAGGGGAGACCCCAGATGGTGAGACACCGGACGGCGAGACGGAAGAGACGACCGATGAGGAGGTGGTGAGCGAATGAAACGCTCGACGATTTATTTAATTTTCACAATCTGTTTGTTCGCGGCCATCGCCGTACCATCTTATTTCGGTTACCAGTATTTCATCCAGCAAGGCAACGTCAAGTCGCTCGAACGGGAACTGTCGCTCGAACAGACGAAGCTCGAACTGTTGCGCCAAGAAGGCGAAGTCGTCGACGTCGCCGATTCGCAGCGCCTACAGACGCGTGTCCCGACCGAAGCAGCCCTCGACACGGTCGTCGAGACGCTGTCCCAGGCGAGCCAACTGTCTGACGTTCGCGTGACGAGCATCGCTTTCGCCGACGGCATCATCGCTGAATCGGAAGTACCAGAAGACATCGACGAGCCAGAACCGAACGATGTGAGTGCGACGGCTGAACCGGCCGAACCGGTTGAAATCACGCCGGTCAACGCCTCATCGGTCCGCTCGACGGTGTCGCTCCAAGCGGACACGTACGAGTCGCTCGTCCTGTTCCTTGAGTCGGTCGAGTCGATGAACCGGATTCACATCTTGCGCACGGTCCAATTCACTGGACCTACGGAGACGGGACCGAACACGACCGAGACGGCTGAGCCGCTCGACTTCACGGTCGAACTCGACGCGTTCTATCGCCCAGACCTCGATCAACTCGTCGAAGACCGCTACGTACCGGCCCAGACGTTCACACCGAAAGACATCCCGGTGTACGATTATACGACACCGTGACCGCACGTCCCTTCGAAAAGAAGGGGCGTTTTTTTGAGAGGTCTCTGATTGTATTCACGTGCCCGTTTGCCTACAATCGACAGTGAAGTGTGATACGGAAAAGAAGCCCGTTACGCACATATGGAAGGAGTCGTTACAATGAAACCAACACAGAAACGTGTCATCCTTGCCTCGATGTCGCCGCGGCGGACCGAGCTGTTGACCCAGGCCGGCATCACGCATGAAGTCATCCCCTCGAACGTCATCGAAGGGACGAACGGACGGGAACATCCGGACGAGTACGTCGGACGCCTCGCCCGCGAGAAAGCGATGGACGTCGCCCGCGACAACCGTGGCGCCATCGTCATCGGATCGGATACGGTCGTCGTCTTAAACGGGACGATTTTAGAGAAGCCGAAAGACCGGGACGATGGGCGAGCCATGCTGCAACGGCTTTCGGGAGCGACGCATGAAGTGCTCACCGGCGTCAGCATCATCGGGTCCGAGCGGCAGGACTTGTTCGTCACGACGACGCACGTCACGTTCATCGACATCCCGGACGCGTGGCTCGACGGCTACCTCGATTCGACGGAGCCGTACGATAAAGCCGGCGCTTACGGCATCCAAGGATCGGGCGGTCTGTTCGTCGAACGGCTCGAAGGAGACTTTTATAACGTCGTCGGTCTGCCGATTCGTCCACTCGTCGAGACGCTCGAACGACACGGGGTATCGCCGCGCTTTCTGTGAATGAAGCGAAAGTTGGTGAAGGAATGACCATGGTGCTCGACCGAAGTGTTGAATCCGCGATCGCCCGGCTGCTCCAAATCGGGGGCAGGGGTGGCGACCCGCACGAGACGGCCCGACGGCTGTCCGACGTATATCCGACGCTCCGGGCGCTGTCGCAGGCGTCTGTGAGCGACCTCTGTCAAATCGAGGGCATGACGAAGAAGAAAGCCGAGCAGTTGCTCGCGGCGTTTGCGATCGGTCTCCGTTACGTCGAGGAACCGAAAGTGGAGACGCCGACAATCCGTTCGCCGCAGGACGCCTATGAACTGCTCCGTGATGAACTCCGGCTGTTGAATCAGGAACATTTCATTTGCCTGTATTTGAACACGAAGAACCAGCTCATCGCCCGGAAGACGCTGTTCGTCGGTGGGCTCAATTCGTCGATTGTCCATCCGCGCGACGTGTTCCGCGAGGCGCTCAAGCTGTCGGCTGCTTGTTTCATCGCCGTCCATAACCATCCGAGCGGGGACGCGACCCCGAGCCGGGAAGACATCGAAGTGTCGGAGCGTCTTGTTGAGGCTGGTCATATCGTCGGCATCGCTTGTCTTGACCACGTCATCATCGGGGAGGACCATTACGTCAGTATGAAGCAACGTGGATATATGAACGGGTGAACAGTGGGCAGGCGCATATGCGTCTGCTTTTTTGTTCAGACTTCATACTTCCTGACGCTCAGTCGCCGTCTTCATCGTAGCCATATTTTAGATGTTGTTGGTCCGTAACAGGAATCGTTCAACCGGTCGTCGAACACCGAGAGTAGACGTTTACATGCGACCTACGAAGAGGGAATGTGATCAGACATGAATGAAGAGACTATTTATAGCGAGCTTGATTTGAAAGTGATTTTGACAGATATCAAGGACGGGACGGTTCGTTTACAGGAATTAGATGAGGAGCGGGTCATCCAATCCATGCTCCATCACATCGGCTCGACGGATGCAGAGCTTCGGGACCAGTTGATTTACACGCTGTTTTATCGCTTCATCATCGAAGACGATCACCTGACGAACGAACAATTGACGGATATGCTCCACACGACGCTCAAATATCATTTGTTCCACGGAATCGGGGAGACGGCATCGGACACCGTCTTCACGCGGGCGTTCTCGACGCTGTTGATCGCCTTGATCGTGTATCAGGACCGGCAACGAGGATTTTTATCGGAAGCGGATCTCGACATGTTGAAGGCGAAGCTCCTGGCCTATCTCGATTGTGAAATCGACACGAGAGGCTATGTGCCTGGGAAAGGCTGGGCCCATTCGATCGCCCACGTGGCCGATGCCTTCGATGAGCTCGTCCTGCATCCGCACCTCGATGAGACGGAATTCGGTGAGATGCTCGAGGCGCTATGGAACAAGGTGATGATGCCGACCGTATATATGCATGACGAGGATGAACGGTTGTTGAATCCTATCTTTGCCTTATTGCAGCGCGGGATGGACGAACACGAGCTCATCGTTCTGTTAGAAGACTTGCCTGCCCGATTGAGCGCACAAAAACAGCAACTCGAGCCCGAACACTATTGGCACGTCGTGCATAACGTGAAAACGTTTTTGAAAAGCTTTTTTGTCAAACTGCATGAGACGGAGCGACCTGTGCTTCAAACGGCAGTGCTGCTCACCTTGAAAAATATGTGACGATTGCGAGAGAGAATCCAAGCAGGCGCTTTCACGCGCTTGCTTTTTGATTTGCCTTTTTGTCGAAAAGAAGGCACACTAATATACGGTGAGACAGGACTGAGATGAACGTTATTGTAAATAACCTGTAATCGAATGAACGTTTTCAAACATGATTTTTCCGTTATAATAAAAAATAGTGTAACCAAGAGAGGAGCAGCACGTATGTTTCGTAGTTTTAACCGAGAAATCGGAATCGACCTTGGAACGGCAAATACGCTCGTTTATGTAAAAGGTCAAGGCATCGTTGTTCGTGAACCGTCGGTAGTGGCGTTCCGTACAGATACAGGTAGAATTGAGGCCGTGGGTAACCAGGCCAAGGATATGATTGGACGTACGCCGGGTAACGTCACGGCACGCCGTCCGATGAAAGATGGGGTTATCGCCGATTTCGAAACGACAGCGACGATGATCAAATACTTCATGGAGCAAGCGCAGAAGTCGAAGAGCGGTTTGTTCTCATCGAAGACGAACGTCATGATTTGTGTGCCAAGCGGCATCACGTCAGTTGAAAAACGTGCCGTGGAAGACGCAGCCAAGCAAGCAGGCGCGCGTGAAGCGTACACAATCGAAGAACCGTTCGCGGCAGCAATCGGTGCCGGTCTCCCAGTTTGGGAACCGACAGGCTCGATGGTCGTGGATATCGGTGGCGGTACGACCGAAGTCGCAGTGATTTCACTCGGCGGCATCGTGACGAGCCAATCGATTCGTGTCGGCGGTGACGAAATGGATGACGCCATTATTCGTTACATCAAAAACAAATACAACCTCATGATCGGGGAGCGGACGTCAGAGACGCTCAAGATGGAAGTCGGTTCGGCTCGCATCGACGCTTCGAACGAAAATGAGAAAATGGAAATCCGTGGTCGCGATCTCGTGACAGGTCTTCCGAAACAAATCGAAGTCTCGGCTGCTGAAGTGTGTGAAGCACTCTCGGATACGGTCGAAGCGATCCTCGCTGGCGTGAAACAAACACTCGAGCAGACGCCACCGGAACTTGCGGCTGACGTCATGGACCGCGGCATCGTCCTCACAGGCGGTGGAGCACTCCTTAAAAACTTGGATGACGTGATCTCAGATGAGACACACATCCCGACACTCGTCGCGGATGAGCCGCTCGATTGCGTCGCCATCGGGACAGGAAAATCTCTTGAAATGATGGACGTCCTCCGTTCAAAATCAGGCATCTCGTCGCGTCGATGAGTGGTGACACACGATGAGCCGGTTCGTACGGAATAAAAAGCTCATCATCACGCTGATCGGTATCATCTTATTCGTAGTGATTTTAGGGGTTTCGATTCGAGGACGGTCGGAATCCGCTTGGTACCAAGACGTCACGCGTGATGTGGTCGGAACGTTCCAACGGGTGTTCACGGTGCCGATCGGCTGGATGGACAGTACCGTGTCCTCGATTTCGAACGTACGCGATATTTATGAAGAGAACCGTCAATTGAAACAACATTTGACGAAATACGCGGAAGTGTCGGTCGAAGCCGATGACCTGCGCCGTGAGAACGAAGAATTGCGGCAAATGGTCGAGGCGGCCGATACATCGCTCCGTGACTTCGATTTGATTCCCGCCGAAGTGATCGGGCGCACGCCGAACGACTGGCAGCGCTATGTGACGATCAACGTCGGGGAAGAGCGCGGTGTCGAGAAAGGCATGGCCGTCACGGCCGCCGGCGGTATGGTCGGTCGCGTCATTCAAACGAGCGCCTACACGTCGCAAGTGCAACTCCTCTCGGACAACAACCGGACGAACAATGTCTCGGCCGTCGTCAAGGACGAGGACGGCAAAGCGACGTACGGGACGATTGACGGCTTCGACAGCGAGACGAACGAGCTCTTCTTCACGAAGGTCTCGAACAGCGTCAAGTTGAAAGAAGGCGAGATCGTGTCGACGTCAGGTCTCGGTGGCCGTTATCCGGCCGGTCTTGTCATCGGAACGGTCGAGTCGATCGAGACGGATGAATATGGCGTATCTCAAGTCGCCCGCATCAAACCAGAAGCGGACTTCAATGAGTTCTCGCAAATGTTCGTCATCAATCGAACGCTCGACGAACCGTTCTTGACGGGTCCCGAGGAAGGAGGAGCAGCGGGTGAGTAACATGAAAGTGTTCATCGCCCTGTTCCTCCTCTTTCTTATTGAAGGGACATGGGCCGCCATCTTCTCATGGCACTATGTGACGCCGTTCTTGTATTTGACATTGATCGGCTTGATGTACGTCGGTTTGTATGGTCGCTTCGAGGCGGCGTTCGGATTCGGACTCGTCTTTGGACTGTTGTATGACATCGTCTATACCGACTTGCTCGGAATTTACTTATTTACTTTTTCACTCATTCCTCTCTTAGTCAGCTTCGTGTTAAAATATATAGGTGAGAACTTCTTCTCGGTCGTCATCACGTTCACGTTCATGATTCTCGTGTTTTCCTTCGGGATCTTTAGCGTCATGACGGCGGTCGGTGGGACAACCATGACCATTCAAACACTATTAGTTGAACAGATTCCAGGGACGCTCGTCGCCAACGCTGTCGCCATCGCATTGTTATACGTGCCGATGACACGATACGTGGCGCCGCGACCTGTAGCGAAAAGAGGGTAGCCATGATGGAGCGTAAACGACATATTACGATAAAAGGACATCGCAACGGTATTGCAATCCACTTCAATCCACGGAGTGGCATCGATGAGGTGCTCGGAGAGCTTGAGGCCACGTTACAAGAAATGGAGCCGCCCTCTGGGAAGATTGCACTCAAATTGCACGCGGGTACTCGTTATTTAGACGAGGAGCTGTCACGTCAAATTCGTGAAGTCGTCGCTCGTCATGGCGTTTTTTATATCGAGGAGCTATCGAGCGAGGTCATGTTGACCGAAGAAGCGAAAGCGACCTACGGCAAAAAGACGTTCCACTACCATAGCGGGACGATTCGAAGCGGACAAGTGCTCGATTTCGATGGCTCGGTGCTCATTATCGGAGACATCAACCCTGGGTCCGAGGTTCGGGCGACGGGAAGTATCTATTGTTTAGGGACGATACGAGGAAATGTGCGTGCCGGTGTCGAAGGATGGGAGGAAGCGGTCATCACCGCCAGTCTTCTCCATCCGAAGTTTTTAGCGATCGGTGAACACGTGCTCGCGTCGGACGACGGCGAAGAGCTTCCGGAGATCGAGATGGGATGCGCATATCAGACGAATCAAGGTATTGAAATGACGCGTCTCCGTCAAGTCATGACTGGGCTGAAAGACGCATATGCAATGGAATTACAGAGAGGGTGAGTTTGATGGAGCAAGTAGTAGAGCCTGTACATACAGCGAAAGAAGTGAAGAAAGGTCGGTCCATCGTCGTGACGTCGGGGAAAGGTGGCGTCGGGAAGACGACCACGACCGCGAACCTCGGGACCGGCCTCGCATTGTCTGGTCACTCGGTCTGTCTCGTCGATACGGATATCGGTCTTCGTAACCTCGACATCATCTTAGGACTCGACAACCGCAGCATCTATAACCTCGTCGACGTCATCAACGGCCAATGCAAATTGCATCAGGCGCTCGTCCGTGACAAGCGGTTCGAAGAGATGTATCTCTTGCCTGCGGCCCAGTCGAAAGACAAGACATCGGTCCAACCGGAGCAAGTGAAAGAAATCATCGACCAGTTGAAGACAGAATATGATTTCGTGTTGATCGATTGCCCGGCCGGCATCGAGCAAGGCTTCATGAACGCTATCGCCGGCGCCGATGAGGCCGTCGTCGTGACGACGCCTGAGAAGGCCGCCGTTCAGGACGCGGACCGCATCATCGGGATGCTCGAGCAAGCGGAACATGTCGCTGCGCCGAAATTGATCGTCAACCGCGTCAAGAACCACCTTGTGGAATCAGGGGACATGCTCGACATCGATGACATCATGCGCATCTTGTCGATCGACCTGCTTGGCGTCGTCGTTGACGATGAAGAAGTCATCGCCGCCGCGAACCGCGGGGTACCTGTCACGATGAACCCGGATAACAATGCCGGACAGGCGTACCGCAACATCACGCGCCGGATTCTTGGGGAGTCGGTGCCGCTCATGTCGATTCAGACCGAACAAAAACCGGTCGGCTTCTGGACACGACTCATGATGAAATTTGGAATGAAAAAAGCCTAAGGCAACGAAAGTTGCCTTTTTGTGTCGAAAGGAGAGACGCATATGCGATTGATCTATGAACGGACCCCGTCCATCGAACGGGCCATGCTCGTCGACGGGGAGCGTCTGCTCGAAGTCGAGGAACGCTTCATCGACCAACTGTCGATCGGGACGATTCTCGAGGCCGCGATCGAACGGATTCATCCGTCGCTCGGCGCCGCGTTTTTGACGACCGGCGAGACGACGCTCTTCTTGCCAATTGCCGAGACGCTGAAAGCGCTCGAGGCGTATCCGGACGTGCCAGCCATCGGTCAGGCGGCCGTCGTCGGTGAGAAGCGACTCGTCCAAGTGACGAAAGAAGGCATCAACGGCAAACACCATAAAGTGACGGAGAACATCCGCTTCGGCGGACGACATATCGTCTACTTCCCTTATGGTCGGCGCCAGTTGTATAGCCGCAAGCTCGATTTCGTCACCCAGGACCGGTTATCGAAAGTATTCGACCTCGAAGAGGCAGAAGGGGTGTTGTTCCGGACCGAGTCGGGGCAGGCAAGCCCTGAAGACCTTCAAGAAGAGCTCGACTTGCTCCGGACGCGTGCCAAGGACGTCATCACGGCACGCGGGGGACAGGATGAGCTGTTGTGCGAACAGTTCGTGCGACGCCATGCGGTCGAATCGGTCGTGTTGAATGACAAGGAAGCGCAGGACCGGTTGACGCGGCTCGAGGTCAACGTCGAACGTCACATCGGCAAAGGCCGGATGAAAGAAGCGGTCCGGCTCGACGGGGCAATCGAGAAGCTCGGCCAGCGTGTCGTCTGGCTCGAAGGCGGTTCGTACGTCTTGATTGAACAAGTCGAGACGATGACCGTCATCGATGTCAACAGCGGCAAGAACGTCGCCGTCAAAGACAAGGGTCGCGCCGCCGACACGATTAACGAGGCCGCGCTCTACGCCGTCATGGAACAGCTCCGGTTACGCAATATTGGCGGTATGGTCGTCATCGACTTCTTGAGGGGGTCAAAGGATGGACAGGCCCGGCTCTTGAAGAAGATGAAAGAGCTCGGTGCCCGCGATCCTCGCCGTGTCGAAGTGTACGGCTTCACGCGCATGGGCTTGTTCGAACTGTCGCGAGAACGAACCGGACGTTCGATGCAAGACCGGATGACCTATAACGGTAACCCGTCGAAGCTTGCCGTCTTCTCGCAGCTGGAGCGGACGCTGATGGAGCTCGCGCCTCAAGCCGAGGGTGTCGTCGTGACACTCCCGAGCAAGTGGCATGACGCGTCGTGGGACGGTTTTGACTGCACGGTCTTGCTCGTCGACGGAGAACCGAATGTGGCGTTCTATGGGACACTCGAGGAATGTCAGAATTTCGTATCTCGTCATTGACAACGATTGAACGAGAGTGGTATTATCTATAACGTTAGTTCGTTTGGAAGCACCCAAATGGCTACAACCGCACAGAACGGGTTGAAATGGTTTCGCCCTGCCCTGGATGGCGAGTCTGAGTTTAATAAGGAGGTGCACGTATATGTACGCAATCATCAAAACTGGTGGTAAGCAAATCAAAGTTGAAGCAGGTCAAGAGATCTACATCGAAAAACTCGATGCTGATGTCGAGGGTACTGTAGAATTCGGTGAAGTTCTTTTCGTTGGTGGTGACGATGTTAAAGTCGGAGCTCCACTCGTAGAGGGCGCTAAAGTCGTAGCAACTGTCGTTAAACACGGTCGCGCGAAGAAGATCACTGTCTTCAAAATGAAAGCTAAGAAAAACTACCGTCGTAAGCAAGGTCACCGTCAGCCTTACACGAAAGTTCGCATCGAGAAAATCGAAGCGTAAGCTATGATTCGAGTAATGGTCAGACGAGACGAGACGAAGTCGATTCGTTCCGTTGAAGTGACAGGTCACGCCAACTTTGCTGAACCCGGTTCTGATTTGGTCTGTGCCGGCGTTTCTGCCATCATCTTTGGGGCATACAACGCTGTTGAGGTACTTGCCGGTCAATCGCTTCTTGTAGAAATGGCAGACAAAACAGAGGGTGGCTACTTTTATGTCGAGACATATCCTGACGTATCACCGGAGGACATGACTCGCACCCAACTGTTATTAGAAGGGATGCTCGTGCAACTAGACACGATCGCCCATAGTTACGGTGATTATATCCAAATTGAACAATAGGAGGTGGACCTCATGTTACAATTGAACCTTCAGTTCTTCGCATCGAAAAAGGGAGTAGGATCGACTAAAAACGGTCGTGACTCGATTTCGAAACGCCTCGGCGCTAAACGCGCTGACGGACAGACTGTTTCAGCTGGATCGATTCTCTACCGTCAACGCGGTACGAAAATTCACCCAGGTGAAAACGTCGGCCGTGGTGGCGACGACACATTGTTTGCAAAAGTTGACGGCGTAGTACGCTTCGAGCGTCTTGGTCGCGACAAGAAACAAGTGAGCGTTTACCCAGTTGCGTAAGTAGAACCACGCAGAAGACTCTAGCCACTTATTTGGTTAGAGTCTTTTTTACTAGTTTTACTAGGAGAGGATTTCATGAACTCACAAGCAGCACTGAAACTATTATCGACCGTCCGTCACGAATGGATGAATCGGCTTCAGATGATCTCCTTGTACGCGGCGCTCGAGCCTGAAAAACTTGAGGAGCTGTACGAGCGATATCGTCAGCACGCCGACGAGGAGAGTGCGCTCATTCGCTTGGACATGCCGACGACGAGTCTCGTCCTCATGCAAGCGAACTGGGAAGGGCGGTTGACCTATAAGGTATCGGCCGACCGCGTGTCGCTAGACGACGCGCGCGTGGCGGACAAGCTTGTCCGTCTTCTGTCAGGAACGGATGGACCGATTCATGTGACGTTCACGGACGGACTGATGGTCCGCGTCTTCGGTCACGTACCGGACGACGTGTTCACGTCAGATGAAGTGTACGAGCAAACAGTAGAATGTTCTACGTTCGTTATAAAGGAGGGGAATTAAATGTTTGTCGATCAGGTTAATATTTTTGTAAAAGCTGGAGACGGCGGTAAAGGGATGGTTGCATTCCGCCGCGAGAAGTATGTTCCAGACGGTGGACCAGCAGGAGGAGACGGAGGTCATGGTGGTGACGTCGTCTTTGAAGTAGAAGAGGGATTACGTACACTCGTTGATTTCCGATTCTCGAAAAAGTTCATCGCCCATGACGGTGAAAAAGGGATGTCGAAAGGCATGCACGGACGAAAAGCGAAGCCGCTCGTCGTCAAAGTCCCACCAGGTACGATCGTGTTCGATGCACAAACAGATACGGTCATCGCCGACCTTACCGAGCACGGCCAACGGGCCACGATCGCCAAAGGTGGACGTGGGGGCCGCGGGAACTGTCGTTTTGCGACGCCATCTAACCCGGCACCAGAGATCGCCGAGAACGGGGAGCCAGGTCAAGAGCGTGAATTGCGCCTTGAGTTGAAATTGCTCGCTGACGTCGGTCTTGTCGGATTCCCGTCAGTCGGGAAATCGACGCTCTTGTCAGTCGTCTCGTCGGCACGCCCGAAAATCGGCGCGTACCACTTCACGACGATCACACCGAACCTCGGTGTCGTCAAGACGGCAGACGACCGTGACTTCGTCATGGCCGACCTTCCTGGACTCATCGAAGGGGCGAGCCAAGGCGTCGGCCTCGGTCACCAATTCTTGCGTCACATCGAGCGGACGAAAGTCATCGTTCACATGATCGATATGAGCGGCATGGAAGGGCGCGACCCGTTCGAAGACTACACGACGATCAACCGCGAGCTCGAGTCGTACAACTTACGTCTCCTCGAGCGTCCGCAAATCGTTGTCGCCAACAAGATGGACATGCCGGATGCGCCGGAATTACTTGAAGAATTCCAGAAGAAAATCGGAGACGACGTCAAAGTCTTCCCGATCTCGGCACTCGCCAAAGAAGGACTTCGCAACCTGCTCATCGAAGTAGCTAATCTTGTAGACTCGACACCTGAGTTCCCACTCGAAGAGCTCGAAGAGAAGACGGCCACACCACGTGTCGTTTATCGTTACGAGAAGGAAGAGAAGGGGTATCAGATTCATATTGATGAATACGAACGCTTCGTGATCACAGGGCCTCGTATCGAGAAGCTCTTCAAGATGACGAACTTCGATCACGACGAATCCATCAAGCGCTTTGCGCGTCAAATGCGTCAAATGGGCGTCGATGACGACCTTCGCAAATTAGGTGCCGAAGACGGTAGCGTCGTCGCCATCTTGGACTTTGAATTCGAATTCGTCGAATAATCTTTTTAATTAGGAAATGGAGTGTGAAGTAAACGTGGACCCTGTGCCCTCGTCTAGTTTAATTCTTTATGTAGTTTTAGTTATGTTGTCAGCTTTCTTCTCTTCTGCCGAGACCGCGCTTTCGAGTGTGAACCGTGTCCGGATGATTCGTATGTCGGAAGATGGGGACAAGGGCGCCAAGCGCGTCCTTCACCTCGTCGACCGCTTCGACGATACGCTCTCGACGATTCTCGTCGGGAACAACATCGTCAACATCGGGGCAGCGACCGTCTCGACAGCCATCGCCACGAGTATTTACTCGGGCGGGACTGGCCTCGTCATCTCGACGTTCGTGACGACCGTCATCATCTTGATCTTCGGTGAGATTTTACCTAAGTCGCTCGCGAAAGAGTTCGCCGAGAAGTATTCGCTTCTCATCAGCGGCATCTTGCTGTTCCTCGTCAAAATCTTGAAACCGATCACGATGATTTTCACTGGCTTGAAAAAGCTCGTGCTTCGTCTGTTCGGTATGAGTACGAAGGAGCCGTCGGTGACGGAAGAAGAGTTGAAAGTGCTCGTTGATATGGGAGAAGAAGAAGGGGTGCTCGGCGAGACCGAAGCGGAACTCGTGCATAGCGCCTTCGCCTTCAACGACATCACTGTCGACGATGTGTTGACGCCGCGGATTGATATTCTCGCCGTCGACATCGACGATACGCTCGAAGAAATCAAAGACACGATCTTTAGCGGTGGGCATTCTCGTCTACCGGTATATAAAGACTCGATTGACAACGTCATCGGGGTGTTGTCAGAACGTGATTTCCTTCGTTCGATGATGCGGGATGAAGTGACGGACGTTCGTTCGCTCATTCGTCCGCTCACATACGTATCACCGCAGACAAAATTAATTGAACTGCTCCCAGTCCTTCAGCAAAAACAATCGCACATGGCGATCGTCCTCGACGAGTTCGGTGGGACGGCCGGCCTCATCACACTCGAAGACATGCTCGAGGAGCTCGTCGGAGACATTTGGGATGAGCACGATGAGTCGATCGTCTATCTCAAACGACTCCGTGACGGCGTCTACGAGTGTATGGCCGACATGGATGTCGATGAGTTTGCGGACGAGATGGGAATTAAAGAACCTGAAGTAGATGCCAACACGATGGGTGGTTGGATCGTCGAACTGTTAGGAGACATTCCAGAGAAAGGTGCGCGTGTCACGTATGAAGACATGACGTTCACCGTTCTCCACGTCGAAAAGCGTCGGATTCGCAAATTGCTCGTCGAAACGGGTCAATCCGAAGCGGCGGAACAAGCGTAAACGAACAAAGGAGGGATCGCCAACCGGCGGTCCCTCCTTTTGTTTATACAGTATGATGGCGCTCGACGCGTTCGAGCAACTCGTAAGGGCGTACTTTATAGATGGCGTGCGGCATATACGTCGGGTCGATCGCATCAAGCAGGCGCATCTGGAAATGATCGCGCTTGATATAGTCGCCGACGTTCGAGGCGTCGACCTTGAAGAAGCCGACTTCTTGCGTCTCGCCTTCTTGCGGTTGCAGGTCGCCCGAGACATAGCGGGCGCGGAACGTGACACAGAGTACGCGTGAGGATACGTTTTGATAGATGCCGGTGATCCCGTCGACCTCGATCTCAATCCCGGTCTCTTCTTTTACTTCGCGATGCACGGCGTCGACGATCGATTCATGTTCCTCGACTTGTCCGCCCGGCATCTCATACGTATCGTTCCGGTGCGTGTTCTGAACGAGGAGCACCTCGCCGTCGGCGTTCGTGACGTAGGCCGTCACGGAGACGATGGTGCGCGGTGGTGTGTAGTGACCGGTCGGCATCATGAACTCCTCGCTCGACTTGATATATAAATCTTTGCCGAGACGGGCCCGCTTCTTCATCGCCTCGCGGCGCAGGCTGCTTGAGCGGTAATCGCGTTCGACTTGTTCGTAATGCTCGCGGTCACGATATTCCCAGAGGGCCATGACCTCGTCCTTGTCTTCGGTCACCCAACGACCGACGAGACGGGCGCCGTGCGATACCTGTATCGGATACAGGTATGTATGGAAAAACTCGGTGAATTCATCTAAGCGTTCAGGACGGATGGTGTACGTTTTTCGACGATGGAACATGGTAATTCCTCCTTTGAAGGTGGTAATCTCTATTCCGAGAAAAAAACGCTTTCCTCACTATTCTTAATTCGGTACCAGATCCGATTTTCCCTCTATTCAAAAAAAGTCAGCTCGAGCGAATTTGCTCAGGCTGACTTTTTGAATAGACGCGGATTCGCGCGGATATAGCGGATGAGGACATATAGTCCGATGGCGGTGCCGACGTACGGCAAGAACCCGTGCGTGACTTCACCGATATGACGCCAATTGCTACCGAGCATCATCCCGAGTTTGACGAACACGAACGACCAGACGGCGAAGACGACGACGGTCACCGTCAAAAATTTCCGGAACGACAAGCGCATGACGCCGGCGCTGACGGCGAACAGCTGGCGCCAAATGACGCTCAGACAGACAATCCAGGCGCCATACGTCTCGAACCACGTCTCGGCGCGCTGTTGCTTCGCTTCACTGATGCGAAATGACTTGTAGAGCCGAAGGGTGACAGGACGACCGCCGTAACGGCCAATCCAATAGAGAACGATTTGACTGAAGACGAACGCCGACCACGCGAGGAGGAAGACGAGCAGGAACGAGACGTCGAGAGACCCGATCAAGTGGCCCCCGTAGGCGAGCACGAGCTCGTTCGGGATGAATTGGATGAAGATGCCGAGCGGGACGCTGAAGACGCCGCAGCCGAGCAACAGTTGTTCAAAGAAATGCCACATGACCGTTCCCTCCTTTCCAAATTATGTACGGTCTTTGTTCCATCCATCAGTATAACGGACATGGACTGAAAGCAAAAGAAAAGATGTCACGTATTTGTGACATCTTAGTCGAGCTCGGAGACGAGGACGCCGAGCCGCTCGAGTTCCGAGACGGCGGCATCGATGGCGTCTTCGCTATCGGCCTCGAGCGTGTGGATATGCAAGCCACCCGTCAAATGCGAAAGTGGGGCGGCCTGGTTCGCCTCGACCCGTTCGAGGAAAGCACGGACGTCGCGACGGCTCTTCACCATCAACTGACCCGTTAACGAACCGTAGACCGGATGATCGATGATGACGTCCCGAATTGTGACGCCTTCGTCGACGATGGCGTTCATTTCGGCCTCCATGGCCTCCGCCTCGTGACGACAGACGATTTTACGGGTGTAGGCGGACGGCGACGACTCGCCCGGTAGATAGACGTATCCACGGGCGGTCGCGACGATTTGATGGCCCTTCGCCTTCAAGAGCGACAAGTCTTGGACGACGACTTGTCGGCTGACGGCGACGCGGCGGGCGAGCTCGGAGCCGGTGATCGGCTCGGAACTCTGTTCAATCATTTCCAATAATGTGCGCCGGCGTTCTTCACCGGCTAAGCGTTTGTTCATAAGATCCAACTCTCCTTGCTAAAGTGACGATGGCTTCGGCGAGCGCCGTCGTGGCTTCAACGGTCGTGGCTTCGCCGAAGGAAATGCGGACGAGGCCGTGGCAGGCGCTCGTCTCATAGCCGAGTGACTCGAGCATCCGGTTCGGTCCGTTTTGGCCGGCCCGACAGGCCGAGCCTGCCGAGACTTGGAAGCCGAGCCCGTCGAGTTCGGTCATCCACCATTGTCCGTCCCGCTGATTCGAGACGAACGAGAAGATGGCGGGACTCTGCTGGTCGAACTCGAGCCAGTCCACGTAAGACGATGTCTTCTCTTTCAAGATAGCACGAAACGCCAAGAAATTTCTTTCATGACGTGTCCGTGCCTCGTGCCGGTCGGTGAACGCTTTAACGAATGCACAGATGCCGGGGACGTCAATCGTGCCGGGACGAATGCCGTACTGGTGGTGTCCCGGATAGTAGGGCGGTGGCAACAGCCGTTCCATATAGAGGCCGCCGACGCCTTTTGGACCGCCGACCTTATGGGCGCTGAACGAATAGGCGTCAATCCCGTCGACCGAGACAGGAATCTTGCCGAGCGCCTGGACGCCGTCGATATGGAGCAACACTTTCTTATATTTCAATTGGCAGAGGATGTTGTGGAGCGGCAGCGTCCATCCGGTATCGGAGTTGACGTGCTGGAACGTCACGAGCCCGATATCACGGTCGAGCAGACGCGTGAACGTCTCTTGGTCGAAGCGACCGTCTTTTAGTTTCAGCCGATGGACGGTCACGCCTTCCGCTTCCCATTCGTCGAGAAGGAGGGCGACCGAGTCGTGCTCTTGCCACGACGTGATGACTTCACTGCCTTTCATGCGCTTACGGAGACTCGTTAGCGCGATATAGTTGCTCTCCGAACCGCTCCCGGTGAAGAGCAGCTTCCCGCGGAGCATGTCGAGCCCGAGAGCCTGCTTCACCAAACGCCTTGCCTCGGTCAAGTAATCTTCGGCCATATATCCGTGCGTGTGGAGGGAAGACGGATTACCGTATACGCTCCGCGCCATGGCGACGTAATGGTCGAGGGCGGATTTTGTCATCGGGTGCGTCGCCGCATAATCAAAGTAACGGTTCATCGTAAAGTTCCCCTTTTCTTATGTTGTCTTCTTCACAAAATTATGCGAAACTAGTTTACAAGTCAACATTACATATGAAAAACAGGTGATATACAGATGTCTTTACAGTTTGAACGGGTCGATGTGTTGATTATCGGGGCCGGTTTGGCCGCTGTGACGGTCGCCCTCCATCTGCCCCGGACGTTGAACGTCCTGCTCGTCGCCAAGCATGAAGTGACGAGTGCGAACTCGGACTTGGCTCAAGGCGGAATCGCTAGCTCGTACTTGGAACCGTCGAGCGTCGACCATGAGCGGGATACGCTCGTCGCCTCGAAACTTGCGGCCGTACCCGACCGTGTTTATACACTCGTCGAGGAAGGGCGGACGGCGATTCAAGAGCTGGAGCGGTTCGGCGTCGTCTTCGATCGCGACGCGACTGGCTACGCGGTCGGTCGGGAAGGTGCCCATGGCATGAATCGAATCTTTCACGTCGGTGGCGATGAGACGGGACGGCACGTGATGGCGACGCTGCGGCGTCAACTGCCTGACAATGTGACCGTCATGGAGCATGTCCTGATCGATACGTTGACGAAAAGCGATGGCCGTGTGAGCGGGGCGACCGGCTTCAACGGTGAGACGCGCCTCCACGTTCAGGCCGGGGCCGTCGTCCTCGCGACCGGTGGCATCGGCGGTCTGATTGACTGGACGTCGAATTGTCGCTCGGTCACAGGAGATGGGCTCGTCTTGGCGGAAGCGGTCGGGGCACGGCTCACGAACTTGTCCCGGATTCAGTTTCATCCGACGCTACTCGCGGTCGATTCACCCCATCTCGTGACGGAAGCGCTACGCGGGGCGGGAGCCACGCTCGTCGATACGTCCGGGAATCATGTGATGGGACAACATCCGCTCGGTAGCCTCGCCCCGAGGGATGAGGTCGCACGAACGCTCACGAACCATGTCGGACCGGTGTACTTGGATACGAGTCGTGTCGAACGGCTCGATGAGCGGTTCCCGAAACTGGTGGCGACATGTGACGCGCACGGCATCGACATCCGGCGCATCCCGGTCCGGCCGGGACTGCATTTCCACATGGGCGGTGTCGACGTCGACGCCTATGGACGAACCAAGGTAGCGGGACTATATGCGGTCGGGGAGGTCGCCGATACGGGCGTCCATGGGAAGAATCGACTCGCGTCAAACTCGTTACTTGAATGCTGGGTGTTCGGAAAGCGGGTGGCGGCGACGATGACTTTGGAGGAGAAGCCGTTCACAGTGAACGAGACGACCGTATTTGAGGTTTCAGATGATCTGTTCGGCCGCTATCGGCAACAGATTGGGGAATGGCTGACAATCTCGCCGCAACTCGGCAAAATCGTAAGTTTCTTAGAAAATACCCAACAACTGCCACGGACGAAACACGTGACAAGACAATTAAGTGAACAGACATTGAGTATAGAAGCGGCACGGCTTTTGGCTCGTGCCATGATAAGGACGGAGGATGGTTATGAACAAGATTGCTTTGCGCGAACAGCTGACGGCATTTCTACATGAGGACATCGGCTTTGGCGATATCTCGAGCGGACTGATTGATCAGCGCGAGACGTCATTCGCCACGGTCACTGCCAAAATGGATGGGGTGTTCTGTGGCATGGACGTCGTCCTGGAGCTGGCCCAGATGCAACGGCTCGTCGTCGAGTCATGCCAACCCGACGGCACGGTCGTCTCGACTGGAGATGAACTGTTCACGTTGCGGGGCAAGACACGGACTCTCCTCGAGACGGAACGGGTGCTGTTGAACCTCATCCAACATTTGAGTGGGATCGCCACGATGACGCGGCGCTGCGTCGAACAGCTCAATGACCCGGCGATTGCTGTCACGGATACGCGCAAGACGACACCTGGACTCCGCATGCTCGAGAAGCATGCCGTCCGTTCGGGTGGTGGGAAGAACCACCGGCTCCGGCTCGACGATGCCGTCATGATTAAAGACAACCACATCACGGCACTCGGTGGGATCACGAACGCGGTCGCCCGGGCCCGGATGCTTGCTGGCCACACGACGCCGATTGAAGTCGAGGTCGAGACGCTCGAACAGTTGCATGAGGCGATTGCGGCGGACGCCGACATCATCATGTTCGACAACCGGACGCCAGAAGAACTGAAGGCGTGGCGTGCGCTCGTCCCAAGTCATATCAAGACGGAAGCGTCAGGCGGCATCACGGTCGAGACGATCGCCTCGTATCGCGGTACGGGCGTCGACGTCATCTCAATCGGGCAGTTGACCCATTCGGTGACGGCGCTCGATTGTAGTTTAAATCTCGTAGGAGGAATCAAACATGCAGTTACTCGGAACGATGCCAGCGCTATACGCTGACTTGACGGTTGAACAGATGGAACAACGGATCGAAGCCATTAAAGCACGGCTCGGCAGCCGCCTGTTTTTACCGGCCCACCATTATCAAAAGGACGAGGTCGTCCAGTTCGCGGACGCGACCGGAGATTCGCTCCAGCTCGCACGGCTCGCCGAACAGATGAACGAGGCCGAATTCATCGTCTTTTGCGGCGTCCACTTCATGGCCGAGACGGCTGACATGTTGACGCGTGACGACCAGCTTGTCATCTTGCCGGATATGCGGGCCGGGTGTTCGATGGCCGACATGGCTGATATCGATCAGACGGAGATTGCGTGGGAAGAGCTGACCGATACGTTCGGCGACAGTATCGTCCCAATCACATACGTCAACTCGACAGCGGCCATCAAGGCGTTCGTCGGCAAACATGGCGGGGCGACGGTCACGTCGTCCAATGCCCATGACATCGTGCGCTGGGCACTCGAAGCGGGCGAACGGATCTTGTTCTTACCGGACCAGCATCTCGGACGCAACACGGCATATGACTTGGGCGTGCCGCTTGAGGCGATGGCCGTCTGGGACCCGCTCCGGGAGCGACTCGTCTATGAAGGCGATATTGAGGATGTCCGCGTTATTCTATGGAAAGGGCACTGCTCGGTCCATGAGAAGTTCAATGTCGCCCAAATCGAGGCGTTACGGAAGAACGACCCGGAACGACGCATCATCGTCCATCCCGAGTGCACGTTCGATGTCGTGCAGGCAGCGGACGAGGCCGGGTCGACGTCATATATCATCGACCAGATCGAGGCGAGCGCGCCGGGGACGAAGTGGGCCGTCGGCACCGAGATGAACTTGGTCAACCGTCTTGCGGCGACGCACCCCGAGCTCGACATCATTTCGCTCAACCCGTACATGTGTCCGTGCTTGACGATGAACCGCATCGACTTGCCGCATCTGCTCTGGGCACTCGAGTCGCTCGAGACGGATCCGGTCAACCTCATCCGCGTCGATTCAGAGACGACAAAATGGGCGACACTCGCCTTGGAACGGATGCTCGCACGCTAAGGACAGGCAATCGCCTGTCCTTTTTTCGTGGCGACGGTTATGGTACAATGAATGCAGTTTTCCCACGAAGAGGAGATATGACCGTGATTGAATTCGTAAAAGGCTCCGTCGCCTATGTGTGCGCGGAATATATAACGTTGGATGTTTCGGGCGTCGGCTACAAAGTACATGTGCCTAACCCGTTTTTTTATCGTGAACAAGACGAACATGTAATCGTGTTTACGCACCATTACGTACGTGAAGACCAACAGACGCTGTACGGTTTCCGCTCACGCCGCGAACGCGAACTGTTCAATAAACTGCTCGGCGTCAACGGCATCGGACCGAAAGGCGCGCTCGCCATCGTCGCCTCGGGCGATATGGATGCGCTCATCGACGCGATCGAGACCGAGAACGAGAAGTACTTGATGAAGTTCCCGGGTGTCGGCAAGAAGACGGCCAAACAGATGGCGCTCGACCTGAAAGGCAAGCTATCCGAGCTCGCCCCGGACTACGTGCCGAACACGGGACTGTTCGCCCAAGGCGCGTCCGAACTCGACGAGGCGTGCGAGGCGCTCGCTGCACTCGGTTATTCGGAACGTGAAATCACACGTGTCCGCAAGGAATTGAACTCAGAAATATTGACGACAGACGCTTACATAAAGCGCGCCCTGCAATTGCTATTGAAATAAGGAGGAGACCATGGACGAACGATTGTTGTCACAATCCCATCAACAATATGAAGACTCAGAAGAGTGGAGCTTGCGTCCGCAAAAGTTCGAGCAGTACATCGGACAGGAGAAGGCGAAAGGTAACTTGTCGATCTTCATCCAAGCCGCGAAGCTACGAAGCGAGACGCTCGACCACGTCCTCCTCTACGGTCCCCCGGGACTTGGAAAGACGACGCTCGCCCAAATCATCGCCAACGAGATGGGCGTCGGCATCAAGACGACGGCCGGCCCGGCCATTGAACGTCCGGGAGACCTGGCCGCGATTCTGTCGACGCTCGAACCGGGCGACGTCCTGTTCATCGATGAGATTCATCGCTTGAGTCGCACAATCGAAGAGATTCTCTATCCGGCGATGGAGGACTACTGTCTCGACATCGTCTACGGACAAGGCGAGATGGCACGTAGCGTCCGCATCGATTTGCCGCCGTTCACGCTCGTCGGCGCGACGACGCGGGCCGGGATGTTATCGGCCCCGCTCCGTGACCGCTTCGGTGTGACGCTCAAGCTCGAATATTATGAGACGCATGAACTCGCCGCCATCGTCAGCCGGACAGCGCAACTGTTCCGCCTGTCGATTTCACCAGAGGCGAGCGGCGCCATCGCGAAACGTTCCCGCGGCACGCCGCGAATCGCCAACCGGCTATTGCGCCGTGTCCGTGACTTCGCCCAAGTGGCCGGGACGAAAGAAATCGATCCGGCCATGGCTTCAAGCGCGCTCGACCGATTGCACGTCGATGCCCTCGGGCTCGATGAAGTCGACCACCGGCTGTTACGGGCGATGGTCGAACGGTTCGGAGGCGGACCGGTCGGACTCGAGACGCTTGCCGCGACGATCGGGGAAGACGCCCAGACGATCGAGGACGTGTATGAGCCGTACTTGTTGCAGCAAGGTTTCCTGCAACGGACGCCGCGCGGCCGCATGATCACCCAGTACGCAAAGACGCATTTTGGCTATGAAGAGGAGTAAACGATATGCAAGACATTCAATTGAACGTAAACGATTATGATTTTGACTTACCGGAAGAACTGATCGCCCAAGTACCGCTCCTCGATCGGACGAGCTCACGACTGCTCGTCCTCGACCGCGACACGGGCGACATCGAGCATCGCCACTTCCGCGACGTGCTCGAATATTTACAGGCAGGCGATGCCCTCGTCGTCAACGACTCGCGCGTGCTCCCGGCTCGACTGTTCGGGGCGAAGCAAGAGACGGGCGGGAAAGTCGAGCTTCTTCTTTTGAAGCAGACGGAAGATGATGTCTGGGAAGCGCTCGTCAAACCGGCGAAAAAAGTCCGCGTCGGCGCCATCGTCGAGTTCGGCAACGGATTGCTCCGGGCCGAATGCGTCGAAGAGCTGCCGGAAGGGGGACGCCGCTTCAAGTTCGATTATGACGGCATCTTCTATGAGATTTTAGATGAGCTCGGCACGATGCCGCTCCCGCCATACATCCGTGAACAGCTCGACGACCAAGACCGTTATCAGACGGTGTACGCCCGTGAACGCGGGAGTGCGGCCGCACCGACGGCAGGTCTTCACTTCACGGAAGAACTGCTCGCAGCGGCAGAAGCGAAAGGCGTCAAGTTGATTCCGCTCACGCTTCACGTCGGGCTCGGCACGTTCCGTCCCGTCACGGCGGATACGATTGAAGAACACACGATGCACAGTGAGTATTTCGAGCTGTCGGCCGCTTCGGCCGAGGCGCTCCGTGACGTCCGTACAAACGGCGGCCGTATCTTCGCAGTTGGGACGACATCGACCCGGACGCTCGAGACGATCGTGCGCGACCATGGGGATTTCGTCGAGTCATCGGGCTGGACGGACATCTTTATCTACCCAGGCGTCGAGTTGAAGGCGATTGATGGACTGATCACGAACTTCCATCTGCCGAAGTCGACACTCGTCATGCTCGTCTCGGCGTTCGCGTCGCGCGACATCATTTTGAACGCGTACCGCACGGCGGTACAAGAACGTTACCGCTTCTTCAGCTTTGGAGACGCGATGCTCATCACGAGGAAGGAAGAGAACAAATGACCAAACACGCAGTCACATACGAACATATCCACACATGTAAACAGACGGGAGCGCGGCACGGAATCGTCCATACGCCGCACGGCTCGTTCGAGACACCTGTCTTCATGCCGGTCGGCACGCAGGCGACCGTCAAGACGATGGCCCCGGAACAAGTCAAGGCGATGGGAGCGAACATCATCCTCTCGAACACGTATCACCTTTGGATTCGTCCAGGACACGAAGTCGTCAAACAAGCCGGAGGCCTTCATAAGTTCATGAACTGGGACGGCGCGATTTTGACAGACTCGGGCGGCTTCCAAGTCTTCTCGCTCGCCGACCTGCGCAACATCCAAGAAGAAGGCGTCCATTTCCGCAACCACTTGAACGGCGACAAGTTGTTCTTGTCACCGGAGAAAGCGATGGAGATTCAAAACGCGCTCGGTTCGGATATTATGATGGCGTTCGACGAGTGCCCGCCGTTCCCGGCGACACATGAGTACATGAAGAAGTCGGTCGAGCGGACGAGCCGTTGGGCTGAGCGTTGCCTCGCGGCACACGAACGTCCGGAAGACCAGGCATTGTTCGGTATCATCCAAGGCGGCGAGTACGAAGATCTCCGTCGTCAAAGTGCGGCCGACCTCGTCTCGCTTGATTTCCCAGGTTATGCTGTCGGTGGATTATCGGTCGGCGAACCGAAAGACGTCATGTACCGCGCGCTCGAGTTCACGACACCGTTCATGCCGGAGAACAAGCCGCGCTACTTGATGGGCGTCGGTTCACCGGATGCGTTGATTGAAGGCTCGATTCGCGGCATCGACATGTTCGACTGCGTCTTGCCGACCCGAATCGCCCGCAACGGGACGCTCATGACATCGAAAGGCCGTGTCACGATCAAACATGCGAAACATAAGACGGACTTCGGCCCAATCGACGAGAAGTGCGACTGCTACACGTGTAAGAACTATTCACGTGCGTACGTCCACCACTTGATTCGTGCCGACGAGATGTTCGGTCTCCACCTCTGTTCGACACACAACCTTCACTTCCTCGTGAACTTGATGAGTCAAGTACGTCAAGCCATCCGCGAAGACCGTCTTTTGGACTTCAAGGAAGAGTTTTTCGAAGAATATGGGTATAACAAACCAAACGCCAAGAATTTCTAATTGTTCTGACAGCGATTATGTGACAACGTTTCAGTTTCACGGTATAATGAACCTGATATTGAAGGAAAGGGTGAATTTTACGCATGGAAACTCTCGTAGCACTATTACCGATGATCCTTATTTTCGTCGTGTTCTACTTCTTGTTGATCCGTCCGCAGACGAAACGTCAGAAGGAAGTACAATCGATGCAAAACGCGCTTGAGCGTGGGGATCACGTCGTAACAATCGGCGGCCTTCACGGCGTCGTCCACCAAATCGAAGACACACAAGTCACATTGAAATGTGACCAGTCACTCCTCAAGTTCAATCGCAGTGCGATTGCTGAAGTGACGAAAAAAGGCAACTCATCATTCGCTGAGTAACCAAACCACGCCTGACCATCCCTGGTCAGGCGTCTTTTTTTTGTCATACTTTGAAAAATGATTTATTTTTGACAAACTTCGTCAATCCGACGAATCATCCACCTTATTTCCAAAAATCAAATTGAATCGTGAAAACGTTTGCATTATCGTCAAGTTGAGAAGAATTGGAAAGAAGGAGAAGAAGACATGGATGTGAAACGATTGCTACGCCCACTCAAAAATTGGAAGGTACGACGTCGCCCTGACCGCGTGAAAGGACGCTCGTCGATGCGCCGTAAGATGGCGATGGCGCTCGTGCCGACACTGATCGCCTTATTGATCGTCGGTGCGCTCGGCTCGTATCAATTACAGAATGCGACGTCAGAGTATGACCGCGTCTTGAACGAGCGGCTCCAAGATATGCTCGTCGCCGAAGATTTGGCGTTGACCGTGACCGATGCCGAGCGTTATTTGAACTACTATCTGCTCGTCTCGAACCCGAAGACACTGATTAGTCTCGAAGCGGCGCAGACAAAACGTGACGAACTGATGGATACGCTCAAGCAGTCGTCGTCAGATTCGAAAGTCATCGCCTGGATCGGTGATCTTGAGAAGTTCAATCAACATCTCGACACGGAAATGGCGCGCGTCATCGACCTCCGTCAACAACAAGACGAGATCGGATACAAGACGGTGCTCAATACGAGCGTGACACCGACGACGGATCGCGTCCGGATGACGGTGACCGACCTCGTCACGTATCAAGGCGAAGCGCTCGCAGCTGAGTCGGAAGCGGTCCAGGCGAGTGCCGGGCAGTCGATCATCTGGATGGTTGTCATCAGCATCATCGGCGTCGCTGTCGGTCTACTTTCATTAGTAGCACTCCAAAAGTTGTTCTTGAAGCCGATCAATCGACTCGTGAACGAAGCGCGCGTCGTCGCCGAAGGTGATTTGACCGGGGGTGATATCGAGGTCGGTTCGAACGATGAGCTCGGTGACCTCGTCACGGCGTTCAACGATATGAAACGCAACCTTGTCGGCTTGATTCGTCAAGTCGGGGCGGCCTCAGACAAAGTGACGGCCTACTCGGAAGAACTGTATGCCAGCACGGACCACGTCGCCACGACGACGCAAGGTGTAGCCGGTCTATTTGAACAGATGAACCTTGCCGCCCAAGTGTCGGCGAAACGGGCCGAAGAAGGGACGTCCGGCGTCAATCAAGCCGTCGTCGGCTTGAACCAAATCGCCGCTGCCTCGCAAGGCGTGAACGAGCAGACGATTCATACACTCGAAGCGGCGAGTGGGGGACTGGAGACAATTCAGTTGGCCGAGCAGCAGATGCGGGAGATTCAACAAGCGAACGACTTGACGCAACAGATGGTCGAGCGCTTATCGAATCAATCGCTCGAGATTGAGAAAATCACTCGTTCCATCACGGCCATCACGGAACAGACGAACCTGCTCGCCTTGAACGCGGCGATTGAAGCGGCTCGGGCCGGGGAACACGGCAAAGGGTTTGCCGTCGTCGCGGCCGAGGTCAGAAAACTGGCCGAAGAATCGAAACAGTCGGCAAAACAGATTCAAGCGGTCGTCGTCGATATTCAGCGCGACACGTCGGAAGTCGAGGCGGCGTTCGATGTCACGAGCCAGCATGTGACAAGCGGTGTGATCCAAATGGGCGAAGTCGCCGGTGCGTTCCGTGAAATCGTCACCGTCATTCAAGAGACGTCCCGTCAAATGAGTGAGATTGCGGCAGCGACAGAAGAAGTAAGTGCGAACACGACCGAGGTCGCCGTCTCGGTCGAAGATATGTCAACGAACGCCGTCTCAACGCAACGAAGCGTCGAAGAGGCGGGCGCGAACGTCGAAGAGCAACTCGCCGCGATTCAAGAAATCAACGGCATCGCCGAGACGATGAGTCATATGTCGGTCGAGTTGAAAGACCTCGTCCACTTATTCAAGGCATAAAAACAGCGTCTCCTCGACAATCGAGGGGACGCTGTTTCGGTTACATTAACAAAATCAGACTGGCTGCCATGACCATCATACCGGCGACCATGCCGTACACCGCATGGTGGGCCCGTCCGTATTCACGGGCGGCTGGGAGCAATTCATCAAGCGAGATGAACACCATGATGCCGCCGACAGCCGCGAAGATGATTCCGAACACCGTGTCGCTCAAGAACGGCATCAACAACAGGAAGCCGACGGCCGCGCCGAGAGGTTCGGCGAGTCCGGATAAGAAGGACAGTTTCAGCGCCTTCTTCCGAGAGCCGGTCGCGTAGTAAATCGGGACCGAGACGGCGATCCCTTCCGGAATGTTGTGCAGTGCGATAGCGATGGCGATCGCTAAACCGACGGCCGGGTCATCGAGAGCCGAGATGAACGTGGCCAAACCTTCCGGGAAGTTATGGATGGTGATGGCGAGTGCCATGAAGATTCCCATCTTATGAAGCCGCTGTTTCGTCTCGTGATTCAATGGGACGCGTTCGGTCGCCGTCGTCGCGAGTTCTTGGGACGACGGGTCGTTTTGCATCGTCTCGACGAATTTGACTTCATGCGGGTTCTCGGGAGACGGGATGAACTTGTCGATCAAGGCGATCAACAGCATGCCGCCGAAGAACGCGAGGACCGTATAAAGTGTCCCGGTCTGCTCACCATGGGCACCGACGAGCTCAACGAGCGCTTTCGGGAAAATCTCGATAAAGGATACGTAAATCATGACCCCGCCTGAGAAGCCAAGGGACACCGACAAGAAGGCTGTGTTGGTCCGTTTGGCGAAGAAGGCGATCATACTTCCGATCCCCGTCGCGAGTCCCGCGAACAACGTCAGTAAAAAGGCATAGATAATCGTGCTATCCATTGAAAAGGACTCCTTTACGTGTAGTGTAAGTTGATAATCACATCATAGCTCAAGTTTTGCCCTAATGCAACTTTTAGTCGCATGCGCAAAAAAAGCGTGGGAAATCAACGCTTCCGTGTTACAATTTTAGGAAAACGATTGATAAATGTTTAGAATATTTGTAATGTTAACGAGAGAAGTTTTTTTACGAGAACATGTGTTTAGAAAGGAATTTGTCGTATGTACAAAAAAGGGAATATCGCGATCTTTGCGGTCATCATGATTGCAACGATCCTACTCGCCGTCTTGACGACACCATGGGTCGTGAAGAACACGAACCTTGGCCTTGACCTCAAAGGCGGATTTGAAGTGCTGTACGAAGTCCAGCCGCTTGAAGACGGCGATGTCATCGATCAATCTGCGATGAATGCAACCGTTCGCGCTATCAACAACCGGGTCAACGTGCTCGGTGTGTCTGAACCGGACATTCGGATTGAGGATGATAACCGGATCCGTGTCCAACTCGCGGGTGTATCGAATCAAAACGATGCCCGAGAAGTGCTCTCGTCGACGGCGCAGCTTACGTTCCGCGACATCGATGACAACGTCCTGCTCGACGGAAAAGATCTCGCGCCGCGCGGTGCCTCAATCAGCTACGATCAGCAAGGCAACCCGGTCGTTGAATTGACACTCCAATCGGCAGAACAGTTCGGTGAAGTGACGTCTGAGATCGCTCAGCGCCCGGCACCGGAAAACCGCCTTGTCATCTGGCTCGATTATGAGGAAGGTGACTCGTACGAAGAAGAGATTCAAAAAGAGAACTCGAAAATCGTCTCGGACGCCTCGGTCAACGGACCGATTCTTTCGGATAAAGCCATCATCTCCGGTGGGGATATCGACGCCGAGAGTGGTCAACGTCTCGCTGACATCTTGAACGCCGGGGCACTCCCGGTCAAACTTGAAGAGAAGTACTCGACGTCGGTCTCGGCCCAATTCGGTCAAGATGCACTTGAGAAGACTGTATTCGCTTCGGTCATCGGTGTCGTCGCTATCTTCTTGTTCATGTTGTTCTTCTATCGTTTACCCGGTCTCGTCTCGATCCTCACACTCATTTTGTATATCAATTTGATTATGTTGTTCTTTAACGGGATTAACGCCGTCTTGACGCTCCCAGGGATTGCCGGTCTCGTCCTCGGTATCGGTATGGCAGTCGATGCCAACATCATCACGGCCGAGCGAATTAAAGACGAACTCCGCTCAGGGAAGTCGGTCCTATCGGCGTTCCGTGCCGGTAACCGTCGCTCGCTCAGTACGATTATCGATGCCAACTTGACGACGCTCATCTCGGCAGCGGTCTTGTTCTATTTCGGAACAAGTTCCGTCAAAGGGTTCGCGCTCATGCTCATGATCTCGATCGCGATGACGTTCATCTCGAACGTCTTCATCTCGCGCTATTTGATGCACCTCCTCGTCGCAAGTCGTCTCTTCGACAAGCGCAAAGGCTGGTTTGGTGTGAAGGAGAGTGAAATCCGTGAACTTTAAGCTCACTGAATTAAACTATATTAAACCGATGCGCACGTTGTTCCTCATCTCATGTGCCGTCGTCATCATCGGGCTCGGGATCTTGTTCTTCCGCGGCTTGAACCTCGGAATCGACTTCGCGTCTGGAACGCGGGTCGAAGTCCAGACCGAGTCGCAAGTGTCGCAAGACGATTTAGCGGCCGCCTTCACCGAGGCAGGCGTGGATGAAGACATCTCTTCTGTCCAATATGCAGAAGGCGGGACGCTCGCGAACGTGACGTTCGTCGGGCAGCTCACTCAAGATGAAGTCGCTTCGGTGAAGACTGTGTTCACGGAGACGTTCGGGAACGACCCGAACATCAGCACCGTCTCAGCCGAGGTTGGCCGAGACATCGCCCGTAATGCGATTTATGCCGTCTCGCTCGCATCGCTCGGGATTATCTTGTATATCACGTTCCGCTTCCAATTCTCTTACGGTGTCGCCACCGTCGTCGCCATGCTCCACGATGCGTTCTTCATGCTTGTGGCGTTCTCGATTTTTGGCATCGAGGTCAACTTGTACTTCGTCGCCGCTATCTTGACGATTATCGGGTATTCGGTCAACGATACGATCGTTACGTTCGACCGGGTGCGCGAGAACATTCAAGCGTATGAGAAAGAACGGAAAATCAAGACGATGGACGAGTACCGTATGCTCGTGAACAAAGCGATTCAAGAGACGATCGTCCGCTCGATCAACACGGTCGTCACTGTATTGTTCACCGTCATCGCCTTGTACATCTTCGGCGCCGAATCGATTCGCGGCTTCTCGCTCGCGCTTCTCGTCGGCCTCATCATGGGAATGTACTCGTCGATCTTCATCGCCTCATACCTTTGGTTGCTCATCAAAGGCATGTCGCTCAACAAAAAGAAATCAGCTGCCCCAGAGGCGTAACCACTGGTCTCCCGAATTAATCGGGGGACCTTTTTGAATGTCAAGACGGCACTTCACTCGCTCGTTCTGATATAATCTACAATTGATTGGAGTGAGGCATTATGTATCATGCGAAGAAACGTTGGGTGTATCCGGAGACGGATACAACGTCTGTTGAACTGTTACAAACAGAACTGAATATATCGGAGCAACTCGCGACGCTCCTCACACAACGGGGGCACCGCTACGTCGAGGCGGCCAAGGCGTTTTTATACGTCGAGGATGAATTGACGTTCCACGACCCGTTTTTATTTGAACAGATGCCAAAAGTCGTCGAACGCTTGAAACGGGCGGCCGACGAAGGCGAGATGGTGCTCATCTATGGCGACTATGACGTCGATGGCGTCAGCGCCTCGGCCGTCATGTGGCACGCCTTGACCGAGATTGGCGTCATGGCGGAATGCTATATCCCGAACCGGTTCACCGAAGGCTACGGACCGAACAAAGAGGCGTTCAGCTGGGCCGCCGGTGAAGGGTTCACCCTCATCATCACGGTCGACTGCGGCATCTCGGGGATTGAAGAAGCAGCGCTCTTAAAAGAGCTCGGTGTCGACTTGATTATCACCGACCACCACGAACCGAAAGAGACGTTACCGGATGCGTTCGCTATCATCCATCCTCATATCGACCCGTCGTATCCGTACGACAAACTCGCCGGGGCAGGCGTCGCCCTCAAAGTGGCGCACGCCGTGCTCGACCGGATGCCGGACGAGCTTCTCGACTTGGCCGTCCTCGGCACGATCGCCGACCTCGTCCCGCTCGATGGGGAGAACCGTCTGCTCGCCAAGCTCGGGCTCAAGGCGCTCGATGATTCGAAACGCCCGGGTATTTTGGCGCTCCGTGAAGTGTGTGCGTTGACGGACGGGACATTGAACGAGGAATCGGTCGGGTTCGCGTTCGGTCCGCGCATCAACGCCGCCGGTCGTCTCGACTCGGCGATGCCGGCGCTCCAGATGTTGCTCGCCGAGAGCGAGGAAGAAGCGCTCGCACTGGCACAACAGCTCGACAAACAGAACAAAGAACGCCAAGACATCGTCAAGACGATCGCCAAAGAAGCGACGGAACTCGTCGAAGCCTCGATGACGGACGACCGCGTCCTCGTCGTCGCCAGTGAACGCTGGAACCCAGGCGTCGTCGGAATCGTCGCCTCACGTCTCGTCGAGGCGTACTATCGTCCGGTCATCCTATTGTGCCATGACCCGAAGACAGGGAAGGCGAAAGGGTCGGGCCGGTCGATTGACGGTTTCGACTTGTTCAAAGAACTATCGAAGAACGAAGACATCTTGCCGCACTTCGGTGGCCACCCGGCCGCAGCCGGGATGACGTTGTTATCGGAAAACGTGGCCGAACTGCGCCGTCGTCTGAACGAACAAGCCGAATCGATTCCGGACGAGACGTTCGTCGCCCGCGTCAACGTCGACTTGAAGCTCGACGTGAACGATGTGTCGCTCGACTTGATTTCAGAGATTGGCAAGCTCGCCCCGTTCGGGATGGGTAATCCGTCACCGCGTGTCGTCGTGGCAGACGCTAGACTTCGCGATATCCGTCAAATCGGGCGCGACAACACCCATTTGAAGGTTCAGCTCGCCGGGGATAAGCGGGAACTTGATGGCATCGGCTTCGGTTTCGGTCACGTCGTCTCTGAAATCTCGAAGATGGCCCACGTCTCGGTCATGGGCAGTCTGCAAGTAAATGAATGGAACGGGATGCGCAAGCCGCAGCTCATGATTCAAGACATCCGTGTCGACGGGTTCCAAGTGTTCGATTATCGGGGCAAGAAAAATTCGCTCGACGAATTGAAACAGCTCCCGGGCGACACGACGTCGTTCATCTCGTTCCAAGGGCGGGACGACTTCCCGCTCCACGACCTTGATACGCCGCTCAAGCCGTTTGTCGTCTTGCTCGATTTGCCGGACGAGGAAGACGTATTGGCGGACTTGTTGACCGAGGACGTCGAACGCATCTACTGTGCGTTCGGACAAGGCGGCTCGTTCTTCGAGAAGTTGCCGACGCGTGAAGATTTCCGAACATACTACGTCCACATGGCGACGTGCGAACGGAAAAACCTGCGCGAAAACTTGATTCGTTTGTCAATCGAGCGAAAATGGTCAAAAAATACGATTCAATTTATGCATCAAGTATTCTCTGAACTCGAATTTCTTGTTACAATGGAAGACGGACTGCCTGGAGTGAATCCAGAAGCGCCGAAACGCGATTTGACCGAAGCGCCGTGTTATAAGCGCCGGGTCGGACGAGTCCAACTCGAGGAGCGTTTCATCTATGCGTCATTGGCAGAACTGAAAGAGCGGTTACAATCATTGCGATCGAACAAGATGCAGGAGGCTTACACATAAAATGGATTTCAAACAGCATATTAAAGAAGTAGCGGATTACCCGAAAGAAGGAATCAGCTTCAAAGACATCACGTCACTCATGCAAGACGGGCCGGCTTACAAAAAAGCGGTCGATGAGCTCATCGCTTACGCTCAGGAGCGCGGTGCTGAACTCATCGCTGGTCCGGAAGCACGCGGATTCGTCGTCGGTTGCCCGGCAGCGTACGCACTTGAACTCGGGTTCGTCCCGGTCCGTAAAGAAGGCAAGTTGCCACGTGAGACGGTTCGCGTCGCATACGGCCTCGAATACGGCACAGACATTTTGACGATGCACAAAGATTCAATCAAACCGGGCCAACAAGTCGTCATCTTGGATGACTTGCTTGCAACAGGCGGCACGATTGAAGCGACCATCAAAATGATTGAACAACTCGGCGGCGTCGTCGCGGGGATTGGATTCTTAATTGAACTTGATGGACTTGGTGGACGTGAGCGTCTCGAAGGATACGACGTGTTCTCACTCATCCGTTACGAAGATTGACCTAGACGGGAAGCGATTAGCTTCCCGTTTTTGAATAGTTTTTGAGGAAAATAACCCACAACCTTTGACAGGTCGTCAGATTTTTTCGATAATAGTAAGTAAAATTACATTACTCATGCACGTTAACTACTACCATGCTGCGACGAGTCCAAGTCGATTGGAGCGGTAAGAAAAAGGGTGTCGAATGTTATGACCAAAAAACAAATCGTAAGTATTGAGGACCTTCTCGACGCGCTCGGGGAGTATATGGGTGAAGACGAGATTGCCGAAGTGAGACGCGCTTACGAATACGCAAAACTACATCATACCGGTCAGTTCCGACGTTCCGGCGAACCCTACATTCTGCATCCGGTCCAAGTGGCCGGTATTCTCGTTGATATCGGGTTAGACGCGACGACGATTATCGGTGCGCTTCTTCATGATGTCGTTGAAGACACGGACATCACGCTCAAACAACTCGCTGACGAGTTTGGGGTCGAGGTGGCCATGCTCGTCGACGGCGTGACGAAGCTCGGTAAAATCAAATATAAATCGAAAAAAGAAGAACTCGCCGAGAATCACCGCAAGATGATTATCGCGATGGCTGAAGACGTACGTGTCATCTTGATCAAACTCGCCGACCGTCTGCATAACATGCGGACGCTTCAACATATGCCGAAAGAGAAGCAAGTTCAAAAAGCGGAAGAAACGCTCGAGATTTTCGCGCCGCTCGCCCACCGGATGGGGATCTCGACGATCAAATGGGAGCTCGAGGATATTTCGTTACGTTATATCAACCCGCAGCAATACTATAAAATCGTCTCGATGATGAAACAGAAGCGGACCGAGCGGGAAGCGCTCGTCACTTCGGTCATCACAGAAGTGAACACCGTCCTCGAGGACGTGAGCATCGAGGCCGACGTCAACGGTCGTCCGAAGCACATCTACTCGATTTACAACAAGATGGTGAAGCATAAGAAAGAGTTCAATGAGATTTATGACTTGATGGCGGTCCGCATCATCGTCGATTCGATTCGCGACTGCTACGCCGTCCTCGGCATCATCCACACGCAATACAAGCCGATGCCGGGCCGGTTCAAGGATTATATCGCCATGCCGAAACCGAACATGTATCAGTCGCTTCACACGACGGTGATCGGACCGAAGGGTGAGCCGCTCGAAGTGCAAATCCGCACGAAGGACATGCACTTCATCGCCGAGTTCGGGATTGCCGCGCACTGGGCCTATAAAGAAGGAAAGAGTGTCGCGACGAACGGGTTCGATGAAAAGATCGCCCATTTGCGCGAGATTTTAGAGCTACAAAAAGATACGACCGACGCCGAGGAGTTCATGGAGTCGCTCAAAGTCGATTTCTTCAGCGATATGCTCTACGTCTTCACACCGAAAGGCGACGTCTTCGAGTTGCCGAAAGGCTCGGTCCCGATCGATTACGCCTACCGCATCCATACCGAGATCGGTCACCGGATGACGGGGGCGAAAGTGAACGGACGGATGGTGCCGCTCGACCATAAACTCGAGACAGGTGACATCATCGAGATCATCACGTCGAAACATAGCTATGGACCGAGCAAGGACTGGCTCAAACTCGCCGTCTCGAGCCAGGCGAAGAACAAGATTCGCCAATGGTTCAAGCGCCAACAGCGTGAAGAGAACGTCGAGAAAGGCAAAGAGCTCGTCGACGTCGAGATTAAGAAGCTCGGCTTCGAGCCGAAAGAAGTAATCGATGACCAGTCGCTCGCCGTCGTCGTCGAGAAGTTCAACTTCGGGAACGAGGAAGAGATGTACGCCGCGGTCGGCTATCATGGCATCACGGCCGCCCAAGTCGCCCACAAGTTGACGGAGAAGCAGCGCAAAGAGCCAAAACTCGAGCTGTCGGACGCGATCAACGAATTGAAAGTCAGTCAGTCGCCGAAGAAGAAGACGGCCGAGGCCGGCGTCTCGGTGAAAGGGATTGACAACATGCTGATCCGCATGAGCCGCTGCTGTAACCCAGTGCCGGGCGATGAAATCGTCGGGTATATCACACGTGGACGCGGCGTGTCGATTCACCGGAAGGACTGCTTGAACATCATCAATGAGCAGCACCCGGAGCGACTCCTCACGGTCGAGTGGGAAGTCGGTCAGGCGAAGGAGAAGAACTATAACGTCGACATCGAGATCACCGGCTACGACCGTTCCGGTTTGTTGAACGACGTGCTCCAAGCCGTCTCGGCGACGAACACGAACATCGTGGCGGTGAGCGGACGCGGGGACCAGAACAAACAGGCCCGTATCTCGATGACGATCTCGATTCCGAACGTGAACCATTTGCAAAAAGTCGTCGACCGGATTAAGCAAATCTCGGACGTGTACTCGGTCAGCCGAGTCATGATGACGTGACGAAAGGAAGATTTCTGTGCGTGTATTGTTGCAACGAGTAAAAGAAGCATCCGTCACCGTCGATGAGGAGACGATCGGTCAAATCGAGGCCGGTTATTTGCTCCTCGTCGGGGTGACCCACGAGGACACTGAGACGGAAGTGAACTGGCTCGCCGACAAGGTGGCCGGACTCCGTGTCTTCGAGGACGCGGACGAGAAGATGAACTTATCGATTCAAGACGTCGCCGGCAAAGTGTTATCCGTGTCGCAGTTCACGCTTTACGGGGACACGCTCAAAGGCCGTCGCCCCGCGTTCACGCAAGCGGCGAAACCGGATATCGCCGAACGCCTTTACGAGAAGTTCAACGAGCGTTTGCGGACGCACGGGCTCGTCGTCGAGACCGGGAAGTTCGGGGCGATGATGGATGTCGCGCTCGTCAATGACGGTCCGGTCACGCTCATGCTCGAAAAAAACGCTTGACAGAAGCAGGCGTGATTCGGCATCATGAACCATATAACCTAAAACCTACGATAAAGAAAAGTACGGTCACCCCACCAGCAAAGAGAGCGATGCCGAGGCTGAAAGCATCGACTGGATGATGACCCGAACGACACTTTGGAGGTGCTTCCTTGAACTCTTAGTAGGGGGAGCCGTTTCATCGGGCGTTAACCGATTTCGAGTGGCAGAGTATCGATTATGGCTCTGCAACGAGGGTGGTACCACGGGAAACTTTAACAGGCTCTCGTCCCTTTGCGGACGAGGGCCTTTTTGTATTCTAAGGAGGGAATTTAGATGAAAGCACCACGCGGCACACAAGACCTGCTTCCGGGCACGGTCGAGACATGGCAGTATGTCGAAGAGAAACTACGCGACATCAGCGCCCGTTACAACTATAAAGAGATTCGTACCCCGATTTTTGAAACGACCGACCTGTTCACACGCAGCGTCGGCGAGACGACGGACATCGTCCAAAAAGAGATGTTCACGCTCGTCAAGAAAGGTAAGGACGAGTATACGCTCCGTCCGGAAGGGACGGCCTCGGTCGTCCGCGCTTTCGTCACGAACAAGCTGTTCGGCAGCCCCGACCAGCCGACGAAACTGTACTACATGGGACCGATGTTCCGCTACGAACGTCCACAAAAAGGCCGGTTCCGCCAACTGCACCAATACGGTGTCGAGGCGATCGGTAGCAGTGACCCTGCCGTCGACGCAGAAGTGATTAGCCTCGCCTACACGATTTACAAATCGTTCGGCCTGAAGCAAATCAAGGTCGTCGTCAACTCGCTCGGTGACGCCGAGAGCCGCAACGCTCACCGCGAAGCGCTCATCCGTCACTTCGAACCGGTCCAGCACGAGCTGTGCCAAGATTGCCAAACGCGATTGCACCAAAACCCGCTTCGCGTCCTCGACTGTAAAGTCGACCGCGACCATCCGTCGATGAAGTCGGCACCGTCGATTCTCGACTTCTTGAACGAAGAATCGAAGACGTACTTCGAGAAAGTACTCGCGCACTTGGATGCGCTCGGTGTCGCCTACGTCGTCGACCCTACGCTCGTCCGCGGTCTTGACTACTATACGCACACAGCGTTCGAGATCATGTCAGAGGCAGAAGGCTTCGGCGCCATCACGACGCTATGCGGCGGTGGACGCTATAACGGTCTCGTCCAAGACATCGGTGGACCGGACATGCCGGGCATCGGTTTCGGGATCGGGCTCGAGCGTCTCATCCTCGCTCTCGAGAATGAAGGGGTGCTCCCGGCACTCGAGACGGGACTTGATGTCTTCGTCGTCGCCCAAGGCGGATCAGAAGTCGAAGTGACGGCGACACGCCTGTTGCAACTGCTTCGCATCGAAGGCTTCAAGGCGGACCGTGACTATCTCGGCCGCAAGTTCAAAGGACAATTCAAACAAGCCGACCGCTTGAACGCGAAGTTCACCGTCATCCTCGGAGACGATGAAGTCGAGCGCGGATCGGCCTCCCTCAAGGTCATGGCGACCGGGGAACAAGTCGACGTGCCGCTATCGGCTGTCGCAGACAAAATTCGTGAACTATCGGAAGGAGCAGGACAATGATCGGACGCACACATATGAACGGCCGCGTGACAGAATCACTGATCGGCCAAGACGTACAATTGAAAGGATGGGTACAAAAACGTCGCGACCTCGGAGGCCTCATCTTCATCGACCTTCGTGACCGCACAGGCATCGTCCAAGTCGTCGTTCGCCCGGAAAATGAAGCGGTGCACAAGCTCGCCGAGTCGATCCGCAGCGAATACGTACTTGATATTAAGGGAACTGTCCTCGAACGTGAGAACAAGAATCCGAATATGCCGACCGGGAACATTGAAGTCATCGCCTCTGAAATCAACATCTTGAACGCGGCGAAGATGACGCCGATTCCAATCGGTGACGAGGCCGAGAACGTATCGGAAGACCTCCGTCTTAAATACCGTTACCTCGACCTCCGTCGTCCGGCGCTCCAAGAGACGTTCCGTCTCCGCTCGAAGGCGTCGAACACGATCCGTAACTTCTTGACGGAAGAGGAGTTCCTTGAAGTCGAGACGCCGATTTTGACGAAGTCGACACCAGAAGGCGCGCGTGACTATCTCGTCCCAAGCCGTGTGCACGGCGGCGAATTCTACGCGCTCCCGCAATCACCGCAGTTGTTCAAGCAGCTCCTCATGGTGGCTGGATTCGACCGTTACTTCCAAATCGCACGCTGCTTCCGTGACGAAGACCTTCGGGCCGACCGTCAACCGGAATTCACGCAAGTCGATATCGAGACGAGCTTCATGGACGTCGAAGACTTGATGGCGATGATGGAATCGATGATGGCGCAAGTCATGGAAGCGACGCTCGGTCGCACCGACACGCCAGCCAAGTTCGAACGGATGACGCACGAAGAAGCGATGCGCCGTTTCGGTTCAGACAAACCGGACACACGTTTCGGTCTTGAACTGATTGACGTCGCGGACGCCGTCACAGGCGCCGGCTTCAAAGTGTTCGACATGGCGCTCGAGTCGAACGGACAAGTCAAAGCGATCAACGTCAAAGGCGAGGCGGACAAGTTCTCGCGTAAAGATATCGACAAGCTTCAAGAGTTCACGGCCGTCTACGGCGCGAAAGGCCTCGCTTGGCTCAAAGTGACGCCAGAAGGCTTGAACGGACCGATCGCCAAGTTCTTCGACGAGACGTACGCTCAGAAGTTGATGGAAGCGACGAACGCGGAAGCGGGCGACTTGCTCCTCTTCGTGGCATCAAAACCGACAGTCGTCGCCGACAGCCTCGGCGCGCTTCGCGTCAAGCTCGGTCATGAGCTCGGGCTCATCGACGAGTCGAAGTTCAACTTCCTTTGGGTGACGGACTTCCCTCTCGTCACGTTCGAAGAAGAAGACGGCCGTTTCTACGCCAACCACCACCCGTTCACGATGCCAAACCGTGAAGACCTCCACTTGCTTGAGACGGATCCAGCGAGCGTACGCGCCCTTGCCTATGACCTCGTCTTGAACGGCTATGAGCTCGGTGGCGGCTCGCAACGGATTTATGAGCGTGACATTCAAGAGCGCATGTTCAAATTGCTCGGCTTCACAGAACAAGAAGCAGTCGACCAGTTCGGCTTCTTGCTCGAAGCGTTCGAATATGGCACACCGCCGCACGCAGGTATCGCGCTCGGTCTCGACCGTCTCGTCATGATCCTCGCGGGTCGTTCGAACCTTCGTGACACGATTGCCTTCCCGAAAACGGCGTCGGCGAGCGACTTGCTCACACAAGCACCAAGCCCGGTCGCGGACGCGCAACTCCAAGAGTTGTCGATTCGTACCGCATTGAAAGAGAAGAAATAAGCCATCAAAAGGAGGTTCGCCGCGGCGAACCTCCTTTTACTTACACGGAAACAGATGTGACCCAGTTTTCTTTGATTTCTTGAACGACACGATCTGGATTTTCCCAATGGAGCATGTGTGAAGCGGATGGGACGGGTTTGACGACGGCACCGGTCAATTCGGCGATTTGATTCGATGCATCGATTTTAAATGGCTCATCTGCTTCTGGAAGCGTCGCCCGCAACAGGATGATCGAGTTCGATTGCACCCGGCTTGAAAAATCGAGCACCTCATCGCGATACATCGATCGAATGATGGCTGCACCAGTTTTTCCGCGAGCGTGCCAATAGTATCGGTTGTCTCTATGTACGGCAAGGTCTTGCGCGGCCAAATCTAGGAGTGGGGAACGTCTCGAGATCCCATCGTAGACCGCCATCGATTCGAATTCGCCCCAAGTCTCACAAAAAACTTCAAAATCTGTTTCGTAATACGCCGCCTCTTTCTCTGAAGAGCGTCCGCGCAGCCGCTTACTTTGATACCCACCATCAATCAAAATTGAACCGTCGACGCGGTCGCCTTGATCGATCAAATAGTAGAGGTGGATGAAAGACCCCCAGGAATGGGAGAGGAAATAAAAACGGTTCACATCAAGCATGTCGAGCACTTGATTCAGCCACTCACAAAAGCGAGGGAAGTCGTATGCATGCTCGTTCTGAAAAGATTGGGACATCCCATGACCTGGTGCATCAATCGCAAGGATGCGGAAGTCGTATTGCAATTTGTCCGCAACTTCGATGAAACTGAGTGCTGTACTGCCTAGGCCGTGCAAACAAAAGATGACTGGCTTGTCGCGTTCGCCCCATTCGGTGACGCGGACATCGATGTCCTGGCAATGAATCATATAGCGTTTCAATTTCAAATTCCTCCAAATCGTATGTATTAAAAAAGAAGGGTCGACCGAATTGTCCGACACCTTCTCTTCATTTCTTTATCTGTTGTTAGTTTTCCTCTTGGTCATTCATCTTTTTCGCCGTTCGCTGAAGCGCGAATCCGAAGGCGAACAGCGAGGCGATCACGGCCGTCATCGTATAGACCGAGTCCGCGAACGCCAGGTAAATGCCGAACAGGCCGAGCCCGAAGCTGAGGATAAACCAAAGCCAGAGGCTCGGATGATCGCGTAACGCCTGCTTCATCGGCTCGGGACGTTCAACTGGCAACCGGTCCCATCGGTCACGAGTAAGTTCGAGTTGAACACTTGGCCGTTACTCTTCAAGACGAGCGTCCGTTTATCGTCACGATAGTCAATGATCATGTCCTCGTCCAAAAAGATTTTCGTCCAGTTCTTAATGAGAATCGGGCCGACGTTCGAATCAATCTCGACATCTTCTGGTGTCGTCTCGGTCACGTAGCGAATCTCGAAGATGCCGCTATTGCCACAGCCGCAACCTTCCGTCTCATAAAACAAGTGCATCTGTCCGTCACGGTCGCCTTTTAAGGCATCAATCCGCGCCTGAGCGCGTTCTGTAATTTGTACGTTCATGGGTATCACTCCTTATGTCTATTATACCTCGCTGGAAAAAAGATTGAAAAAGACGTGCTTCCCGTTTTCCACTTCCTGCAAAAAGGCGTAAACTATTTGTTTAGAAGGGGGAAACGACATGATCTCACGTTTTTTTAGTTATTACCGTCCACATAAGAAGTTATTCATTCTCGATTTCTCGTTCGCCATCCTCGTCGGCCTGCTCGAGCTCGGTTTTCCGCTCGCCGTACAATGGTTCATCGACGACCTGTTGCCGGGTGGGGAATGGAATTGGATTATCATCATCAGCATCGGCCTATTGATTCTTTACATACTCGCCATGATGATGCAGTACGTCGTCAACTATTGGGGGCATAAGCTCGGCATCAATATCGAGACCGATATGCGGGAAGAGCTGTTCACCCACATCCATAAACAGTCGTTCCGGTTCTTCGATAATCATAAGACCGGCCATCTGATGAGTCGGGTGACGAACGACTTGTTCGATATCGGCGAAGTGGCGCACCATGGTCCTGAAGATTTCTTCATCGCCATCATGACGCTCCTCGGTGCATTCGGGATCATGTTCTCGATTGACCCGCAACTCGCGCTCGTGACGGTAGTCGCCGTGCCGTTCCTCGTCATCATGATCACGTACGCCAACAAAAACATGAACAAGGCGTGGCAAAAGATGTATACGAACATCGGCGAAGTGAACGCCCGCGTCGAGGACAGCGTCTCCGGCGCACGTGTCGTCCAATCGTTCACGAACGAGTCGTTCGAAATCAAACGGTTCCAAAAAGACAACAACTTCTATCGCGGCTCGAAAATCGAGGCATACCAAGTCATGAGTAAGTCGCTCGCCGGCATCTACATCACGACGCGGCTCATGACGCTGCTCGTACTCGTCTACGGGGCATACTTGACGTATCAAGGGCAACTGTCTTACGGACAGCTCGTCGGGTTTATCCTCTATATGAACTTGCTCATCAAGCCGATTGAGAAAATCACGGCGCTCCTTGAGATGTATCCGAAAGGAATGGCCGGCTTCAAACGCTTCACGCAACTGTTAGATGAGGCACCGGATATCGAGAACCGTCCGGACGCCGTCGACGTCACGACGCTAAAAGGCGATATCGCTTTCCATAACGTCTCGTTCGGCTACTCGGACTATCGCCAAGTATTGACCGACATCGACCTCGACATCAAGTCGGGTACGACGGTCGCCCTCGTCGGGACGAGCGGGGCCGGGAAGACAACGATTTGTTCACTCATCCCGCGTTTTTATGATGTGACGAACGGTGCCATCACAATTGATGGCATGGACATCCGCGATATGACGAAAGAGAGCCTGCGTCGCCAAATCGGCATCGTGCAACAGGACGTGTTCTTGTTCGCGGGAACGCTCCGTGAGAATATCGCTTACGGGAAGCTGGACGCGACCGATGAAGAAATCATGCATGCAGTCGAGAAAGCGCATTTGAACTCGCTCGTCGACGAGTTGCAGTACGGCCTTGATACACAGATTGGGGAGCGGGGCTTGAAACTGTCGGGCGGACAGAAACAACGGATCGCCATCGCCCGGATGTTCCTCAAAAATCCGCCGATCTTGATTTTAGACGAGGCGACGTCCGCGCTCGACACAGAGACGGAAGCGATCATTCAAGATTCGCTGAATGAGCTCGCAGCCGACCGGACGACGCTCATCATCGCCCACCGTTTGGCGACGGTAAAAAACGCCGACCGCATCCTCGTCGTTAACGTCGACGGCATCGTCGAAGACGGGACGCACGATGAATTAAGCGCAAAAGGCGGCGTGTTCGCAGGACTTTTAAAGCGCCAACAGTTGTAAACTTGACAACTCGCTCATGTTTGTAAACAGCATGCCGTACAGTTAAATAGTCGAACCGAACTATCAGTTTTCATCAACAAAAGAGGGGAAGCTGGACGTTAAGTCCAACTCCCCCTCTTTTTTATACTGGATCCACTTTTGCGCGATCAATGACCGAGACGAGCCGCCGGAACTGTTCAAGCCAAAACTGGAAGAACGGGCCAATCAGGAAAATCGACAGAACCGTTCCGAAAAAGACGGGTCCGCCGAGCACCCAGCCGATGAGGCAGGCCGTCAGTTCCATCCACGTCCGCATCATGCGGACCGACGTGTTGAACCGGTCGGCCAAGGCGAGCGTCAATCCGTCCCGTGGGCCGGCCCCATAACCGATGGCGACGTACAACCCGGCACCCATCCCGATGACGAAGATGCCGAGGATGAGCCAGGCGATGTTGAGCGCGATGCCGTCGAGCTGCGGCAACCAATGCTGGTCGAGAATCAAGTTCATGAACACGCCGACGAAGACGGCGTTGACGAGCGTCCCGAACTGGGGCCGAATCCGGTCCAGTATGTACTTGCAGAAGACGAGCAAGAGACCGACGAGTAAGATGATCGTCCCGACGGAAATCGGGGTGTGCCGGGCGAGCCCGAGATGGAGCACGTCCCATGTCGACACGCCGAGGTCGGCCGTGATCATCATCGACGACCCGAGGGCGAGCAGGAACAGGCCGCCCATGAATAACGCCCATTTCAAACTGATTCGTAAAGATTGTACCCATACCGCGTGCATGATGGTCGCCTCGATTCCCTAAAATGTCCCATCATCATATCATATCTCGTTTACACACAAGAAAAAAACGCCTCGGACGAGGTCCGAAGCGCTTGGCTCACTTTTTAGGTGTCGATGCTTTTTTTGCTTTGTTCTTTTTATAGTAATCGTAGACGAACGGTGCGACCGCCGTCGCGACTTTAATGAGTGTACCAAATTTACCTTTTCTAGCCATGTTGCTGCACCCCTTTCTGTTCTAATGATGTATATTCCACCTGTTTCGGAAATGAAAACATGTTTCCTACAGTTTCGTCTAAGCGAACACCGGTAGCCATGTCTCATAATAGGGAAGGAGGCAAAAAAGATGAAGACGATTATCTGGTATCAAAACGATTTGCGGGTCGACGACCATCGTCCGCTCGAGGAGGCACTCCGTCATGACGATCCGATTGAGGGACATTACGTCATTCCGGAAGAAGAGCTCATTGAAAATCGGTTCGGCCATATTCCGCTCGGGCCGCGGCGACTCCAGTTTTTGAACGAGGCACTCGACGACTTGGCCGGTTCGCTCGCAGCGCTCGGCATCCCGCTGTTCGCCCATGTCGGACATCCACTCGACGTCTTCGAATCGACCGACCGCTTATTGTTCCAACGGTCGATCGGTTATAACGAACGGAGACGTGAACGTGAGGTCATGACCTCGTGGCAAGGCGAATGTCAGGCGTTCGATGGGTTCACCCTCTACCCGCGGGAAGCGATTCCGTTTGAGAAGCTGCCATTCCTCTTCACCGAATTCCGAAAAGCGGTCGAGGCTGATGCGAGACCGGACCGATTGGTCGAACGCTCGCCTGCGATGGAATGGCGTGCCATCGACTTTCCGGTCGCTTATACACAGCCGGGACATGACGCACGGACTGCGTTCCCGTTCAAAGGTGGGGAACGGTCGGGGCGAGCACGTCTCGGTGCCTATTTGGCCGGTCCGGTCCGGACGTATAAAGAAACACGGAACGGCTTCGGGGTCGACGACTCATCGAAACTGTCGGCTTATCTTGCCAACGGCTCGTTGTCACCGCGCCGGGTGCTGCACGAGCTCGAGCAACATGAGCGGTCACACGGGGCGAACGAGTCGACGTATTGGCTCTATTTCGAGCTGCTCTGGCGCGAGTTCTTCCAATGGGTCGCCCTCGAGCAAGGGAAACGACTGTTCCGCGCCCAAGGCATCCGTTCGAAACAGAAGACATGGCGCGTGGACGATGACGTCATCGGGCGTTGGCAAGCGGGAGAGACGGGCGTCGACTTCGTCGATGCGTTCATGCGCGAATTGAACGCGACGGGATGGATGTCAAACCGGGGGCGTCAAATCGTCGCGAGCTATTTTGCGAAAGAGCTCGGGCAGGACTGGCGTATCGGCGCGTCGTATTTCGAATCGATGCTGATCGACTATGATGTTGCCAGCAATACCGGCAATTGGGCGTACCAGGCCGGCGTCGGCAACGACTCGAGAGATCGCCGTTTCAACGTCACGCGGCAACAAGATACGTACGACCCGACCGGTGCGTTTCGTAACAGCTGGTTGTGACGAAACTGTCATAAGAAGTCGTCGTTTCTGATTGACTTCTTTTTACAGACAGTGCTATAGTAAGGGCAACAGATGGGATACCTGAGGTGTACGAGAGCCGCCTTCGTTATTTTGAGCCAACACTTTGAATACGGGAGACCGAACTGCCATCCAGATCAACTGCCTCATCACGTGCAGGAGGACTTGTGAAGGGGACGCTAGGTCACCCACCTGCTTAAGCAGGTTCAAAAGCAGGGCATCGTCACGGCACTCCGGGTCCCATCGATTTTATTGTAAAAACGTCGCTAGACGTCTTTTTTTTGATTATAATTCCGAGTAAAATAGTGTGAGAAAATAGGATTCATTTGGAGGAAGAGTATGTTACACCAGTTTTCACGTAATGAGTTGGCCATCGGTCAAGAAGGTTTAGAAGCATTAAAAGGGAAGACGGTCGCCATCCTCGGTGTCGGCGGTGTCGGGTCGTTCGCGGCCGAGGCACTTGCCCGGAGCGGAGTCGGACGCATCGTCCTCGTCGATAAGGATGACATCGACATCACGAACGTCAACCGCCAAATCCACGCGCTCTTGTCGACGGTCGGGCAACCGAAAGTCGAAGCGATGGGAACACGTCTCCTCGACATCAACCCGGAGCTCGAGCTCGTCAAACTGAAAATGTTCTATACAGAAGAGACGTTCGAAGAATTCTTCGCCCAAGACCTCGATTTCGTCATCGACGCCTCGGATACGATTATCTATAAGATTCATTTGATCGTCGAGTGCAAACGCCGGGGCATCCCGGTCATCTCGAGCATGGGCATGGCCAACAAGATGGACCCGACGCGCATCAAAGTCGTCGACATCAAGGATACGACGTACGACCCGATCGCCAAGATGGTCCGGACACGTCTCCGTAAAGAGCGTATCCATAAAGGCGTCCCGGTCGTCTTCTCGGACGAGTCACCGATCGTGACACGCGAAGACGTGAACGAGGTCGTCGGGAAGAAAGATGCCCCGATCCGTAAAGCGAAGATGCCGCCGAGTTCGAACGCGTTCGTCCCGTCGGTCGCCGGCCTCGTCGCTGCGGGCTATGTCATCAATCAAATGCTCGAGACAGCGGGTGTCGAGATCAACCGCATCCAGAAATGAAAAAACGACGCCGGCTCATCAGAGTCAGCGTCGTTTTTCCCAATAGTCGAGCCGTTTTTGCAGCTGTTGCTCGAAGCCACGGCTCGTCGGCGTATAATATTTAGGACGTTTCCGGGCCAGATTCTCTGGCCAATAGTTTTGCGGGACGTAGCCATCTTTCTCGTCGTGCGGGTATTTGTAGCCGGCACCGTTGCCGAGCTCACGGGCACCCGGGCTATGGGCGTCGCGGAGATGGACCGGGACCGGACCGCCCTCGACGGTACGGACGTGATGAATCGCCTTGTCGATGGCGGTGATGACCGCGTTCGATTTCGGTGCCGTCGCAAGATAAAGGACGGCCTGTGCCATCGGGATGCGCGCTTCCGGGAAACCGACATGTTCGCTCGCGCGGGCGGCCGCATCGACGATGACGAGCGCGTTCGGGTCACTGAGCCCGATATCTTCGGCCGCATGGACGTAGAGCCGGCGCATGATGAAGCGCGGTGATTCACCGGCCTCGATCATGACGGCGAGCCAGTATAGAGCCGCGTCCGGGTCTGAGCCACGAATCGACTTGATGAACGCCGAGATGACGTCATAATGCCGGTCGCCCGTCTTGTCGTACTTGATTGCTTTTTGTTGAATCGACTCTTCGGCGACTTCGAGCGTGATGTCGATTTTGCCGTCAATCTCGGGTGTCGTCAACACGGCCAGTTCGAGTGCGTTCAACAGCACGCGGTAGTCACCGTCCGCCATTTTGATATAATGCTCCACGGCGGCTTCCTCAATCTTGATCGGATAATTGCCAAGTCCCTTTTGATCAGCTAGAGCCCGTTCCAAAACGACACGAAGTTCGTCTGGTCCAGGCGGTTCGAGCCGAAACACGGTCGCGCGCGACAGCAACGCCGCGTTGACCTCGAAACTCGGGTTTTCGGTCGTCGCCCCGATCAAGATGAGCTTTCCGGCCTCGAGTGCCGGGAGCAGGGCGTCTTGCTGCAATTTATTGAAACGATGAATCTCGTCTAAAAATAAAATCGTTCGTTCTTGTTCGAAGTCGAACCGGGACTCGGCCTCACGGATGACACTTCGTAGTTCATCAAGTTTGGCCGTGACGGCGTTCAATTGGACGAACGTCGCTTTCGTATAATTTGAAATGACGCGGGCGAGCGTCGTCTTGCCCGTTCCCGGCGGTCCATACAGGATGATCGTGCCGAGACGGTCGGCCTCGATGGCCCGGCGCAACAATTTGCCTTCGCCGATGATGTGGCGTTGACCGATGACTTCGTCTAACGTTTCCGGCCGCATCCGATTGGCGAGTGGGCCGCTATTCGATTGCTGAAATAAATCACTCATACGTACACATTCCTTTCGACAAACGTTTGTTCGATTAGTATAGCAGAAGGAGACATGAAGATGAAAATATCTACAAAAGGTCGTTATGGATTGACGATCATGATCGCACTGGCTCGGGAAACGGACAACAAACCGCTCAGCTTGAAAAAGATTGCGGCCCGGCATGAACTGCCGGAACATTACTTAGAGCAATTGATCGGTCCACTCCGCAACGGTGGTCTCGTCAAGAGCGTGCGCGGGGCGTATGGCGGCTATCAGCTCGTCAAACCGGCGACGGACATCACGGCGGGAGAAATCATCCGTCTGCTCGAAGGCCCGCTCACGATTGTCGAAGATTCAGAGGCAGATGACGCCGTGAAACGGAAGCTATGGGATAAAATCAAAGCCGCAATCGAGAAAGTGCTCGAAGAGACGACACTTGCCGATCTTGCTGAAGAAGATTCAGACGGCTATATGTTCTATATTTAAAGGTGAGGTGAACGAATATGAACTACTTTGATCATGCCGCAACGACGCCGATGCGTCCGGAGGTGCTCGAGGCGATGACGCCGTATTTGCTCGAACAATACGGTAATCCGTCGAGCATCCACGGCATCGGACGGACGGCCCGCGCCGCGTTAGACGCTTCACGCCGGACACTCGCCACGTGGATCGGGGCGACCTCGAACGAGATCGTCTTCACGTCGGGTGGGACCGAGTCGGACAACTATGCGTTGTTCGGCGCGGCGTACGCGAATCAACATAAAGGCAAACATTTGATTACGACGAAAGTCGAACACCACGCCGTCTTGCACGCGATGGAGCAACTCGAACGGGAAGGCTTTGATGTGACGTATCTCGATGTCGACGCGACGGGTGCGGTGACGCTTGACTCCGTTCGTGCTGCGCTCAGGGACGATACGATTCTCGTCTCGGTCATGTACGGCAACAACGAGGTCGGCACATTGCAACCGATTGCGGAAATCGGGGCGCTCCTCGCCGACCATCAGGCCTATTTCCATACGGACGCGGTCCAAGCGCTCGGCACGGAAACGATTGACGTTAAGGCGCTCGGTGTCGATTTATTGTCGGCCTCGGCCCATAAAATCAACGGCCCGAAAGGTATCGGTTTTCTTTTTATGAAAACAGGTGTAAAATTAGCGACGCGTTCTTTTGGAGGACAACAAGAACGGAAACGTCGAGCCGGCACGGAAAACGTTCCGGGTGCCGTCGGGTTCCAACAAGCGGCCGAACTGGCCAAAATCGAACAGGCCGAACGGGTGAGCACGTATCAGCAAATGGCTGAGGCGCTCTTCGGGCGACTCGATGAACTTGGAGTCGAGTATGACGTGAACGGGGCGAATCGCTTGCCGCACATCGTCAACTTGTATCTCCCGGGCATCGAGCTCGAACCGTTCCTGATCATGATGGACATGCGCGGTTTTGCCATCTCGAGCGGCAGTGCCTGCACGGCCGGGTCGATCGAACCGTCACACGTATTGACGGCGATGTTCGGGACGTCGGAACGGACGAAACAGTCCGTCCGCATCAGCTTTGGACACGGCAACTCGGTCGAAGACGTGGAACGGCTCGCCGAACGACTCTCTGAGGTCGTCTCGACATTCACGAACGGAGTGAGATAACGAATGAACTTACGCACAAAAACCCCTGCTGAGACGACGGTCGTCGTCGGGATGTCAGGCGGCGTCGATTCATCGGTGACGGCCCATCTGCTGAAAGAGCAGGGCTATAACGTCATCGGAATCTTTATGAAAAACTGGGATGATACGGACGAGAACGGTGTCTGTACGGCGACCGAAGACTATGAAGATGTCATCGCGGTCGCGAACCAAATCGGAATCCCTTATTACGCGGTCAACTTTGAGAAAGAATATTGGGACCGCGTATTCGAATACTTCTTGGCCGAGTACCGTCTCGGACGGACGCCGAACCCGGACGTCATGTGTAACAAGGAAATCAAGTTTAAGGCGTTCCTCGATCACGCGCTTCGTCTCGGTGCCGACTTTGTCGCAACCGGGCACTACGCACGGGTCGAGTATGTCGACGGTGAGCATCGACTCCTTCGTGGGAAAGATGACAATAAAGACCAAACGTACTTCTTGAACCAGTTGTCACAAGACCAACTCGCGCGGACGATGTTCCCGATTGGTCATATGGACAAGAAAGACGTCCGTGTCATCGCCGAAGAAGCGGGACTCGCGACAGCGAAGAAAAAAGATTCGACGGGCATCTGCTTTATCGGAGAGCGAAACTTCAAAGAGTTCCTCTCGGAGTATTTGCCATCACAACCAGGCATCATGCAGACGCTCGAGGGGGAACAAAAAGGAAACCATGACGGGCTCATGTATTACACGCTCGGTCAACGCCACGGTCTCGGCATCGGCGGCGACGGGGACCCATGGTTCGTCGTCGGCAAGAACGTCGAAGAAAATATCCTCTACGTCGGCCAAGGGTTCCATCATGACGCGCTCTATTCGGACGCGCTGCTCGCCTCGAAGTTGTCATGGACAGGTGCCGTCCCAACAGGTGAGTTCCGGGCTACGGCGAAATTCCGCTACCGTCAACAAGACGTACCCGTGACGATCGCACCACTTGAAAATGGCGAAGTGCTCGTGAAATTTGATGAGCCGCAACGCGCCATCACACCAGGCCAAGCGGTCGTCTTCTATGATGGCGACATCTGCCTCGGCGGTGCGACGATTGACGAAGCGTATCGAAACGGAAAACGACTCGACTATATCGGATGAGGTGATGATTTTGAACGCAAACGAATTAGGCATCCAAGCGATGCAACAAGGTGAGTTCGAACAGGCGGCCAAGCAGTTCAACGCTGCCATCGAAGCGGACTCAACCGACCCGACTGGTTACGTCAATATGGGTACGCTCCTGCAAGCGATCGGTGACCATGAACGGGCCATCGTCTTTTACGATAAGGCGCTCGAACTCGACAACGCGTTCGGCGCGGCGCATTATGCGAAGGGAGCGCTCGCCTATGAGCTCGAACAGCTCGACTTGGCGGAGGCTTCGCTTCGTCAGGCGCTCCTTGCCGGGATGAACGACGCCGACCTTCATTTCATGCTCGGCTTGACGTACAAGGCGATGGGCGATTTCGTCCGGGCGTTGCCACGTCTTCGCGAGGCGATGAAGCAGGCGCCAGAAGACGTCGAGATTTCGTTCCAGTACGGGCTCGCGCTCGCACAGAACGAACAGCTCGATATGGCCGTGGAAGCGCTCGAGCATACGCTCGACCTCGACGCGAGCCATACGGACGCCCGCTACAACTTGGCGATTGCTTACGCGTTCCTCGGAGAACAAGACAAGACGTACGCCGAGCTTGAACGCGTGCTCGAGTTGCAACCGGACCATGCGCTCGCGTATGACGCGAAAGCGAAAATGGATGAGCTGCTCGGTAACTAAATCAATAAAGCGCTTCTCGCAGTGTTTGCGAGAGGCGCTTTTTGTTAGTCCCAATAATGGAAGATGACGTTACCAATTGTTTCTGGTTCCCAATATTCGATTTCTCCGCGTTCCGCCTTGTTCAGAAACGGCTGTAGCGACAAATCGAACCGCTCATTCAACTCCGCCGCTGATGGGATTTGATATAAATCAGGAAACAAATCGGTCAGTTCGGGCACATCGATATACTCGTACTGAAACGGTTCATATTTTGAGATGCCGATGACGGGATAAACTCTGCTGAGCAGCACATAGATGCTACGTCCACGGATGGTGATGGTCGCTTGGTCATAGTTCGGGGTGACCGAGTCCCCGAGGATGATGCTACACGTCCCACCTTTACGACGGGCGTAATCGAAACAAACCGTTCGGAACGATTGATCATCGAACTCGGGGGCGGGGCAGTCGCCGTATGAAAAGCCGGTGATGCATTCTGGTAAGATGAGCGTCATGACGCCACCTCCCCGATGATCCAAACCGAAACATTAAAAATCGTCACGAACAACGCGCCGGTGAGCGCGATATAGCTCCACACGACGCCCGTTCCTGATTTGGTCCGGCGTACCCCATCCGTTAAGATGAGCAACATGGCGCCGAATGACAAAAACGATAAGGCGGCAAACGAAGTCGGCCGGTCGAGCGTAGGAAACGCATCGAACACGAAATAGAGTCCGAGCGTGAGAACGGTTAACCCAGTCATGATCAGAAGTGGGAAGAAACGCATAAAACACAACCTTTTCCATTTTCTCTCATCGTATCATGTGGGGTTGTCGAGCGTATACGTGAATCAGAGTTGCTTCGTCGTGATTTTTACGGGCTCGCCACCGAACTTCTCGTACGCCTCGTCCATGTTTTTCGTATACAGCTCGATGACGTTCTTGCTCGGGTCTTTAAAGTAGGCCGAGCGCTCTTTGCCGTTGACCGTCTCGTCTTCGTCCCACGTCCGGAGCTTCGTCGGGATGTTTGACGCCTCTAATACCTCGAGCGCTTGGTCGAACGAGTCCATCGGCACATAGAACGCGCAGTGGACGTGGGCGCCGCCCTCATCATAGAGCATATCCCACTCGGTCACCTCTTCTTGCCGATTCGATTCTTCTTCCGATGTGAAATCACGTTTCAGCCAGAGGCCGAGACGGGTGTTCCCCCCGACATAGAGCCACGTCGCCCATGGTTCGTCCGCCTGTTCCTGTGCTTCGCTCGGCTCGGCATCGTCACCGACCCATTGTTCGACGACGGGAAGTCCGAGCTTGCCGTGCCAAAAGTCGACGGCCTCCGCCATATCGGTCACTTCTAACACGAGTTCACACAGGCCACTGATTGGAATACGTTTCGTCATACATAGTCCCTCCTTCATAGGTTCACTCGAACAGTTCCCGCTTTGATTCGACGAAAAACGTGCATAGCCGTCCAATTGTTCGGGAAATGGAATAACAATTGAGAGGGGAGAAGTGTATGCGATTGATCAGTCTGGTCAGTGTCCTTGTTTTTTTTATCATCGAATGGTTTATGCTCGGTCGTCTGTTTGCCGCCATCGACGAACGTTTAGCGACGGGCGAATGGACAAACAATCTGTTGTTCCGGGTCGTCGTCGAGTCGGAGCGGGCGTCGACCGTCCTGTTAGTCTTATTCGCGACGTTCTTCGTGCTCGGTATCATCATGCATTGGGTGTTGTCGACTCATCGCTCTTGGTCCGTAACGCTCGGGACGGTCGGGGTGGCCTGGGTCGTACCAGCCCTGCTCGCGATTGTGGCTTGGTTCATCCCAAATCCATACATCCAGCTCGCCATCATCGTGTTGCAGTTGTCGTTCATCCCGCTCATCCCGTTCGTCGGACAGACGGTGCGGCTCGGTCATGTCGTGCTCAACTGGGGCGTCCATGTCGTTGCCGCAGGTCTCGTGTTGTTGATTCAGCGGCCATCTTTGGAGCAATTGTTCCGCATCGAGCGGACCGAACTGTTCGAGCGGCTCGAAGGGTATGTCAATTCGGGCGAGTTGGAACGGTTCGAACGGTTGCTTGAAACCGTGGACTTAGATCAACTTGAACGGATCTTGAACCGAATCGATCTCGATCAACTCATTCAAATCTTGGAACGGGTCGACCTCGATCAACTTGAGCGCATCTTGAACCTGTTCAGTTAGGCGATTTGTCCTATCGTTTCAACTCGGGCTATAATGGGGGATGGAAAACTAGCTGGAGGTGGCTCGAATGATGGCAGCACCTTACGAGTTGACAGGAAAAGTCATCCGCGTCCTGTTTCAATCGGAAGAAGAAGCGCACACGATCGCGCTCGTACGTATAAAAGAAAAGAACTTTGAGACAGACGAGACCGAGATGGTCATCGCCGGTGTCGGCGTCGGCATTGAAAAAGGTGAGACATACAAAGCGCACGGGCGTCTCGTCGACCATCCCCGGTTCGGGAAACAGATGAAGGCCGAGTGGATTCGTCGTGTCGTCCCGATGACGAAGCGCGCGGCCGTCCGCTTTTTAACGAACGGTTCGTTCCCTGGAATCGGACAAAAGACGGCCCAGAAGATTGCTGACGCACTCGGAGACGACTGCATCGACAAAATCGTCAAGCATCCGAGCCTTTTGTCAAACGTCGACGGCTTGAAAGAGAAACAAGCCCGTGTCATCACCGAACGGTTGAACATCTTGTATGGGGTCGATCAGTTGCTGTTGTTTTTGGCGCCGTTCGACGTCACACCACGACTCGCCTCGAAGATTCATAAAGAGTATGAAGGTCGGGCGATGGAGACGATCGAGAAAAATCCATACGCCCTCATGTATGATGTCCCTGGTATCGGCTTCAAGACGGCCGACGCCATCGCCGCTCACTTCGGGATTCAAGGGATTCACCCGGAACGGATCGCGGCGGCCGTGTTGTACGTGCTCGAGCTCGAGCAAGGGAACGGGCACTTGTTCGTCACGGCCGACCAGCTCGCGAATGAGATGCCGCGCATCATCGGCGGCGACCCGGGCGAGGCGCTCGTCTCGGCGCTCGAGACGCTCGCGAACGATGAACGTGTCATTGTCGAAGACGGGGTCGTCTATCATCCACGCGTGTACCGGGCCGAACAAAAAGCGGCCGAAGAACTCGCGCGCATCATGTCGACCTCGACGACAGAAGACGTCGATATGACGACGATTTTCGATGCGGTCGGACGCGTCGAAGAGATGTTCTCGATTGAGTATGCGAAACAACAACGAGAAGCGATTGAACTCGCTTTGAAGTCGCCGCTCATGGTACTCACCGGTGGACCGGGTACCGGGAAGACGACCGTCGTCCGCGGCATCATCCACGCGCTTAGCGACGTGTTCGATTGGAAGCTCGAACCGGTACAGAATCAACCGTTCCCGTTCGTGCTCGCCGCACCGACCGGACGAGCTGCGAAACGGCTCAGTGAGTCGACGGGCTTACCGGCCTCGACGATTCACCGCCTCTTAAAGTTCGATGGCAGCTCGTTCCAAGTCGATGACACGAATCCGCTCGTCGGAAAAGTGCTCATCGTCGATGAGGCGTCGATGATCGATATCTTCTTGTTCCGAAGTCTGCTCCGGGCCGTGCCGAACGGGATGAAGATTCTCTTCGTCGGGGACCGTGATCAATTGCCTTCGGTCGGACCGGGCCAAGTGCTCGCCGATTTGATGGCGACCGACGGCATCCCGGTCGTCCGCCTTGATGTCGTCCATCGGCAGGCGTCCGAGTCGAGCATCCTGCGCCTGGCGCACGCGCTCAACGCGAAACAGATGCCGGACGATTTGCTCGCGGCGCTGCCGGACCGCCGTTTCTATACGGCCAACCAAGAGACGGCACTTCAAGCCATCTGCCAAATGGCAGGGGCCGCGCTACGAAAAGGCTATTCACCGTTCGATATCCAAGTGCTCGCGCCGACGTACCGCGGGGTATGCGGCATCGACGGCTTGAACGAGGCACTTCAAAACGTGTTCAATCCGAAATCGGCGGCCCGGGAAGTGAAGCACGGCAACCGGACGTATCGAAACGGGGACAAAGTGCTCCAACTCGTCAATAACGCCGAGGAGAACGTCTACAACGGCGACATCGGCGAAATCACGAATATCTTTTACGCCAAAGAGAACGTCGACAAGGTCGATAAAATCTATATCCGTTTCGATCAAACCGAGGTCGAGTATAACCGGAGCGAATGGGACCAGTTCACCCACGCCTATGCCATCACCATCCATAAGTCGCAAGGGTCCGAGTTCCCGATCGTGCTCATGCCCGTCTTCTTCAACGGCGGCTTCCGCTCGTCGCGCAACTTGATTTATACGGCCGTCACGCGGGCGAAGAAGAGCCTGCTCTTGTTCGGGGACGTGCGTGCGCTCGAGGCGGCGACACGGGAAGAGGAACCGGTGCGGCGGACGAAACTCGTCGAGCGGCTAGGCGGCAAGTCTTGACGTCTCCCGATTGACGTGTGATAATGACCAATAGAAAACTGAAACGATTAAAGACGATGAAGGAAATGAGTACGTCGTAACCGCCTCACCAGAGACATCTTCCTAGGCTGAGAGAAGATGGGGGTCCGGTCGACCGAAGCTAGTCTGGAGTCCCCACTCACCCTGGGCGCCTCATCCGCGTTATCGGATGTTCGAGGCACGGCTTTGCCGTGCGAACGAGGGTGGTACCACGAAGCGATGCTTTCGTCCCTTTCCACAGGGATGAGCATCGCTTTTTTTCGTTTCGTTTAAACTGAAGGAGGAATTGTTGATGAAACCGCTCAAACCATTAACTGGCGCACAGATTCGCCAAATGTATTTAGATTTCTTCAAATCAAAAGGACACAGTGTCGAGCCGAGTGCCTCGCTCGTACCGGTCGAGGATCCGACGCTTCTTTGGATCAACTCAGGTGTCGCGACGCTTAAAAAATACTTCGATGGCCGCGTCATTCCTGCCAACCCCCGCATCGTCAATGCGCAGAAGTCGATTCGGACGAACGACATCGAGAACGTCGGGAAGACGGCTCGTCACCATACGTTCTTCGAGATGCTCGGAAACTTCTCGGTCGGGGACTACTTCCGCGAAGATGCGATTAAATGGGGCTGGGAACTCCTCACGAGCGATGAGTGGTACGGACTCGATCCGGACCGCCTGTCGGTGACGATTCACCCGGAAGATGAAGAAGCGAAACAAATCTGGCTCGCACTAGGCGTTCCGGCTGACCGCATCATCCCACTTGAAGAGAACTTCTGGGAAATCGGGGAAGGCCCGTCTGGCCCGAACACGGAAATCTTCTTCGACCGCGGACCGGCGTTCGGCGACGACCCGACGGATCCGGAACTATACCCAGGCGGCGAGAACGAACGCTACCTTGAAATCTGGAACATCGTCTTCAGTCAGTTCAACCATGACGGGCACGGGAACTACACCGAGCTCCCACGGAAAAACATTGATACAGGGATGGGTCTCGAGCGGATGGCGAGCGTCATGCAAGACGTGCCGACGAACTTCGATACCGATCTGTTCATGCCGATTATCCGTGAGACAGAAAAAATCAGCGGCGAGGCGTATCGCGCCGACAACAGCAAAGATGTGGCGTTCAAAGTCATCGCTGACCACATCCGCACCGTCTCGTTCGCGATCGGCGACGGGGCGCTCCCATCGAACGAAGGCCGTGGCTACGTGCTTCGTCGTTTGCTCCGCCGGGCCGTCCGCTATGCGAAGATGCTAGGCATCGAGCGTCCGTTCATGTATGAGCTCGTCGACGTCGTCGGCGACATCATGGTCGACTTCTATCCGGAAGTCCGTGAGAAGAAAGACTTCATCAAGAAGGTCGTCAAGAACGAAGAAGAGCGTTTCCACGAGACGCTTCATGACGGTCTTGCCATTTTGAACGAAGTCGCGAAAGCACAGAAAGCAGCCGGTTCGAACGTCATCAGCGGAGAAGATGCATTCCGTCTTTACGATACGTACGGTTTCCCGCTCGAGTTGACGATTGAGTATGCTGAAGACCATAACCTCTCAGTCGACGAGGACGGCTTCAAACAAGCGATGAACGCCCAGCGCGAACGTGCCCGGACAGCCCGCGCCGACGTCGAGTCGATGCAAATCCAGTCAGGCGTACTCGCAGACATCACGCTCGCGTCATCATTCGTCGGTTACACGAACCTCGGCACGGAAGCAAAAATTATCAGCTTGATTCACGATGGTGAGCTCGTCGACGTCGTCGCAGCAGGCGAAGAAGCGCAAGTCATCCTCGACCAGACGCCATTCTATGCAGAGAGCGGCGGACAAATCGGTGACAAAGGCCAAATCGTCGGGTCGGACTTCGTCCTTCACGTGAAAGACGTCTCGAAAGCACCGAACGGCCAAAACTTGCATACGGTCACGGTCACATCGGGTGTCGCCAAGGCAGAGGTCGCGGTGACGGCGACAGTCGACTTCGACTCACGTCAAGCGATTATCAAAAACCACACGGCGACGCATTTGTTGCATCGCGCGTTGAAAGACACGCTCGGTGAGCACGTCAACCAAGCGGGTTCACTCGTGACACCGGATCGCCTCCGCTTCGACTTCTCGCACTTCGGTCAAGTGACAGCTGAAGAGCTTCAGTCGATCGAGCGTCAAGTGAACGAACGCATCTGGGCGTCAATCGCTGTTGATATCGAAGAGATGAACATCGCCGACGCGAAAGCGAAAGGTGCGATGGCGCTCTTCGGTGAGAAGTATGGGGACGTCGTCCGCGTCGTCGCGGCCGGTGACTCGGTCGAGCTTTGCGGTGGTTGTCACGTCGGCAACACGGCTGAAATCGGACTCTTCAAAATCTTGTCGGAGTCAGGAATCGGGGCCGGTACACGTCGCATCGAGGCAGTCACAGGCGCTGGGGCTTACGAAGTGATGAACCAGCATATTGAGACGCTCGAGACGGCAGCGAAACTGCTCAAGACAAAACCGCTCGAAGTGCCGACACGTGTCCAAGCGCTTCAAGCTGAAATGAAAGAACTCGAACGCGCGAGCGAATCGCTCAAAGCGAAGCTTGCGAACATCGAAGCGTCGTCCCTCACTGACGCCATCGAAACGTTCGGCGATGTCCAATTGATTGCCAAACGCGTCGACGGACAAGACATGGACGCGCTCCGTGGCATGGTCGACGAATTGAAAGGCAAGCTCGGTTCAGCCGTCATCTTGCTCGGTTCGGCGAACGGCGACAAGGTTAACCTCGTCGCAGGGGTGACGAAAGACTTGAACGACCGTGGCTTCCATGCCGGGAAATTGATTAAAGAAGTGGCAACACGTTGCGGCGGTGGCGGTGGAGGCCGTCCTGACATGGCACAAGCCGGAGGCCGTGACGCGACAAAACTGGACGAAGCATTGAAGTTTGCTTCACATTACGTTCAATCACTGGCATAATAGAATGTGAAGTGCAAACGGAAAGAGGTGGATTCTTGTGAGCCAAATGGATCGCACGATGCAATTCAATTTTCCAGAAGATGATAATCGAGCCAACACTCGGGAAACGCTGATCACGGTGTATCAAGCACTCGAGGAGAAAGGCTACCAACCGATCAATCAAATCGTCGGATACTTGTTGTCAGGTGACCCTGCCTACATCCCGCGTCATAACGATGCGCGAAACTTAATTCGCAAAATCGAACGAGATGAGCTGCTCGAAGAGCTGGTCAAATCGTATTTGAACGATCGTAGAGAGGATTAATATGAAGCGAGTCATGGGGCTCGATGTCGGTTCGAAGACGATTGGGGTCGCTGTGAGCGATCTCATGGGATGGACGGCGCAAGGTGTGGAGACGGTCTACTGGACCGAGCCGGATTTTGAAGAAGCTGTCCGTCTGCTTCAACCGATTATTGAGCAGTACGATGTGAAAGAAGTCGTCGTTGGTCTACCGAAGAACATGAACGCGACGATCGGACCTCGGGGCGAGGCGTCACAGGCGTTTGCCGCAGCCCTCACCGAGGCGACCGGTTTGCCGACGATTCTCGTCGACGAGCGTTTGACGACGATGCAAGCGGAGCGGATGCTGATTTCAGCAGACGTCAGCCGAAAAAAGAGAAAGGCCGTCATCGATAAGATGGCAGCCGTCATGATTTTACAAAACTACCTGGATCGCGCAGGCAAATAAGGAGGAATTACGTATGGCAGAACTTAGCCGTAACGAAGAAGAAATGTACCGTATTCCAGATGAAAATGGAGACGAGCATTTATTCGCAGAAATTTTCCGTATGACGAGTGACCGCACGAACAAGACGTTTGTCGTTCTTGAGCCGGTCGGTAACCCGGAAACGGAAGATGAAGACACAATCGAAGTATACGCGTTCGAAATCGAAGAACTTGAAGACGAAGAGTTCGTCTTGAAGATCGTCGAAGACGACGCTGACTTCGAGGAAGTCATGGAAGCGTTCGATATCGTCAATGACGAAGTAGGATTAGACTAATACGTGGGCGGGCGGCTAGGGGAAACCCTCGTCGCCCATCTTCATAACAGAAGAACAGGGGAGAAATGCGCATGAACCATCCATCGATGTTTGATGAGAAGCGTGCACGTAACCGGATCGTTCGGCGAATTACGGTCATCATCCTTGCTGTCTTTCTTCTAGTTATCGCCACAGGTGCCGCGGTGTCGTATGCGTTCGTGAAACGATCGCTCGAACCCGTCGACCCGTCTTCGACCGAATCGGTCGAGGTCGAGGTCCCGCTCGGTGCAGGTTCAGGGTACATTGGCGAACTACTCGAAGAGAATGGGCTCGTGAGGAATAGCACGATTTTCCGTTTTTATACACGATTTAAAAATGAATCATCGTTCCAAGCGGGGACGTATACATTGTCTCCGTCACAGTCGCTTGACGAGTTGATTGCTACGCTGAAGACCGGGAAAGTCATCGTCGTCCCGGATATCAAATTGGTGATTCCGGAAGGCTTTACAATCGATCAGGTCATCTCACGTCTCGCTAAAGTTGCAGAAATCCCGAAAGAAGAGATTTCGGCCCAACTGAGCGACGAAGAGTATATCCGCTCGCTCGTCAATGAGCATGAGATGTTGACCGACGAAGTACTCGCTGATGGGATTTACCATCCGCTCGAAGGTTACTTGTTCCCGGCCACGTATGAGTTCGACAAAGGTGTCACACTCACACAGATCATCGATGAGATGTTGAAGCCGACCGAACAGCTCTATCTCGAGTATGGGGATGCGGTTAAAGCGTCGGGACGTACGTTCCATGAGACGCTTGCGCTCGCCTCGGTCGTTGAGAAAGAGGCCGTGTCGACAGAAGACCGGCAAGAGATTGCCGGCGTGTTCGAAAACCGTTTGGCCGATGGCATGAAGTTGCAGTCTGACCCGACCGTCTGGTACGGTACCGGGGAGACTTCGATTTTCACATCGTTCAACGATCTCCAAAACGATTCACTTTATAACACATACCGCTACGAAGGGATCCCAATCGGACCAATCGCTGCGGTCAGTCGTGACGCGTTCGTCGCCACGCTCAATCCGAACGATACGGATAACGTTTATTTCTACGCCCGACCACCGCGTGAAGGATTCCCGAACGGGGAAGTCTTGTTCGAAGTGGAGTACGAGGCGCACCAACAGAACGTCAACAAGTATCGTCCAGAATGGGAAGCGTTCGAAGAAGCAAACAACAATTGACGGATATGCGACCGGAAGCCTTGGCTTCCGGTCGTTTGAATGAATAGAGAGGTTGAGGTGTACGACGTGGAACATTCATCCTATGAAGGTTACGTGGAAAACTTGGTCACGCCGCGGTCCCCGCTCTTGGCGGAGATGGAGGCGTTCGCGAAAGAACACCACGTGCCAATCATGGACTTGACCGGTTCAGAAGTGTTGCTGTCGCTTCTGGCGTTGCAGCGCCCGGCCCGCATCCTCGAGGTCGGGACAGCCATCGGCTATAGCGCGATTCGGATGGCCGAGCTGTTACCGGACGCTGAAATCGTCACAATCGAGCGGAATGCGCGACGTCACGAAGAGGCGCTCGGCTTTATCGGACGCTCGGACGTGTCGGACCGAATCACCGTCATCCATGGAGATGCGGTCGAATTGATTGGGACGATTGAAGGAGAATTCGATGCGGTCTTTATCGATGCGGCCAAAGGCCAGTATCAAAAATTCTTTGATGGGTATGGCGCTTTAGTACCAATTGGTGGTACGATTTACAGCGATAATTTATTTTTACGAGGGGACGTCCTGCTCGAAGACGTGTCAGTGCTTGACCGCCGTCGCCGCCGGCTCGTCCGTCTCGTAAAAGAGTTTACTGAGCAATTGATGGCACGGACCGATTATCATACTGCAATTTTGCCCCTTGGTGATGGCCTAGCAATCAGTCGTAAATTACGATGAGGAGGATTTAACTTTGATGCAACATAAACCCGTCATTATCGGCGTGGCCGGGGGCACCGGATCAGGCAAGACGACCGTGGCCCGCGCGCTCGTGGATGCGTTCAAAGGACAATCGGTCGTCATGATCGAGCAAGACGCGTATTATAAAGACCAGTCAGAGATGACGATGGAAGAACGGTATAAGACGAACTATGATCATCCGTTCGCATTCGATAACGATTTATTGATTGAACATATCAAACAGTTACAAGAACATAAGGCGGTTGAGAAGCCGGTATATGATTATGCCGCACACACACGTTCGGATCAGACGATTTTGATTGAACCGGTCGATGTCGTCATCGTCGAAGGTATTTTGGCGCTCGAGGACGACCGTCTCCGTGATTTGATGGATATTAAAGTATTCGTCGACACGGACGCGGACGTGCGGATTTTACGCCGGATGCAACGTGATTTGAATGAGCGGGGCCGGTCAATCGACTCGGTTGTCGCCCAGTATACGAACGTCGTCCGGCCGATGCATCTTCAATTTTGTGAGCCGACGAAACGCTACGCGGATATCATCGTCCCTGAAGGCGGAGAGAACTTTGTCGCCATCGATTTGCTCGTGACGAAGATTCGCTGGGTGCTGACAGAACGTAACCGCGCGTAAGGGAAATAAATCGTTTTCAATGTGAACTACTCACCACTTGCTTGTTTCGCAACTTGAAGTGGGAGTTTCTTGGGAAGACCGTGCTTTTACTAGCCGCGGTTATGGACCAAGCTCGTCGGGCAGTCCCTGCCCTGGGATGTTTCGGTCAGCGAGGCGCAACAGGTTGAGGCTCGCGTTGACGTCGCGGTCGTGGTGCGCGCCGCACGTGCCGCATGTCCACTCCCGGATGTCTAGTCCCTTCCTGCCGTCGTTCTCGCCACAGTTCGAACAGACTTGGGTCGAGGCGAACCATGGGTCGGCCTTGATGAGCGTCCGACCACGGAACCTACATTTGTAGGCGAGCTGGCGGACGAACTCGCCCCACCCGGCGTCCCCGATCGATTTCGCCAGGCGGCGGTTTTGCATCATCTCCCTCGGTTTCAGCGTCTCGACCACGACGACTTGGTTCTCGTCGACGATGCGTCGCGACAGCTTGTGGAGGAAGTCGTTGCGCCGGTTCCTGACCTGCTCATGCTTCCTCGCGAGGAGGAGCCGGGCCTTCTCGCGGTTCTTGCTGCCCGGCTTCTTGTGGGAGAGCGCGCGTTGCGCCCGTTTCAGCCGCGCCTCGGCCTTTCGCAGGTTGCGCGGGTTCGCAATCTTCTCCGTGACGAGCGCGTCGTTCGTCGTGACGGCGAAGTGCCCGAGGCCGAGGTCGATCCCGACCTTGTGCTCGGCGGGGACCCACGGCTCGTCGTCCTGTTCGACGAGGAGCGACACGAAGAACGTGCCCGTCTTCGTCATCGACACGGTCGCCGATCGGATCTTCCCGTTGAAACTGCGGTGCTGTGTGAACCGGATGAACCCGATCTTCGGGAGCCGTACCCGGTCTCCCTCGATGCGGATTGTTCCGTGCTGGTTGTTCGTCGTGTAGGACGCGTGCGCCTTCCGTCTCGACTTGAACACCGGGAAGCCGGCCGTCCCGGCGAAGAACTTCGCGAACGCCGCATCGAGGTGCAGCTTCGCGTTCGCGAGCGCGAGGCTGTCCGCCTCGCACAGGAACGGGAACAGTGGCTTGTAGGAGGCGGGTGTCGGCGGTTTCCGTCTCGGCCCACCGCCCGCCTTCGCCTCCTCGTGGATGGTGATACGGTCCTCGAGCAGCTTGTTGTAGATGAACCGGGCGCAGCCGATCGTCCGGATCAGGAACTCGGCCTGTGCCGCCGTCGGGTGGAGCCGGTATTTGTAGCCCTTCAGCATGTCCGTCCCTCCTTTGGGCGGTGTCAGGATGAGTCTCGTCCCATTCCGATACCCGCGGTGGGGGCGAGAGAATCTGACAGAATCACGAACCTTCGTTCGTTATATCTGTCACAGGGATATCCAAAGGATTTGCAAGCAGGCGGTTCATCTTCCACCTACGCTGGGCCTTCCCTATTCGACGTTTAGAGGTGGGAGAATTCTCGCCAAATTTAGTTAAAAGAGCTTTGACACTCTCACCATTGAAACCGTGGGATTCTGAAGTGCTTGTGCGAACGCAGTTCATTTTTGTTTTGTTCAAGCCTTCAAATGAGAGTGTGCCATCACCTCTACCGAGATAGACTCTATAGGTCCCCAGGTTGGTGGACTGTGACCATCTACCACAGGTCGTTACAGGTGTGCCTACTTGATGTTTTAGCGTCTTTAGCATGACGACAAGCATCGTATCATCGGTCTGCTGCCGGACTCGATTTTCAAAGGTCGGTGGACAAAGGTGTTTTAGAGACTTGTATGTGTCTATGCGATAGATTTAACCGAATGTCGGATATGGAGAACGTCCGAACTCACGTTTATCCCATGTTTAAAAACGGGATGTGTCGGATATGGGCTTTCCCGTTCGTAAATTCTGTAATATACTAGGAGACAATGAAGGAGTGACAGAAATGGCTGAAAAACAACATTACATGACGTTAGACGGAAAAGCGAAAATCGAAAATGAATTGAACGAACTGAAGACGGTGCGCCGTAAAGAAGTCGTTGAGAATATTAAGATTGCCCGCGATTTCGGAGACTTGTCTGAGAACGCTGAATACGATGCAGCGAAAGAAGAGCAGGCAATGGTCGAAGGACGGATCGCTCAACTCGAAGAGATGCTTCGTAACGCAGTCATCATCCAAGACGATGTGGCTGATAACTCGATGGTCGCAATCGGAAAGACCGTGACGTTCTTCATTCAAGAAGATAACGAGAACGAGACGTACACAATCGTCGGTGGCGCTGAGGCTGACCCGTTCACAGGGAAAATCTCGAACGAATCACCGATTGCAAAAGCACTTCTCGGCCGTACGGTCGGAGATGTCGTCAACGTGCAAACGCCAGGCGGCGACATGGTCGTCGAAATCAAGGAAATCAAGTAACACAAATGAGCGACTTCCACATGGATGTCGCTCTCTTTCTGAGGAGGCACTTATAATGAAAATTGGAATCATTGGAGCAATGGAAGAAGAAGTGAACTTGCTCCGCAACGAATTGACAGAACGGACGGACACGGAAATCGCTAACTATCACTTCTACGAAGGGTACCTCGGCAACGTCGAAGTCGTCATTTTGAAGTCAGGGATCGGAAAAGTGAACGCGGCCATCGGCACGACGCTTCTTATTGATAAGTTCAAACCAGATGTCGTCATCAATACCGGTTCGGCGGGTGGCTTCAAAAAAGGAATGAAAGTCGGAGATGTCGTCGTCTCGACCGAAGTCCGTCATCACGATGTTGACGTGACCGCGTTCGGCTACGAGTATGGCCAAGTGCCAGGCATGCCGGCAGCGTACAAAGCTGATGCTCATCTGATGGATGTCTGTAAAGAAGTGATTGAGAGCCTCCATGATGTGAACGTGCATACGGGTCTCATCGTGACTGGTGACTCGTTCATCAACGACTCGAAACGTGTCGCCGACATCCTCGGGCATTTCGAAGGCGTCGCGGCCGTCGAGATGGAAGCCGCACCGATTGCGCAGACGTGCTATCAGTTCGGGATTCCGTTCGTCGTGACCCGTTCAATCTCGGACAGTGCCGACGAAGAAGCAAACTTGTCGTTCGACGAATTTTTAGAGACGGCATCAATCAACTCGGCAAAAATGGTCATGGCCGTCACGAAACGACTCGGTCAAAGTGAATAATCGAGAGGGATGCGTTGACATCCCTTTTTTATTCCCTTATATTAGTACCAGATACTAAGAATAGGGGTCATCAATATGAACATTGGAATCATTGGAATCGGTTCGTTCCTTCCGGAGCATCGGGTCACGAACATCGATTTGGAAAAACGAATGGATACGAGCGATGAATGGATTCGGACCCGCACCGGGATCGAGGCGCGACATTTGGCCGACGCTGATCTCTCGGTCGCCGATATGGCCACACATGCTGCCGAGCGGGCGCTCCAAAGCGCAGGCGTCTCAATTGAAGATATCGACGCGATTATTTGTGCGACGGCGACGGCGCCCTCGTTCCCGGCGACAGCGTGTCTCGTTCAGGCCAACCTCGGAGCCAAGCGAGCGGTCGCTTTCGACGTCAGTGCCGCCTGTAGCGGCTTCATCTTCGCAATGGATACGGCGAAGAGCATGATGCAGGCGAAAGGCTTGAAACGGACGCTCGTCATCGGGGCCGAGAAGATGGGGAACCTCATCGACTGGGACGATCGCTCGACGGCCGTCTTGTTCGGTGATGGGGCAGGTGCCGTCGTCCTCGGTGAAGACGACGTCGCCGCCATCGATTCCATCGTACTCGGCAGCGACGGGACCGGCGGAAAGTTCTTATATGAGAACGAAGAAGGTAAAATCGTCATGAACGGACGCGAAGTCTTCAAGTTCGCTGTTCGTAAAATGCCGGATATCGTGCTCGAGGCATTAGAAGGAGCCGGGAAATCGATTGATGACCTGGACGTCCTTGTGCCGCACCAAGCCAACCGTCGCATCATCGACGCTGCGATTGAACGGTTAGGGCTTCAAGAAGAAAAAGTTGTCGTCACGATTCAAGACCATGCGAACACGTCAGCCGCTTCGATTCCGCTCGCTTTGGCTGAAGCGGTCAAGCACGGGAAGATTTCAAACGGTCAGACGGTCGTCGTCGCCGGATTCGGCGCCGGGCTCACATGGGGAGCGAGTTGTCTAACATGGAATAACGCTAACATCACGGAGGAGATTAACGCATGAAACGAGTAGTCATCACAGGATTAGGAGTCGTATCCCCGCTCGGGAACGATGTTACGGTAATGTGGGAGCGACTGTTGAACGGGGACAATGCAGTCGATACGTTAACGAAGATTGATATTAGCCAATATCCGGCCAAAGTCGGGGCAGAAGTCAAGGAATGGAACATCGATCACTTGGTCGAGCCGAAAGAGGCGCGCAAGATGGATTCGTTCATCCAATACTCGATTTTAGCCGCTGACGCCGCGCATCGAGATAGCGGTCTAGATGTGAAAGCAATCGCGGACGAAGTCGGGATTTGGATCGGAAGTGGAATCGGTGGGGTCGAGACGATCGACAAACAAGCGAGCATCTTGCATGAGCGGGGACCACGCCGCATCAGCCCGTTCTTCATCCCGATGATGATTCCGAACATGGCGAGCGGTCAAGTCTCGATTTATCTCGGGGCGAAAGGGCCAAGCAACTGTTCGGTCACAGCTTGTGCCTCTGGGACGAACTCAATCGGGGAAGCGTTCAAAGTCATTCAACGCGGCGATGCGCTCGCCATGTTCGCGGGTGGGGCCGAGGCGCCAATCACACCGCTCTCGTTCTCAGGATTCTGTGCCAACAAGGCGCTATCGACGAATCCGGATCCGAACACGGCATGCCGACCGTTCGATGCGAACCGTGACGGCTTCATCATGGGTGAAGGTGCGGGCGTGCTCGTTCTCGAGGAATACGAGCATGCGAAAGCGCGCGGTGCCAAAATGTATGCGGAAGTTGTCGGTTACGGCATGAGTTCGGACGCCTACCATATCACGGCGCCGTCACCAGAAGCGGAAGGCGGATCGAAAGCGATGAACGAGGCGCTTCGGGACGCGGGGATTCGTCCGGAAGATGTGCAATACATCAACGCTCACGGGACGAGCACACCGCTCAACGATATGTTGGAGACGAAAGCCATCCACAACGTCTTCGGTGACCATGCTCATAACTTGGCCGTCAACTCATCAAAATCGATGATCGGGCACTTGCTTGGTGCCGCCGGCGGAGTCGAGGCCGTCATTACAGCGCTATCGATTCATGAGGGACGGATTCACCCAACGATCAACTGTGAGACACCGGCAGACGATTGTGATTTAGATTATGTCCGTGACGGAAATCGGGAACTTGATATCCAGTACGCACTCAGCAACTCGCTTGGCTTCGGAGGCCATAACGCGACGCTTGCATTCGCGAAAGTAAACGACTAATAGTAGAAATAAGTGGCAAAAACGGGTAGGGTATAAGGGTTGAGCTAACAGAAAGGAGAATGCCAGATGAAACGATTTTTCATCGGTGCCGCCTTGTTGGGTTCAGTCCTTATCCTTTTTTTCGTTATATGGTACGGACAACGAGAGCAGGCACGAGAATTAGTACCACCTGAAGAACAAATCGTGACGATTCATGGGGAGACATTACCCGAGCAACCGAACACGCTGCTCGCCATCGACCCGAGTTCACAAACTGTGTTATCGCATATTTATGAAGGCTTGTATCGCTTCGGTGCGGACGGGGAAATCGAACCGGGACTCGTCGAGACGATGACGCGATCAGAAGACGGCGCGACATACACGTTCAAGTTGAAAGAAAGTCAAACCGTGAACGGCAATGCGGTCACGGCCGAGACGTTCGTCGATCATTTCCAGATACTCGCCGATGACGACACGAACTCTCCGTTCAGTTTCCTCCTGGAGGACGTGTTGAACGGAAAAGCAATCAGTCTCGGGACGAAAGAACCAGAGACGCTCGGCGTGAAGGCCGTTGATGACCAGACGCTCGAGTTGACACTCGAACGACCGATGGAAGGGTTCGAACAGATTTTGGCGATGCCGGCCTTTTTACCACAGACGATGATCGGGGAATGGCAAGAGCTTGATGCGAACGGTCCGTTTCAAATCGAATCATTGGATGCGGCCCAAGTCACGTTGACGAAAAACGAGGCGTATTACGATGCCGATCGCGTCACGCTCGAAAAGATTATGATGTTGGCGGATGAAGGGCTGGATTCAGAACCGGATGGCATCCATCCGATTCCATACGGCACGGATGAGGCGACCATCGACTTGCTCGAAGGCAAGCTCGTCGACGTCCCACGCAGCGGCGTCTTCTATTTGAAGCCGAACGTCGACGAATATCCGTTCGATGATGTTGATTTCCGGCGAGCGCTCGCCCTCGCCTTGAATCGGGAAGCCGTGGAAGATTCACTCGCTCGGGCCGAAGTCACGACCGAACGATTGCTCGTCACCGATGAAGCGGAACTCGATACGTCCCTCGACGGGGAAGCGGCAGCGCTGTTCGCGGACGTGCTCGAACGGCTCGACGAAGACGAGATTGAAATCGAGTTGCTCAGTTTTGTCGATGACGAGGCACGACAAATCGCCCTAGCGATTGAAACAGAGCTTGAAAAACTTCCGGGTCTTCAAGTGAACGTCGTCGAACTCCCACTCGGAGACAAAGTTAGGAAAGAAGTCGCAGGCGAATATGCGCTATCTCTTTCCGGTTGGCAGCCGGACTATCCCGCATTCAGTGCCTATTTGACCCAATTCGAGACAGATAATTATTTGAATTCGAGCGGATTTGCCGACAAATCGTTCGATCGTTTGATGGAACAAGCTAGAGCGACCGAGGCGCTGGAAGAGCGGAACGAGACGTATCGACAAGCCGAAAAACGATTGTTGGAAGAAGCTGTCGTTATCCCAATCTATCAAGCTGGAAGATCTTACACGGTCGATTTCAAATATGCGGAAATCGGCTTTCCAGTCATCGGTCCTTCGTACGTCCTAACATTTTCTAAAGTTTATGAAAAATGAGCTAAAAGCCCGTCTCTGGAGGCGGGCTTTTAGCCTATACTAAAAATTTTTTAGAAAAATCAAAATAAACACTTTGCAAAATTATCAGAATATTGTATTATTGCTTCAACGGGATTGTGGTAACAAATTTTGTAAAGTGAACTATCAGAATTTTCTACCATCGTTCATTTCGTTAAAACGAAAAAAATCAGGGGGTCATCGCAATGAATAAGAAAAAAGGTTTTGCTTTAGCAACGTCGGTAACACTTCTATCTAGCGCATTCCTAGCGGCATGTTCGACAGGGGAAGAAGAGGGAGCAACAACTGACAATAACGCATCAGAAAATGCTGATGAAGCGCAAGTCCTCAACTTGCTCGATAGCTCAGACATCCCTTCACTTAACCCAACGCTTGCAACAGACGCAGTTTCATTCAACGTGTTGAACAACGTTAACGAAGGTCTTTACCGTATGGATAAAGATGACAACCCGAAACCGGGAATCGCGGAAGATCATGACGTCTCTGAAGACGGGAAAACGTACACGTTCAAAATCCGTGAAGGCGCAACTTGGTCTAACGGTGAGCCTGTAACAGCGAACGACTTCGAATACGCTTGGAAAGAAGTCCTTAACCCGGACAACGCTTCACAATATGCTTACGTCATGTCAATCATCGAAGGTGCTGAAGCCTACAACACTGGCGAAGGCGAGCGCGACGCTGTCGGCGTCAAGGCACTTGATGATCAGACACTTGAAGTTAAATTGACTGCACCAGCAGATTACTTCCTCGGCCTCACAAGCTTCGGCGTATTCATGCCTAAACTTGAGTCGTTCGACAAAGAGCAAGGCGAGAACTTCGGTACGTCTGCAGAGACAACTCTCTACAACGGACCGTTCAAACTCGAAAGCTGGGAGCGCGAGCAAGGCTGGAAAATGGTCAAAAACGACGACTATTGGGATGCTGAAGCCGTCAAACTTGAAGAAATCAACGTTAAAGTCGTTAAAGAAGTTTCAACAGGTGTTAACTTGTACGAAAACGGCGACGTTGACCGCACTGGTTTGACTTCTGAACTCGTTGCTCAATACCAAGACAACGAAGACTTCTCAACTGTCGTTGAGCCAACACTCTTCTACCTTCAGTTCAACACTGAGGTTGAAGCGCTCGACAACCAAAACATCCGTAACGCGATTGACGCGGCATACGATAAAGCAGCGATCTCTGAAACGCTCCTTGCGAACGGTTCAGTCCCTGCCAACTACCTCGTACCTAAAGACTTCGTCACTGGACCAGACGGCGCGGACTTCCGTGAAGCGAACGGCGACATCGGAGGCTACGACGTGGACAAAGCGAAAGAGCTTTGGGAAAAAGGACTTGAAGAACTCGGTCAAGACTCTGTCGAAATCGAGCTCCTCAACTATGACTCAGAATCTGCGAAGCAAATCGGTGAGTTCATCAAAGGTGAACTTGAGAAGAACCTTCCAGGGATCACGCTTACAATCAAGCAACAACCGTTCAACAACAAACTTGACCTTGAGAACAAAGGTGAGTTCGAGTTGACATTCGCTGGCTGGGGCCCTGACTACCAGGATCCAATGACATTCGTTGACCTCTTCGTCACTGACGGACCATACAACCGTGGTAAGTGGTCGAACGAAGAATTCGACAAGCTCATCGAATCTGCGAAATCAAGCACAGATGCTGAACAGCGTTGGGCTGACCTTCAAGCTGCAGAGAAAATCGTTCTTGAAGAGAACGCGATCTCACCAGTTTACCAACGTGGATCGGCTCGCCTCACGAAGCCATACGTTAAAGGAATCGTTGAGCACGCGTTCGGCGCTGACTACTCGTACAAGTGGGCTTACATCGAAGGCAAAGAGCAATAAGAAACAACAAGCATACAAAAAAAGAGACGGGGACGCCTGTCTCTTTTTTTGTGCCTTCAATTTGAGCCACTTTGCACAAAAAAGCCGCCCTTTGATTATAAAAGGCGGCTTCATGTTATTTCTTCACTTTGGCCCGTTTCCGGGTGAGCCCCATCGCTTTCTCGATTTTGGCGAGGTTTTTGTTGGCGACGGCTTCTGCTTTCTCACGTCCCGCATCGAGGATGGCGTCGAGCTCAGCTGAGTCAACGAGTTCGTGATAGCGATTCTGAATCGGCTCGAGCATGGCGACGACCGCTTCGGCGACGTCTTGCTTGAACGTTCCATAATTCGAATCTTTGTAACGCTCGACGAGTTCATCAATTGGGGTATCAGTCGAAAGCGAGTAAATCTCAAGCAAGTTCGAGATGCCCGGTTTATTCTCGCGGTCGAAGCTGATGACACCGCTCGAGTCCGTGACCGCGCTCTTGATTTTCTTACGGATGACGTTCGGCTCATCGAGCATCGAGATGAATCCTTTCACATTCGCATCTGACTTCGACATCTTTTTGACGGGGTTCGTCAAACTCATGATGCGTGCGCCTTCTTTTTGAATGAGCGGCTCAGGAATCGTGAACGTCTCATAGTATCGCTTGTTGAAGCGTTCGGCTAAATCACGCGTCAATTCGACGTGTTGTTTTTGGTCATCGCCGACCGGGACGAGTTCCGTGCCGTACAAGAGAATGTCGGCCGCCATCAATGTTGGGTAGACGAACAGGCCAGCGCCGATGTTTTCACTGTTCTGTGATTTGTCTTTATACTGTGTCATCCGGCTCAGTTCACCCATGCCGGCGATACATGTCAACATCCATCCGAGTTGGGCGTGGGCCTTCACTTCCGATTGGACGAAAATCGTCGACTTCTCCGGGTCGAGTCCGCAAGCAAGATAGAGTGCCGCAAGCTTGCGCGTGTTATCCATTAACTCGACGCGGTCGAGTTGAACCGTGATGGAATGGAGATCGACGACACAGTAAAACGCTTCATGTTCTTCTTGTAACTCGACGAACTGTTTCATCGCGCCTAAGTAGTTACCAAGCGTCACGACGCCGGTCGGTTTAATGCCAGAAAAGATTTTTGCCATGATTGCACCTCCAGAGAATATAAAAAACCACGGTTCCCCGCCCGATAAATCGGGACGAATAACCGCGGTGCCACCCAAATTTGCATGAAACTCATGCCACTTGATCGCGTTAACGGGCGTGACCGTCTCGCCGTACTCTCTTTCAGGCGAGCCACTCCGAAGTCCATTCGCTCGACGCTTTCCATCTACTCGCAGCAACGTAGACTCTCTGGGGGAAAGGGGATTCGAGGTACTTGTCTTCTTCCTTGTGTTTCCTATTGTTCTAGCCATAGTGTAGCATATCGACCGCGAAATCGGAAGGTCAAACGAGCGTGATCACGTAGGAAAGAATGACGCTCGCGACACCGACGTACACCCAACGCCACGCCGATCGTCTTTGGTCGGCTCGTTCTTCCGGTGACGCTTCTTCGTCTTCTTCGTAGTCAGGGTCGATTTCTTTCAACTTGGCCCGACGATTGCGTTTGAACCCGTACATGAACCCGTCAAATAATCCGGTGGCACCCATATGAGAGAACATCCCGACCGCGAAGACGAATATACCGGCCACGAACAAGCCGCCACTCAAATGGAACCCGATCGTCTCGTCTTGGTAGTATGACAAGTTCGACCAAACGGTGTAGGCAATTGTGACAATTCCCCAAACGATTAATATACTTCTAAAATTTTTCAATGTGACAAACTCCTTTCAGCGTGGATGCGCTCCATCGAGTCATCCGCCCTATGGCTCTATGATACCTGTTGTGCCACATATATGGCGAGAAGTTCGTGTTAAAAATGACAGCGGTTTATTGGGGAGTTGACAGTTTGATTAAAAATTTTTTACAATAGCCCTAACGTTCTTTCGTCGGATACAAAATGAAATATTCAGAAAATTAAAGAAAAAGTAAGATGTTACGGTCCGACGAAACGCCATGCTTCACGATTCAGAAAGGGGACATCGCAATGAAGAAAAAATCGATTCTGCTCATGATGACACTCATCTTGGCACTCGGTTCAGTGCTCGCCGCTTGCTCGACTGGCGGAGACTCTGACGGCGGTTCGTCTTCGAACGGAGAAAAGATTCTCCGCTTGACGGACACGTCTGACATTACAACAGCTGACCCGGCGCTCGCGACGGACGCTGTGGCGTTCAACTTGATCGCCAACACGATGGAAGGTCTCTATCGTCTTGACCAGGAAGGAAATGCCGTTCCAGCCATCGCTGAAGGAGAACCAGAAGTGAGTGAAGACGAAACGGTCTACACGTTCACACTTCGTGACGCGGAATGGTCAAACGGAGAACCTGTCACTGCGAACGACTTCGTCTATGCTTGGCAACGCGCCGTGGATCCTGAAACAGGTTCACAATACGCGTACATCATGAACACAGTTAAAAATGCCGAAGCCATCAACACGGGTAAACTTCCTAAAGAAGAACTCGGTGTGAAGGCAATCGATGAGAAGACACTTGAAGTTACACTCGAGCGTCCTGACCCATCGTTCATCTCACTCACATCGTTCGGTACGTTCACACCGATCAACGAAGCGTTCGCCACTGAAAAAGGCGCAGACTTCTCAACGTCACCAGAAAACCACATTTACAACGGTCCATTCACATGGTCGGAGTGGGATCGCGAGCAAGGATACGTCTTGACGAAAAACGAATCGTATTGGGATGCTGAAAATGTAGCCCTAGAAAAAGTCGACGTTCGCGTCGTCAAAGACACATCGACAGTCGTCAACTTGTATGAAGCAGGAGAAGTCGACTACGCCGGCCTCTCATCTGAACAAGTTGCCGCATTCCAAGAGAACGATGACTACAGCACAGGCCTTCGCTCAACTGTCGGTTACTTCAAGTTCAACCACGAAGATGAACTCTTTGCTGACGTCAACGCCCGTAAAGCCGTCGCTCGTGCGGTCGACCCAACCGGGATTATCGATCAGTTGTTGAACAACGGTTCAATCGCAACGACTTCGTTTGTCCCGAAAGAATTCATCAAGTATGAAGACGGAACGGATTACGCAGAAGGCGTGAAGCATTTCGAAACGAACGCTGACGAAGCGGCATCGCTTTGGGAAGAGGCGACTGGCGGCGAAGCTGTCACAATCGAACTTCTCTCATTCGATAGCGAAGTCGCGAAACAAATCTCAGAGTACATGAAAGGCCAACTCGAGTCGAACTTGCCGAACGTGACCGTGAACATCTCACAACAACCGTTCAACAACAAGCTCGAACTCGAAGCGAACGGAGAGTATCAGATGTCATTCGCCCTTTGGGGACCTGACTATCAAGACCCACTCACGAACCTTGGCATCTTCACATCTGACAACGGTCAGAACGACATCAACTACAAGTCGGCAGCATACGACAAGTTGATTGATGAAGCATCAGCTGAAACAGCGATCGATGCACGTTATGACAAGTTCAAAGAAGCAGAGACGCTCTTGATTGAACAAGACCAAGCCATCATGCCGCTTTACCAAGCGGGTGTCGCTTACTTGCTCCGTCCGAACGTCGAAAACTTCAACCGTCAACTATTCGGTGCTGACTACCAGTACAAATACGTCGATATCAACTAAAGAAGAAAGGGGGCATGCAACACGCATGTCCCCCCTTTTCTAAAAAAAAATTAGAAATCAGAGAAAAAACTATTCAAAAGTTTTGTTGGTAAAGTATAATGTAGTAACAGTGAAAATTCAGAATACTTTACAAACTAAGGATTCTTCGATTTTCATGTGCTGTGCTAAGAGCCTTGAGATGACGTTTGACCTATTCTTTCAGAAAATTCCTTTCATTTTGTGAATTCAAGAAAAGAGCAATATGTCATAGTGACGCTGTTGGTGCAAGCATAGACACATTAGAAAAACAGGGGGTATTTATTTATGGGACGTTATATTCTTCAGCGGCTGACTTACGGCCTCATCACGTTCTTCTTGATTGCGACGTTCACGTTTTTCCTGATGGACCTGCTTCCAGGTTCGCCGTACCAAAACCAGGAGAAACTGACGGAGACACAAATTCAACTCTTGAACGACCGTTACGGACTCAATGATCCGCTTCCAGTTCGTTATGCGACTTACTTAGGAAACCTTGTGCAAGGGGACCTCGGTGTATCGTTCCGTACGGCCAACCGGCCAGTGACGGAATTGATTATGGAACGAATCGGACCGTCAGCCCAATTAGGGATTCAAGCACTTGTGCTTGGGACGTTTGTTGGATTGTTGCTCGGAATCGTGGCAGCCATTCGTCATAACACGGCCATCGACTATGGTTCGATGTTCATCTCGGTAATCGGGATTTCTGTCCCATCGTTCGTCTTTGCAGCCCTTCTTCAGTACTATGTTGGGGTTAAATTGCAAATACTCCCTGTTGCGTTCTGGGATTCCCCGGCGCATACGATTTTACCGACGATTTCGCTCTCGCTCGGGGTTACGGCGTCCATCGCCCGTTTCGTCCGGACTGAGATGCTAGAAGTAACCGGACAAGATTATGTCACGCTCGCGAAAGCGAAAGGGTTGACCGGGAATGCCATCGTCTGGAAACACATGGTGCGTAATGCGATGATTCCTGCCATCACCATTCTCGGACCGATGACGGCTGGCCTGTTGACAGGTACGTTCGTTATCGAAAAAATCTTTGCGGTACCTGGGCTTGGTGAATTGTTCGTTACGTCCATCACGTTGAATGACTATTCGGTCATCATGGGCACGACACTGTTCTTCTCAGCTTTGTTCATTATTATCATTTTGCTTGTCGACTTGCTCTACGGAGTCGTTGACCCACGTATTCGTTTGGGGGGGGAATAACTGATGATTGAAAATAAAAAGAATTTCGAGCAGTTCGACCAAGACATGTTCCAACGTGTCGAGATGAACGAACAGCTCGCTGAACGAATTGGTGGTAAAAGTTTAAGCTTCTGGCAAGACGCTTGGATGCGGCTGAAAAAGAATAAAGCTGCTATAATTTCACTTACTGTTATTTTAATTGTGATTTTTCTTGCGTTGTTTGGTCCGATGCTGTCTGGACGCGACGCCTATACTCAAAACATCTCACAAGCAAAACTCCCGCCTAAAGTCACTGGACTCGAATGGGCAGGATTTGATGGCATGGCCAACCTCGGTGGCCGTGATATTGATTTCTACGAACAGAAAAATGTCGAAGAGAACTTCTGGTTCGGTACAGACTATCTCGGCCGTGATCTTTGGTCACGTGTTTGGGAAGGGACACGCATCTCGCTCTTCATCGGTTTTGTGGCTGCGTTGATTGATACGGTCATCGGTGTCGCCTACGGTGGAATCTCGGCTTACTTCGGCGGACGTGTTGATAACTTTATGCAACGGATTGTTGAGATTTTGACAGGTGTTCCGAACTTGATTTTGATTATCTTATTAATTTTAATTTTCGACCCTGGCGTATTTTCCATTATCCTCGCGATGACAATCACCGGCTGGATTGGGATGAGTCGACTTGTCCGCGGTCAAATTTTGAAATTGAAAAACCAAGAGTTTGTGTTGGCTGCCCGTACACTCGGTGCTTCAAGCAATCGATTAGTGTTTAAACACTTAATTCCGAATACGCTTGGCGCCATTATCATCACGCTCATGTTCACGATCCCGTCGGCTATCTTTTTCGAAGCGTTTCTCAGCTTTATAGGTCTAGGTTTGCAAGCACCTCAAGCATCGCTTGGAACGTTGATTAACGATGGATATAAAGAGCTACGGACGTTCCCGTACTTGCTCGTCATCCCGTCAGTCATCATCGTCTTGCTCATGGTAAGCTTCAACTTGCTCGCCGATGGCTTGCGTGATGCGTTCGACCCGAAAATGCGTAAATAATTATAGAAACAGGGGGACTCGTGAATGGAAACGATTTTATCTGTCCGAGACTTAGCGGTCTCGTTCCATACGTATGCTGGAACGGTACAAGCCGTTCGCAACGTATCGTTTGATTTGAAAAAAGGCGAGACGCTCGCCATCGTTGGTGAATCGGGTTCTGGTAAATCCGTCACATCGAAAGCGATTATGCGTCTCATTCCAAACCCGCCAGGTGAAATCACGAACGGAGAAATCTTGTTCGAAGGAAAAGACTTGGCGAAGTTGTCGGAAAAAGAAATGCTTAAAATTCGTGGGCGCGATATCGCGATGATCTTCCAAGATCCGATGACATCGCTCAACCCGACGATGACGATTTACAAACAGATCGCCGAAGGTTTGAAGCAACACCAAGGACTCACAGGCGAAGATGCGAAAAAGCGTACGCTTGAATTGCTCACACTCGTTGGGATTCCAAACCCAGAGGCACGTCTGAAGCAATATCCGCACCAATTGTCAGGTGGTATGCGTCAACGGATCGTTATCGCGATCGCACTCGCATGTAACCCGAAAGTGTTGATTGCCGATGAGCCGACGACGGCCCTCGACGTAACAATTCAAGCTCAAATTTTGGAGCTCTTGAAAGATATTCAACAAAAGACGGGCACAGCGATCATTTTCATTACGCACGACCTTGGTGTCGTGGCGAACATGGCAGACCGTGTTGCCGTCATGTACGCCGGAAAGATTGTTGAGAAAGGGACGGTCGATGAGATCTTCTACGAGCCACGTCACCCATACGCATGGGGCTTGCTCGGATCGATGCCACGTCCGACCGACGACCCGAATGAGGCGCTTCCGGCGATCCCGGGAACACCGCCAAACTTGCTCAACCCGCCGAAAGGCGATGCTTTCGCACCACGTAATCCGTATGCGATGAAAATCGACTTTGAAAAAGAACCACCGATGTTCCAAATTAGTGACACGCACTATGCGGCGAGCTGGTTACTGCACCCACAAGCACCGCAAGTGACGCCGCCACGAGCCATCCGTGACCTTGCTCTCAAGTACCGTCCGGACAGCGCGTTCGCCAAATCGATTTTGAAAGGTGGTGCTGAATAATGGAACGCGAGAAATTACTCGAAGTAAAAGACCTGAAGCAGCACTTTAAAATTGGCCGAGGTCGCGTCGTCAAAGCGGTCGACGGTATCTCGTTCGATATTTATAAAGGCGAAGTACTCGGTCTCGTTGGCGAGTCAGGTTGTGGGAAATCGACGACAGGTCGTACCATCATCGGACTGTATGACGCGACCGATGGAGACGTCATCTTCAAAGGCGAGAACGTCCACGGGAAAAAGAATAAAGCTGAAAAGCTGAAGTTCAACCGGGCTATGCAAATGATTTTCCAAGATCCATACGCATCGCTCAACCCACGGATGACAGTCGCTGATATCATTGCTGAAGGTATTGATATCCACGGCCTCGCTAAGACGAAAGAAGACCGGATGAATCGTGTCTATGACCTCCTTGAAACAGTTGGTCTTACGAAAGAGCACGCGAGCCGTTACCCGCACGAATTCTCGGGCGGTCAGCGTCAGCGGATCGGGATTGCCCGTGCACTCGCTGTTGAGCCGGACTTTATCATCGCTGATGAGCCGATCTCGGCGCTCGATGTGTCGATTCAAGCACAAGTAGTCAATTTGATGAAAGAGTTGCAACGTGATCGTGAGCTGACATACTTGTTCATCGCCCACGATTTGTCGATGGTCAAATATATCTCGGACCGGATTGGCGTGATGTATCAAGGTCATCTCGTTGAGCTTGCTCCCGCAGAACGCTTGTACGAGAACCCAATGCACGCTTACACGAAATCGCTCTTGTCTGCGATCCCACTTCCAGATCCGGAGCATGAGCGGACACGTAAACGGATCGTCTACGAGTCAGGATCACTCGGCGCTGTCGGGCGTTCGGATGAAGATTCGAGTATCCCACCTCTTCGTGAAGTTGAGCCAGGGCACTTTGTTTCTATGTCAGATGAGGAATATAATGCGATTACAAACTAATAAAAAAATCCATTGATACTTTTTTTGGTATTAATGGATTTTTTATTGATTACATCACCCATGTATGGTAATAATTAGTTGTAACATATTTTTTTCAAAAGGGGATTAGGATATGAAGAAGCATTTAGTATTATCTGCATTATTGGTCGGTTCTTTAGCATTAAATACTCAAGAAGCTCAAGCAGCAACGTATGAAGCACATGTAAAAGAATATCAAGTATCCAAAAGTACATCAGGGACATCATATTTAACTCACCGTGTAGATTTTGGGACTTCATCTTCATTAGGTAGAGGAAGTCTTACAAAAAGATTCACATTCGACCTTTCTACAAAAAAACTAACTGAAGTTCGTTTAAACAACTCAGTATCAAAAGGAAGTCCGTACTATACTCACATGTATGCAGTTACCAGTTCTGGAAGCACGGTTCGTTATTCGTTTCCCTATAAAGAGTTTACTTCACAACCTTTAACAATTTGGAAGCCGAATCTAACAAAACCAAAAGAAGTAACTGTATATTTCAATGATCACGTTTCGGGTACTGGTTCAATTCAACATCGAGTACATTCATTCTTTAAATATTAAGAGTAAATGTTTTGAATAAAAAACAATTAACATATTTTATTTTAATTTCAATCTTAGTAGTAATCATGGTTTTTATAAAGAATGGTATTGCAGATAATTTTATTGAAAAGCAAAATCCAGACTCAGCATTCTCGAACAGTAATTCTACTGAAGAAGGGCTTAATTTTAATTATTTTCCTGTAGGTTCTTCAACAACTAGAGTGACTCCAAATGCTTTGCAATCGCTTTATAAAACTGAATTTAATAGGCAAATTGAAGGTTTAAACAATGAAACAGAATATTTATTTAAAATTAATGATAATAATAATTTTGAGTATAAATTAACATTCAAGTATTATGATACTTCGTTATATTTCATAGCCTATAATTTTGAAATTAATTTAGATAACAGAGAATTTGAGGATGTTATAAAAAAATCTAATGACATTAGTATCTATACTTCGAAAAATGGTAAGGTTTTTGAATACCGTGACAGAAAACATAACTTTACCTTTCACTTAGTAGATCAAAATAACCAATTAGATTTTTCATCTGGTCAAAACTTATTATTAAACTTGTTAAATCTTAATTAGAAATTTTTATAGAATTAAGAAACATGTAAAGTAACTATATAATTAATTAAAAATGCACACCGGCTGTTTATTTACAGTCAGTGTGCATTTTTAATGTTTTAAAGGAAATTAAAGATTGAATATCAGGCATTCGAAATGCGTGGCAAATTCGAAAGACGTTCAACGACGGCGTCAATCAAACGGACGCGAGCGAGTGCGTCTTCAATTTCCATCGTCTCATAGTGGTGCAAGCCGCCCGGTTGTTCGACGAACGTATCGGCGTCATGGACGAGCTGTTGCAGAGGGGTCCGTTGGATACGGTTAGGCGGAAGGTATGAATCGGTATGCAACAAAATCATGACCGAGATCTCTTTCGCGCGCGCCGGGTCTTCCCCGAGACGAATCAACAGCTTATGGGCACGTTCGGCGCCTTTAATGGCATGGATATCGTTTTGACGATACAAATCATAATTCCATTTTCCTTCGGTGTACCATTCATAATGACCGATGTCATGGAGCAGGGCGGCTTTCGTCGCTAAATCCGTATCGAGGCCTCGTCGCGTCGCCAATTCGAGAGCGCGTTCACACACATCGACGGCGTGTTTCAAGCCAGAACGGGTCAAGTATTTCTGGGTGACCGGGTGTTGCATAATCGTCTCTAACGTAATTCTCATCATCGCTCTCCTCCTTGGTGATTTCAAAGGTTATTTCTATTAACTATACGGGAATGAGATAGGAAAAGCAAATTTGGAACGTGTGAAATGATGAAAAACTTGGAGATTGTTCAACTATTTTCATAAGAATGTGCTATAATTTAAATGTAGATTAGTGCAAGTTCAAGATTTTCAGATTCAGTAACGGTCGGTCCGGTCCTTTTGGCGTTGGGGGTGAGAGACCATGAAAGAACGTAATAAAGTTTTGCAACAGAAAAAGAAACTTCTAAAAGAAGTCCTCAAGAAGAAATTGAAAGACTTGCAAGTGAAGCCAGGCAAAGAGACGGTATCACAACCGGTTTCTCAAATGCCGGCGTCCTAGAACGGTCGATCAAGGGTCGCATTCTCGAGAATGCGTCCTCTTTTCTTACCCGAGTGAGAAAAGTTATCATTGAAGTTTCAATTGATAAGAATTATTATAATTAAGTGAACGATTTTTTGGGTATACAAATAGAGTCACTTGAAAAAGATGAACGAACATTTGATCAGGGAGGAACGAAAATGGTCACACTTTACACGTCTCCGAGCTGCACATCGTGCCGAAAAGCACGGGCTTGGCTTGAAGAGCATGATATCCCATTTACGGAACGAAATATATTTTCAGAACCACTCTCACTTAATGAGATCAAACAAATCCTACGTATGACAGAGGACGGGACGGATGAAATCATCTCGACCCGGTCTAAAGTTTTCTCTAAAATCGACGTATCGGTCGATGCGCTCTCGCTTCAACAACTATACGATTTGATTCAAGAGTATCCTGGATTGCTTCGCCGTCCAATCTTGATTGATGAAAAACGTCTTCAAGTCGGGTATAACGAAGATGAGATTCGTCGATTCTTGCCGCGCAAGGTCCGGACGTTCCAACTTCAAGAAGCGCAACGACTCGTCAACGAGTGAGGAAGCATACTGTCTAAGCAGTGTGCTTTTTATTATTCCGTTTTTCCGATAAAATAATAGTAACAACCCCATCATCAATAGATTGACACGTTAAAAAAAGGGTACTATGATAACAAGACAATTTCCCCTCTCCTCCTTAATTGTTGAAGTAGGAGTGAGGTGAGAAGGGAGTGGACAATCGTGAAAATTGAGCGCATCAATGACAATACCGTCAAATTTTTCATTACGTATGTCGATATCGAAAAACGCGGTTTCGCTCGTGATGAAATCTGGTATAACCGAGAACGTGGTGAGCAGCTGTTCTGGCAGATGATGGACGAAGCGCACGAACGAGAAGATATCTCGTTTGATGGTCCACTATGGATACAAGTACAAGCTTTTGAAAAAGGACTCGAAGTGACCGTGACGATCGCGAAAAACGTGATTGGCGCCGAAGACGATTCTGAGCTCGGATCACTCCTACGCTCGGCAATTGATGAGGCACGCGATCAACAATCGGTGCTCGACCAGTTGAGTGAACTCGATGAAGAAACCGAGCAGGAGGCGTGGGCTCCGCTCGCTATGGAAACGGATGACTTTGAGGCGATCATCTCGCTCAGCAAACGGGCGGGAGAGACGTTAAGCAACGTCGACCTCAAACTGTTCCACTACGATCAGAAGTATTACTTGTGGATCGATTTCCCGGAAGAGATGGAACCAGAGGAAGAAGAGAACGTATTGAGTCTCTTGGCCGAGTATTTGACGTTCAGCACGCAGACGTTAGCGATGCTCGAAGAATACGGTAAGCTTATCCTCGATGGGGATGTCTTCGCTAAAGTCCGTCACTATTTCTAAACCCCAATCGCCTGTTCATATGGACAGGCGATTTTTTTCTAACTAATACATAAACGAGGTGTCGTGATGTTCAAGCGTTTGCAGTTGATGTTGGCCGATAGTGCCTGGTTTGTCCCGTTTTTATATGGGGTCGGGGGGATTGCCTTGACGTTCCTGACCCAATACTTCGGAAACTTCTTTCGGGAACTGTTGCCCGAAATCGTCTATTTAGATAAGGATTCGGCAGCAACCGTGCTGTCCTCGTCCTTTACGAGTCTGATGACGATGATGACGTTTAGTTTCTCAACGATTCTCGTCGTCTTGACGACGTACTCGTCACAGTTCTCACCACGAACAATCAATAACTTTTTGACGAACTCGGCATCGAAACATACGCTCGGCTTGTTCATCATGACGACGGTGTACGGGATCACGAACTTATTTTTAATTCGGACGTCGGATGAGGATGTCGTACTCGCCTCGGGCGTCAGCGTGTTGCTCGTCGTCAGTTCCATCTGGGCGTTCGTCAAGTTCATACAAACGATAAGCGTCTCAATTCAAGCCGAACGTCTCTTGTCAGCCCTGCATCGCGAGGCGTTGTCCGTCATCGAGACGCAACAGCAAGCGGTGGAGGACGGAAAGATGCACATCGTTCCCGAACGTTCGGTCCACACGTTCGAGGGCCAGGCCATCTATGCGCCGCGCACCGGCTATATCCAATTGTTCGCAAGCGAGAAACAAGAAAGCCATGATGTCGATTTCGAGTCGGTCGTGGCCGTCGGGGATTTCGTGGCGAAAGGAGACTTGCTCGGCTATTGGCTCGGAGAAGAAGCGCTCGATGTCGACGTGTTCCAAATTGGGGAGATTCGCTCCTCGATTCAAGACCCGGCCTTCGTCATCGAGAAATTGAGTGAAATCGCGTTGAAAGGCATCTCACCCGGGATTAACGATCCGAATACGGCGATTCACGCCATTCATTACATCGGCGACATTTTGCGAGAACTGAGCCGATTACCTGAAGGGGATTTCTTATTTTCCAATGACAAGAGCGACTGGCACGCCAAACGTAAACCGATGGAGGCGACGTTGTTCGAGGCGCTCACCCCAATCAAGACGTATGCGAGCCATGACATCTTTGTGATGGCATCCGTGTTCGAGGCGATCCGAATCGCCCGACTGGAAGCACATGCCTCACACGAAGAGACGTTCGAGGGGTTCATCGACTATTTCGAGGAGTCGCTCGATTTTGAAGAGTTGCATCCGAGAGAACGCGCGTTTCTGACGAATCAGATGATGCGTGCCCGAAAAGTACAGACGTAAAAGGGAGGGGTCACTCGAGACCCCTCCCTTTTGGTACTTATGAGAGTGTATATCCACCGTCCACCGTGATGGCTTGACCGTTAATATAGCTTGACGCTTCGCTCAATAGGAATGTGACGACCGGTGCGACTTCCTCCGGTTTGGCGGCATGTCCCCGGAAATGATGGGTCATCGCCTCTTGGAATTTGGCCTCACCGCCATACAGTTTATGACTGAGTGGCGTATCGACCGGACCGAAACAGACCGCATTGAAACGTATTTTGCCTTTCATCCGATGGGCGAACGTCTTCGTCAAGGCGATGACGGCCGCTTTCGAGGCGGCGTATGGACCGAGCATCGGCGGAAATTTGACGTGGCCGACGATTGCAGCGTTATTGACGACGCTCCCTCCCGTCGCCAACAGCGGGATGGCGCGTTGGATAAGCCGGTTCACAGCCAACACGTTCAGTTCGAATACGTCGTCAAACGCGGTCGCCGGCAACCGCTCCGGTGTCCCGGGACGACCGAACGTCGCGGCGTTGTTGAATAATCCGTTGAGGACGACCTTGTCCTCGCTCAAGCGGTCCATCAATGCTTCAACTTGCTCGGATTCGGCTAAATCACATGTAAGGAAAGTGATGCGTGGTGAGGCGTCTTCGAGTGCGGCACCTCGTGTCTCGTCGCGGCCGATGCCGATGACGTCATGTCCGTCCTCAGCCAAACGAAGGGCGACGGCCCGTCCAATCCCGCTCGTCGCTCCTGTAACCAAAAATGTGCCCATATTTTGTTCGCTCCCCTCAAAAGATGGTGTTAAGTTGTATAATTATGATAATACAAGACAGAAACGAGGTCAGTTTATAATATGTTGCGACGCATACAAGTACTTTTATCCCTGATTTTGCTCGCAGGTCTCATTGCCGTATTATCGTATTACTGGAGCTCGCAAGTGATCGGGTTGTTCTCGGTGCTCGTCTTTTTGACGACGTTCAGCATCCTGCTCGTCATCCTGCTCGAGAATCGAAATCCGCAGCGGACGCTCATTTGGGCCATCGTCATGCTCGGCTTCCCGGTCGTCGGGCTGTTCGCCTATTTTGTGTTCGGACAGAACTATCGCCGGAAGCGCATGTTCAAAGAGAAGGCCATGTTGGACGAAGAGACGTACCTCGCTTATCGACAGAAGGCGATGACGTTGTCGCCGTCGCTCATGTTCTCCCATGACGATTATGAGAAGTTGCTCCATTTGACGTCGTCTCTGAATCAATTACCCGTTTCGTCAAACACGTATACGCAAGTGCTGACGAACGGACAACAGAAGTTCTCGAAGTTGTTGCCCGCTTTGAAAGGGGCGACCCGCCACATCCATCTCGAATATTATATTTTCCGGGAAGATCGTATTTCTCGGGAAATTCAACGGATTTTGATTCAGAAGGCGAAGGCCGGGGTCGAGGTGCGCTTTCTATATGACGCGGTCGGCTCGATTCATACGAGCGGGACGTTCTTTGACGAGATGCGCCAAGCAGGCGTCCATGTCAAAGCGTTCTTCCCGGTCGTCCTGCCGCTCGTTTCGAGTAAGACGAACTATCGGAACCATCGGAAAATCGTCGTCATCGATGGAACAGAGGCGTTCACAGGCGGGTTGAATGTCGGAGATGAATATTTGGGCGAGCATTCGAAGTTCGGTTTTTGGCGTGACACGCATCTATACGTCAGAGGGGAAGGGGTGTCGGAACTCCAGCTCATCTTCTTGCAGGACTGGTACTACATGACGGGTGAGCGTCTATTCACGCCGTTCTATCTAGAGCCGCTCGAGACGGTGCGAAGTGCGAGCGGCGGCGTACAGATTGTGGCGAGCGGACCGGATGAGCCGTACGAGACGATGAAATCGATTTATTTCGCGCTGATCAATGCGGCGAAGAAGTCGGTATACATCTCGTCCCCGTACTTGATTCCAGACGAGGACATCATGAGCGCGCTCAAGACCGCTTCGTTATCAGGCATCGATGTCCGTATCGTGCTTCCGAGCTATCCGGACCATAAAATCGTCTTTTATGCGAGCCGCTCATATTTTGAGGAGCTACTCAGTGCCGGCGTCAAGATTTACTTGTATGAGGAAGGGTTCATGCACTCGAAAGTCATCGTCGTCGACGATGGGTTGGCGACAATCGGAACGGCGAATATGGACTTCAGAAGTTTCCACCTCAATTTCGAGGTGAACGCGCTCTTGTATAACACGAACTCCGTCCATCAGCTCAAACAAGATTTGTATAAAGACTTTGAAGGGTCACACGAGTTGGAGATTCGGGCGTTCTCGGAACGATCCTACTTCATCAAACTCGTCGAATCATTGGCCCGAATGTTTTCACCACTATTATGAGGGGGAAGCGGAATGCGATTTGCCATCGGTCGAACTGGAGGGTATGTGGATGCCCTTACGCTCAGTCGGGGGCGGATTGAACCGTTTGCCCCTTTTTCGTGCCCAGAATGCGGGGAACGGGTCATCGTCAGGCAAGGTGTGAAACGGCGTCTCCATTTCGCCCACGTCAATCCTTGCGGATGCGGCGAGTCGACCGGACACCATGAAGACAAATGGGGAGTGCGGCAATGGCTTCAAGGGCAAGGGTATGAAGTCGAACAAGAAGTCGTCATCGGCGCACGTCGTGCCGATTTAGTGGCAGTACGCGACGATACACGGCTCGTCGTCGAAATCCAGGCGTCCACGCTCTCAATCGAGTCTTACGTCGACCGGACGAAACATTATCGCGACAATGGACTTGACGTCGTCTGGCTGGCGAGCGGGCTGCAGCCCGGGGGTGTGACAACGTTCAAACCGTGGATGCGGGCCGAACTGGCGCGACGACATAGCCTGGTCGTCCCGACCGGACAGGCGTTATACCGCTTCGTCGGCTTTCCGGTCTCCATCCGAGCGGGCGTCGGGCAATGGCAGGTCGCGACCTCGTTCGATGTCTCGCCGTTCGCGGCATATTATGGCTTCGATGCCCATCGTTGGACCCAAGTCATTCGGCGGAGGCGGATGACGCCACCTTATCCGACGCCACAGTATCGCCGCCTCATCTTGAACCGACTGTATCCGCTCGGGATGTTGCCCTCGTTGTTACCGAGCTACTGTTATTTGCCTTTGCCGTCACTGTGGGGGATCCATGTCCATCCGTTCATGTTCCAGACGGTGCTCTACTTGAATCGACGGGATTGCCCCGGAGACTCCATCAATTGGAGCATCGAGAAGACGTGCCGCCAGTTCGACATGACCCCGACAAGCGACTTTCTGCAAGCGTTTGAAGTACAATGGAGACAGCTGTTGAACGTATTCGACGTGACGGAGGCGGTGCGCGATTGGCGAGTGCCTAAGACGTTAGACACGGCGTTGCTTCACGATTTTCGATACTTTCAAGGGTTTCAGCGATTCATGGCGAAATCGTATACAAACTAAGAAAAGGAAGTGGACATATGTCAGAAGTACTTACACGACAACAAGTACCCGTCGAGGAGACGTGGAACTTAGAGACGATTTATGCAGACGATCAAGCTTGGGAACAAGATTTTGAGGCGCTAAAAGCAAGCGTACCGGCCTTGGTCGAGTTCAAAGGGAAACTCGGAGAATCCGCGGCTTCTTTATTCGCAGGTCTGCAACTACGCGACGACATTTCGCGTCAATTGCATAAACTGTATACATACGCCCATATGCGCTACGACGAGGATACGTCGAACAGCCATTATCAGGCACTGAACGACCGTGCCGGTTCGCTCGCTGCCCAAATCTCGGCTCAGCTCGCGTTCATGACGCCAGAGCTGCTCGCCATCGACGAAAGCCAAATCGAGGCGTTCATGAGTGAGCACGAGTCACTCAACGTCTATCGCCACGCGTTCGACGAGTTGGCACAAGAACGTCCGCACGTGTTGACGGAAGCGGAAGAGGCGATTCTCGCCCAAGCCGGTGACGTCCTCGGGCAGTCGAGCTCGACGTTCGGCATGCTCAACAACGCCGACTTGAAGTTCCCGAAAGTGAAGAACGAGAAAGGCGAAGACGTCGAATTGACGCATGGCCGCTATATCACGTTCCTCGAATCAAGTGACCGCAGCGTCCGCGAAGGCGCATTCAAGGCGATGTACGGGACGTACGAGCAATATTTGAACACGTTCGCCTCGACGTTGTCAGGTAGCGTGAAAAAAGACAACTTCTATGCGACGGTCCGCAAGTTCGAGAGCGCCCGCCAAGCGGCGCTTCATCATAATGCCATCCCAGAATCCGTATACGACGGGCTCGTGGAGGCGGTGAACGAACGTCTCGACTTGTTGCACCGTTATGTCGCGCTCCGGAAACGGGCACTTGGTGTGGACGAGTTGCATATGTACGACTTGTATACGCCGCTCGTCAAAGACGTGGACATGAAAATTCCGTATGCCGAAGCGAAAGACTTGATGGTCGAGGGGCTCGCGCCGCTCGGAGACGAGTACGTCCAAATCGTCAAAGACGGACTTGCTTCACGTTGGGTCGACGTTCGTGAGACACGTGGTAAGCGTAGTGGCGCCTATTCATCAGGCGCGTACGACACGCAACCGTTCATCTTGATGAACTGGCAGGACAACGTCAACAACTTGTTCACGCTCGCCCATGAGTTCGGCCATTCGGTCCATAGCCATTATACGCGTGCGACGCAGCCGTATCCGTACGGGGACTACTCGATTTTCGTGGCTGAAGTGGCTTCGACGACGAACGAGGCGCTCTTGAACGATTATTTGTTGAAGACGCGCACGGACCGCCAGGAGCGGCTCTATCTGTTGAACAATCAGCTCGAAACGTTCCGGGGCACACTGTTCCGTCAGACGATGTTCGCCGAGTTCGAGCACATGATTCATAAAGCGGCCCAAGAAGGCGTCTCGCTCACACCTGAGTATTTGAATGAGACGTATCTCGAGCTCAACAAGCGATACTTCGGAGACGAACTCGTTATCGATGGTGAGATTGCGTTTGAATGGGCCCGTATCCCGCACTTCTATTACAATTACTACGTCTATCAGTACGCGACAGGGATCTCAGCATCGGCCGCGTTGTCGCAACAGATCATGGAAGAAGGCGAACCAGCTGTCCGTCGTTACATCGACAAGTTCTTGAAGGCCGGTTCGAGCGACTATCCGATTGAAGTATTGAAGGCGGCCGGCGTCGATATGACGACGAAAGCGCCGGTGCTCGCAGCACTCGATCAGTTCGAGGCCGTCCTCGACGAGATGGAGACGCTATTGTTCCAATGAGTGGATGCGTGAACATTATGTGACAATATGAACAAATTGCTTGTCACGGCGCGCCTGTCTCGGTATATTATAAGTGTGAAATCAATCACAAACCCCTTTATTGACCGTAAACTTTCTCCCAACCTGTGATCTGTATAGATACTCGGGTCGTGATGTTTTCCGTCCCCGCGGAGAACATCGCAAAAAACCCACGGCTCCCCGGCCGTGGGTTTTGTTGTGTCATTTATTCGTCGCCCAAGCTTGTCCGCTGCAACCTGGGACAGGTCGGCACCGTTGCTGGAGTGACAGTTTTTTCAGTTCTCTCTCGATGACCGGCTTCTCGAGCTCCAAGATGAAGGCGAGCTCGGTGATGGTCGAGGCATCGTAGCGCCCCAATACTTTCTCGACGTTCCACTCGGACTCCCGGGTTGGGACGTAACCGAGCAGTTCGGCCATGACGGCCTGGTAGACGTCGTACGGGTACAATCCTTCGATTTTGAGTGCTTCGTCACGCGTGACGAACGTCAAAGCAGGAAGTGACTCAATTTCCCAATCTTTTAAGATCTCATGGTCAACAGCTAGAGCGCTGAGCAGTTGATTGGATTGGATATCGGCCGCCAACTCCTCGATGTCGAGCCCGTAATCGACGAACGAGCGGGCAATTTCCCACAAATCGCTGTCGCTAGAGCCATCCTTCAAAAAGATATCGTTTATATGCAGATGGCGTAAGAAGCGCATCGCATGACGTTTCCCTTGTAACTCCATAGCCTTAATCATCGTGAGAAGGCGAACCTCTTCTTGACATCCGCCAACACAACTAGGAACCGTCGAAACCATACGGAAACGAATCAAATGCCCGTATTCAAGTTCGAGCTTTTTAATGAGCGTCATCACATGAAGTCCATCTGGATCAGAAATGTCCATGAAATAGAATAACTCTAATGGTTTATAGGTTGCTTGGATAGGAGATTCTTCCAGTGAACAGGATGACTCATTACATTGTTCTAGTTCCATTGTGTCGCCTCCTCTCGTAAACAAAAATCAAATATATCGTATGCTCATTGTAGCAACGAAAAAAAAAGGTTGGCAACGTATCTGCTCAACCTTGATTTCGACGCACCTTTTCTTCCATGAATCGAACGATTTTATTTTTAGCGGGACGAAGGGGAATGCCATGCTCGCGAAGGAGCTGTTCGAAAGCGATTTTCCCTCTCGCCTCGTCGGTCACTTCAAATTCTATTTCGTAGTCGTGAATTTCCAAATAATGACTTTCATCAAGGACGATTAGGCCGTCCGGTGTCGCGATTTCGGCCCGTTTCGTCTCGAGACGGCCGAGGTGTTCGAGCGGTCCAGACAAGTTGAATGGAGCGAGCGCGGCCGTCATTTGATCATCGTGGATGATGCCGTATTTGAACAAGTTCTCGGCTTCCTCTTCGTTGATGGCGGCGTGCGTCTCGAGCAAGCCGACTTCATGCGGCTGCTTCAGTGTCAGCACTTGGCCGTTCTTTTTCTCACGGATGCGAAGGGCGGCACCATGGTTCTTCAGTTCGAACGTCGGCGTGTCAAAGTAGTCGTTGGCTTGCCATTTCACTTCGTCTGTCAAATCGTAGGCGGCGAGCAACATTTCGTACTCGTCTTTTGTCAACATCGATTTAAATTCAATTTCCACTTCTTGGGTCATAAATCATCGCTCCATTCTATGAACAATTGTTGGTTTATGATACCATACAATCGGATACATACGGAAAAAGCAGGGCTTTCCGATACGAACGAAAGTGGTGACAGCATATGCAATCCATGGATTGGGATCAATATTTAGTGCCGTATCAAATCGCGGTCGATGAACTGAAAGTGAAATTCAAGGCGATTCGAAAGCAATATAAATCTCAAAATGACCATTCTCCCATCGAGTTTGTCACCGGAAGAGTGAAGCCGGTCGGCAGCATCCTCGAGAAGGCGAAGCGAAAGCAAATTCCTTATGACAAATTGTCGACGGAGATGCAAGATATCGCCGGACTCCGCATCATGTGCCAATTCGTGGACGATATCGTCCACGTCCTCGAACTGCTCCATCATCGGACCGACTTTAAAATCGTCGAGGAACGCAACTATATCACGAACCAAAAGGAATCGGGCTATCGCTCGTACCATTTGATTCTCGAGTACCCGGTGCAAACGATTCATGGCGAGTTCCCGACACTCGTCGAGGTCCAAGTACGGACGCTCGCGATGAACTTCTGGGCAACAATCGAGCATTCGCTTAACTATAAATACGACGGGGATATGCCGCTCGAAGTTCAAGAGCGTCTGCGGCGAGCGGCCGAGGCGGCGTTCTTGCTGGATGCCGAGATGAGCCAGCTTCGCGTCGAGATTCAAGATGCACAGCAAGTGTTCCGGGATAAAGAAATGAACGTCCAGACGGACCAAGACTAGGGGGCCACGGCATGCAGTTTGCGATTGTAGCACGGGGAGACGCGCGGTCGGCTGACATCGCGCAAGAGTTGACGAATAAATTGACCGAAGCGGGGCATTCGGTTTCGAAAGAGCCACGCATCGTCGTCTCAGTCGGAGGCGACGGGACGATGCTGCAGGCGTTCCACGAGTATATCGACCGGCTCGATCAGACGTTGCTCGTCGGCATCCACACAGGCCATCTCGGATTTTACGCCGACTGGCAACCGGATGAACTCGATGAGTTGACGGAGATGATTACAAGCGAGTCGTTCGAACCGGTGTCATACCCGCTCGTCGAGGTACTCATCGATTACGAGGATGGGACGACCGATCGACAGCTCGCCATGAACGAATGTACGATTAAAAACTATAAGCGCACACTCGTCTGTGACTTGTCGATTCGCGATGATTACTTCGAGACGTTCCGGGGCGACGGGTTGTGCATCTCGACGCCGTCCGGGTCGACGGCCTATAACAAAGCGCTCGGCGGGGCCATCGTCCATCCGTCCATCGAGGCAATTCAAGTGACGGAGATGGCGTCGATTAACAACTTGGTGTACCGCACGATCGGGTCACCGCTCTTATTGCCGAAACATCATCAAGTGAAGATTGCTCCGCACACGAAAACCGAGTTTGAACTCGCGTTCGATCATCAAGAAGCGTTGTCGTGGTCGAACGTGCGCTCCATCCGCTGTGCGGTCGCGAAAGAAAAAGTGACGTTTGCCCGGTTCCGGCCGTTCCCATTTTGGCGACGGGTCCGCGAATCGTTCATTGAAGAAGGGAAGTAACCGATGTACGGATTTACATTGCGTCGCGTCGCGGAGACAACCGTCCCGTTGCGCGACTTTTTAATGACAGACTGTGGCATCTCACGAAAGATGTTGACCCAAATCAAACAAGGTGGCCTCATCCTCGTCGATGGCAAGCCTCGCACCGTCCGCTATGACATCCGAGCAGAGGAGGCAGTGACCGTCCACTTCCCGGTCGAACAGCCCGCAGAGACGATGGTCCGTTCCAAGCGGCCGCTCACGATCCTATTTGAGGATGACTATTTGCTCGCGGTCGATAAACCGGCGGGCATCGCGACAATCCCGTCCCGGCTCCATCCGAACGATACACTCGCCAACGCCGTGCTCGGCTATTATGAACAGATTGGATTGCAGTCGGCGATTCACGTCATCAACCGGCTCGACCGTGACACGAGCGGGGTCGTCCTGTTCGCAAAATATGCATACGTGCATCATCGCTTTAGCGAATTGCAACAGACTGGCGGCTTGTCGCGGACGTATCTCGCGTTAGTCGAAGGGCCGCTTGAACCACAGACGATCGATGCCCCAATCGGCCGCGCCCCCGATTCGATTATGGAGCGAATCGTGACAGCGGACGGACAGCATGCCGTCACACATATTCTCGAAGCGGATGCGCATGGTGCGTATACGGCACTATCGATTGCCCTTGAGACCGGTCGGACGCATCAAATCCGGGTCCATCTGCGCCATATCGGCCATCCGTTGCTCGGGGATACGATGTACGGCGGTAAGACCGCCCTCGACCGTCACGCGCTCCATAGCGCTTCGGCGGCGTTTCATCATCCATTGACCGGCGAGAAGCTGATCATCCAAGCCCCTGACCCGGCTGATTTCCAATTCATCCTGTAACAACAATAGTCCCGCACTCGGATGAGTGCGGGACTATTGTTTAGTCGTCGTCGAACATATACGTTTTTGATTTAGAGGCGACGTTCATGACGAGCCCGATGGCGATCATGTTCATGATGATCCCGGTCCCACCATAACTGATGAACGGTAACGTCAGACCGGTGATCGGGAGGACGCCGATCGTCATCCCGATGTTTTGGAAAATTTGGAACGTGAACATGGCGATGACGGCCGTGACGATGTAGCTTCCGAACGGACTGCTCGCTTCGAGGGCGATATGAATCATTCGGTACAAGAACAAGAAGAAAACGATAATCACAATCGCTGCTCCGATAAAGCCATAATGCTCGGCGATGACGGCGAAGATGAAGTCGGTTTGCGACTCAGGAAGATAGACGAGCCCTTGTCCATAGCCGGCCCCGAACATTTGACCAGATCCAATCGCTTGAAGCGATTTAATTAACTGGAACGCCAGGTCATCGGAATACTCATACGGGTAAATCCAAGCTTGGAATCGATTCAAGGCGTGGCCTGGCACGAAACTTTGTAACAACTCGAAATGCGAGAAGAACAAATACATGAAGCCACCAATCGTTAAGGCAGCGGCGCTGAACAATCCGAGCAACCACTTCCACCCGATACCAGACACGATGATAATCGCTCCGAGCATCGTGATCAACACGAGCCCTGTGCCTAAGTCTGGTTGCGTCACAATCAGCGCGAGAGGCGGAATGGCGAGGAGCACCAATTTCATTAATAGCCATGTGTCCTGTTGGGACGAACCGTAGCGTTTATTATGGTCATAGACGATTGTCGCCATGGAAATAAGTAAGAACAGCTTCATGAATTCGGCTGGCTGGAAACTGAAGCCCGGTACGTTATACCAGCCGTACGCCCCGTTAATGTTCGGAACGAGGGTCGTATCTCGTAGCGGAATCAAACCGGCTAGTAGCAATAACCCGAAGCCATACAAATACCAGTGTATTTTTCGCAACTGTTCATATTCGATGGTCATGATGGCGAACATGGCGAAGAACCCAATGATGTAGCGGATTCCTTGGTCAAATGCGAAATTAATATGTTGCAATCGCGTCGGCAACATCGGTTGGGCCGTATAGATGGCACCTAAACTGATGATCATCAAGAAAAAGACGATTGTCAAAAGTGTTGTGTCTAAACTTTTAAAATAAGATTGAATGCGGTTCATGATGAAGTCGTCTCACCCTTTCTCTACGTATTTTATCTTACCGTAAGTTAAAAAAATCGCAATACGTTACGCGCTAGTTGACAAAACAGACACCATTCTGTAATCTGATAACAGATATTATCACCAGGTACTAAAAAAAGGGGAGTTTACGATGTCAATCTATCCAACGTTAACGAATAAGACGTATGTCGTCATGGGAATCGCCAATAAACGCTCGATCGCTTGGGGAATCGCGAAGACGCTCGACGCAGCAGGCGCAAAGCTCGTACTCACATATGCGGGCGAACGCTTCAAGTCAGGACTCGAGTCGCTTGCAGCCGACTTGAACGGAGAAGCCTTGCTCTTAGAGTGTGACGTCACGAACGACGAAGCCATCGACACGACGTTCCGGGCGATTCATGAACAAGCAGGCCCGATTCAAGGGATTGCGCACTCGATCGCATTCGCAGACAAAGAAGCGCTCCGCGGTGAATTCTCAGAGATGACACGCGGGCAGTTCGCGCAAGCGCTCGATATTTCGGCATACAGCTTAACGGCTGTCGTCAAAGCGGCCAAACCGTACTTCACAGAAGATGCATCGGTCATCACGCTCACATATCTCGGCGGCGAACGCGTCGTCCCGAACTATAACTTGATGGGTGTCGCCAAGGCGGCGCTCGACTCGAGCGTCAAATATTTGGCGAACGAGTACGGCCCACACGGCGTCCGCGTCAATGCGATCTCGGCTGGCCCGATTCGGACGTTGTCGGCTAAAGGAGTCGGCGACTTTAACAGCATCTTGTCTGAACTCGAGCAAAAAGCGCCATTGCGTCGCAACGTCTCGGTAGAAGAAGTGGCCTCGACCGGCCTGTTCCTCTTGTCGAGCATGGGCAGCGGCGTGACAGGGGAAGTCATCCACGTCGATAGCGGTTATCACATTTTATAAAGATGGGAAAGGGCGTAGCGATACGCTCTTTTTTGTATTATCGGGGAAGAATTTCGGGTAAGGACTTGTGAAGGAGGTTGGATCATGGGTCCTTATCAGATTGATTTCACAGTCGTCCAATATGGAAATCGCCAAGTTCAACCAACAGAACGGGCGAATATCGAGCCGGTCACACGCATTCAACGTGTCCAACGAATCCGGCCCCGTCAAGAAGAATGGTTAGAAGCCGAACAACAAAACAGCCCCGGTCGTTTCGTCGACCGGAGCGTGTAATCTTATCCGCGGAACCGGAACGTCTCATAGACGTTCCATGTTTCGTTTTCGAGCTCATACATGACGGCCATGCGATTGATCGTCTCCTCGAAATGCACTTGTTCCATTCGCATCCGTTCGAGCACGTCGAACAGTTCGGCATCGGTCAAGTCTTGACCGATGGTGATATGCGGCAGAAACTCGTATTTCGGAGGCTGCTTGAGCAGACCGTCGTGCAGTTTGTCGTGAAGCGCCGACAGTTCGCGCGTCGGCAATACTTTTAAGTAGAGGACGTTGTTCGTCGGTGCGAACGAGCGGACCCCGTCGATTTTCAATTGAACCGGTTTGGTCGAGTCTGCGACTTGCTGGAGATACTCGAGCACTTTCGGCAAATCGGCCTCGTCGATTTCAGTGCGTTCCTTGATCGTCACGTGAGGTGAGATCAACGCATACTTCGTGTCGTATCGCTTCCGATACGAGTTGGCGAAGTCTTGAACTTGTTTTGATGGAAATAAGACTACCCCAATCTTCATTCCAGTTCCCCCTTTATAAAGTGGTCTACTTTTTTATGATGACCGATTTATTGAATGAAGTCAAAGCGGGCTTAGTCTTTTTTTCGAGTTTTCAGTATAATAGACATTGAGTACTTCGAGAAGCTCTTCTCGAGATGAAAGGATGTGTAGCGGGATTGTTCCCGCATCTATGATGAAACATGTACCACACTCACGCGATGTACGCGACGCGGCACGGGCTCGCTTGATTGAACGAGGCGTATCGATCGAATCGATCGCCGAAATCGTCTATCAAATGCAAGCACCGTATTCGCCACACTTGTCATTGAAAGACTGCATGGACTCGGTCGAGGCCGTGTTAGATAAACGCGAGCTCCAACACGCGATTCTCGTCGGGTCGGAACTCGACATGCTCGCCGAGCGCGGGCAATTGTCGGAGCCGCTCTTGTCGATCGTGGCGTCGGATGAAGGTTTGTTCGGTGTCGATGAGACGATTGCGATCGGGGCCGTCAACACATATGGTTCGATTGCCGTGACAACGTTCGGATACTTAGACAAAGCGAAAATCGGGATCATCAAACAGCTCGACACGAAAATGGACGACGGCCAAGTCCATACGTTCATGGATGACCTCGTCGGTGCCATCGCGGCGAACGCCTCAGGTCGGTTGGCGCACCGTCTGCGTGATATGACCGACTTCGGCGAAGACGAGATGCGGGAACGGAAAGGGTTGTATTGATGACTTCTCGCTCACAAGAGCTGGCGATCACCGGGACGATTGGATTCATTCTCTTCTCGGTGGTCGTCGTTTTAGGTTGGGTCGTACCGGTCGACCGCTTCGTCACGGCTTCGCTTGAACCGCTCGCTGGACCATTGTTCGTTTATGTGACCGAGCTCGGCAGTGTGAAAGTGTTGATTGGTCTATCCTTTATTGGCATGCTCTATTTCTTATGGCGAGGGAACCGCTTTGAGGCGTTCCGTTTGCCGATTGTCGTCATTGCCACGCTTCTCGTGACACAAGTGTTGAAGCTCGTGTTCGGGGTTGACCGACCGTCAATCGATGCCGCGCTCGACGCGACGACATATAGCTTCCCGAGCGGTCACGCCTCTGGATCACTCGCCTTGTACGGTATGCTGGCGATCTTGATGTACCGCCGCAATGAAAACTTGATCGGGTTCGGCTTGCTTGTCGCGATGGTGTTGGCCGTCTCGCTCAGCCGGGTCATCTTGAACGTCCACTATTTCAGTGACGTCATCGGCGGGTGGCTCGTCGCGCTCGTCATCGTGGCAGGGTCAGAAGTAATAAGGAGGAAACGAAATTGATTTTAGTCTCACAAGTCGAAACATGGTTGTTCATGGACCAAACTCGAGCGGACGCGGCCGACGCCCCGACGATTTTGGTCGAAAAAGATGCGTCCGGGGCCAAGTCATTCACGGCGATGCGAACGTTGTTCCAACTCAAGAAGTGGACGGGACAACGCCGCTTCGTGCCGCTCTTATCGTGCGATGAGACGGCGTATCGAGCCTATGAAGTGTTTCATGTAGACGCGGTCCCGCCGTTCGCCATCCTCGACTCGGGCCGAGTCTTATTAAAGGACAACGAAGTGGATGCGACATATGCGGTTGCCCTCGACGACGCTGCGCCAAAAACGTACGGTGAAAGGCTCGCGTTTGTAGCCGATTATGTGGAACGGGCACTCGGTGAAACGGTCGTGCTCGCCATCGATGAGCCGGTCGCGTCGCATTCTCAGGTGCCGGAAGATGTGTTCGTACCGGAAAATGTGATGCAGACGAGTGAACGATTGTTCGCCTGGGCAAACCGACAACAGACGGAGAGGGATGAAGTGAAATGAACGAGTGGGAACCAAAAATTCAAGAACTTCTCGACGGGACGGTCGACGAACTCATCGTCCCGAAAGACGACTTTTTGACGGTCCGTTCACTTTTGGTCGACAAGGGCTGGCTGTTTGAAGTCGTCGGTGAAGCGAAGCACGGCGGCGTGACGATTTATCGGAAAAACGAACAAAGCGCGTCCTCATAAGAGGAACGCGCTTTGTTCATTTAGGCGTTAGAAGCCAATTTGATTTTTTGTCGTTTTAACTTGTGTAATAACCAGGCATGTAACACTTCACAAGAATGGTGAGGAAGGGTCAGTTCGACAAGTGGGTGTGACTGACCGAATATAGTGAAGCGCGAATGGTCCTCGTCGAGCATTGAGACTTGAATATCGGTCGCTTCTTGAAGCGAAATCCGTTGCTCGCCGGCTACTGCATCTTTTAGTTTCAGCATTTTTCCATTCGTCGCAAACTTGGTGAACGAAGACATTCCCTGTACTTTCAGTTGTTCCATCTCGTGTATCTATTCATCCGCGTGATGAATAGATTTTCACCTCGCTTTCTCTATATTGCCTTCCATTCCTCCAGAAGGTTATTCCTAGTATACCCTCCTCGCGATAAAAGAAAAGAGTTAATTTAACGAAAAATTAAGACAATTTGTTATCAATTTTTAAAAATAGTGTCTCAGGCGCTTGGTGATGGGATTTGAAACGTAATCCGTATGAGCGGGATAACAAAAAAGAACCTGATTGGCTCAGGTTCGATAAAGATTATTGCACGGGTGAACTCAAAATCGTTCAATCTCCCAAGTACGACGGCGATACGTCAATTGTCCTTTCAACGCGATCGATTCTTTTTTCGCATCAAAGTCTTCTTCGAGCACCGACATGTCCTCGTAACGCCCGGCGACATAGAAGGCAATCGAGACTTGCCGATTGAACAGGCTCCGCTTCGTATGATCGAAATCGATAATCAACCCTTGCGGTGATAACGCCAAAATCTCATCAATGACCGGGAGCGGGATCGGGACGAAACTGATGTTGCGAATGTCGCGGTCGAGCTTGCTTTGCAGCACGCTCTGCAAGAAGTGCGAGATCGTCGACCAGTCTTTTATGTACAGGCTGCTATGACGATCGTTCGATTCGTTGAAGAAGGCAATCTCGTTTTGAATCGAGTTCAAGAAAGGTCCTTTTAAGCCACGTTCCATATGACTGAGGAACAAAATTTCAGCGATTTCGTGATCCGATAGCGATTCAAGCAGATGATAGTCAGGAAAGTCGATGGCGGTGAAACTCGTTTGGTTATTTAAATACTTGGTCGAGAACGTCGACAGTTCGTGCGCCTCGATATAGCGGAACCGGGTCCGGGACGACTGTCTCATCCCTTTCATGTCCGTCCGACAAATAATCATCGGGCGGGCGAGTGATAACGCCTCGGTGACATCGTTTAAAGTGACGCCATGCAGTGTAAAACGTTGCAGTTCTCGGTCTTGTTTAATATAGAACAACTGTTTTGACATAATTATCCCCTCAGTTCGAAGTCACTATAGTTTGATTTTAGCAAATCCTTTCGTGGCGCGCCATGTTTGAGCGGTTCTAGAGGATTGAGATGATGGTTTTTTTGGGAAAATGGTTATAATTGAGGAAAAGAAGCAGAAAGGCGGATTCCATATGTGGGGGTTGAAAAAAAGCTTTCCCGAGCTCGTGACGAGCCGGTTCATTTTGAGGGAACTCGAACCCCGTGACGCGAGGGCGCTCTATGTGATTCTTTCGACCGAGGAAGTGATGCGTTATTACGGGTCCGATCCTCTGCTGGCCGTCTATGAGGCGAAGAACGTCATCGCTTATTTCAAAGATCAATTTCAGCAAGGAAAAGCGATTCGCTGGGCAATCTGTGACCGCGACACGAACGAACTGATTGGGACGATCGGCTTTCACAACTGGACCCCGCAGTATTTTCGAGCCGAAATTGGCTTCGAGGTCGCGCCGAGCCATTGGCGCCGGGGTGTCGCGTTCGAGGCGGCGTCTGCCGTCATTCGATACGGGTTTGACGAGTTCAAGTTTCATCGGATCTCGGCGCTCGTCGCTCCAGGGAACGAAGGGTCGAACCGGTTGGTGCAAAAGCTCGGCTTTACGGAGGAAGGATTGCTCCATGACTATGCCTATAGTCACGGACGTTTCATGGATTTGACGATGTATCGTCTCTTGAAAGACGAATGGAACGAAAGGGAGGAATGACGTTGAGACAAGTTGTACTGTTACATGGATTGTGTGGATCACCTGACTATTTTGAGGAACTCATCCCATTGATGGACGCGGACGTATACGCGCTGACATTACCGGGACATGCCGGGACGGAGGCCGGACCAGAGACGATGAATCAGTTTGCGGATTGGGTACTTTCTGAGATGAAACTGCGCAATCTCAAGCGTCCAATCGTGCTCGGTCATTCGTTCGGGGGCTACATCACGACCAACCTCGTCCGCCGTCATCCGGACGCGCTATCCGGTTTCGGATTGATTCATTCGACAGCGGCGGCTGATCCAGAGACGGCCAAAGTGAAGCGGAATGAAGCCATCGAACGAGTGATGGAAGAAGGGGTACATCCGTTCATCGACACGATGATTCCGAGTGTGTTTGCCGCTGATTCCGACACCGCGTTGATTGAACGCGCCAAGCAAATCGGCTACGAGATGTCAAAAGAAGGAATCATTTCCGCGCAGATGGCCATTCGCGACCGTGCCGATGAAACGGAGACGGTCCGGTCGACGAAATTGCCCGGTCTATTCCTCTATGGATCTAGTGATCCGAACATGGATGCGGAACGCGCTTTCCTAGGGGCGGACCGTCATACGAAACAGACGGTACCGGCTAGCCATATGGGGATGATGGAACAGCCAGAACGAGAAGCGCAACTCATCAATGATTGGCTCAAGGAGGTACAGGATGTCTAAATTCAAACTCGTTGCCGTATCAGGAAGTCTTCGTAAGGCGTCATATAACACGGCGCTGCTCCATTCCATCATCGAGCTCGGGCAAGATTGGTTCGACGTCGAGATCGCTTCGATTGAGATGCCGCTCTATAACGACGACTTGATCGACCCGGATGAACCCGAAGTCGTACGCGACTTCAAACGAGCCGTGCGTGAGGCGGACGGTCTGCTCGTCGTCACCCCGGAATATAACCACAGCATCCCGGGTGTGTTGAAGAACGCAATCGATTGGCTGTCGCTCGAACCAGGCACGCCGCTCCGTGAGAAACCGGTCATGATTGCCGGGGCGTCTCCGGGTATGCTTGGGACGGCGCGATGTCAAATTCATCTCCGTCAAGTATTTGCCACAAATCGTGCTAACGTTTTACCAGGAAATGAAATCTTTATCACACATTGTAAAGAAAAGATTGATAATACTGGATTACACGATGAAAAGTCTCGGCAACAAATCGACAGAGTGTTATCTGAGTATTATAACTGGATTGATTTTTGGAAGCGTCACGCAAAAAATTAACTTGAAGTCGCCCTGATTGTTTGATAGAAATGAATTGTGAAAACAAACACAAAGGGAGCGACGACAAACATGCAAAGGTATATTGAACTGTATAATGGCGGCGAGTTGGAGGACCGGGCAATCATCAATGACGGGATGACGTTCGGCCGGGTGACGATTGTGGAATTGTTCTATCAAACGAGCCATATCTTCGGATACGTCAAAGCCGATGGGGAGAAGCGCTTCTTCCTTGAGCCTGTGTCAGCAGATGATACGTTCATCGTCGAAGGAGAAGAGTATTCGCTCCAACAGTTCATCGCCCTATTTTGATTGTTCACGACGCAAGCGACTCGCTTGCGTTTTTTTGTCGTTTTCGTCACGATTGAGAGTGAGGTGATGAGAATGAAATTAGTAGCAATCGAACCAACTCCAAGTCCAAATAACTTGAAGATTATCGTCGAACCGGCGTTCACGGGCCGTGGTGTCACGTATGACAAGGCGAGCCGTGATATGCCGCCGATCATTGAAGACATCGTCGGCTTACGCGGGGTCAAGTCGGTCTACGCTGTCTCCGACTTCCTCGCCGTCGAACGCCATCCGAAACATGACTGGCACGACGTCATGAACGAGATTCGCCGCGCGTTCGGGGAAGACGTGCCGGAAGTCGAGGCAAGCCAAATGGCGGCGGACTACGAACCGGTGCACGTCTCGGTCCAGTTCGTCCTCGATGTGCCGATGCAATTGAAACTCGTCAAAGGCGACTCGGAAAAACGGGTCGGCCTGTCAAAACGGTTCGTCGACGCCGCACTTGACGTGCAGGCCCAAGTGAAAAACGTCATCCAAGACCGACGCTGGGTCGAACAAGCCCCGCGTTACGGCGAGCTAGAGGACGTGAGCGTCGTAGCGCAAGAAGAGCTCGAGGCGGCGTATCCTGAAGAACGGGTTGCTCGCATCGTCGCTCGGGCGTTTGGTCGGGAAGCCGACTATGAAGCCAATGCGAACCAATTGCAATCAGACGATTGGAAAGCACGTTTGGCGTTCTTGGACGAGCTCGAGATTACCCCGGACAACATGGTGTACTTCCGCCGCGCCCTCGAGGACAAGGTGATGGCCATCCGTCGACAAGCGGTCGTCATGATTGGCATGTTCGAAGAGAATCGGGAAGAGTATGTCACGTATATCGAACAGGCGCTCGTCGACTCGTCACCGATTGTACGGCGTACGGCCGGCGACACGGTGTCCGATTGGGCGTTGCCGCAGTCGCAACCGTCGATGATTGAGGCGCTCAAGGATAAGAGCAAGCTCGTCCGGTGGCGGGCCGCTCGATTCTTGTTCGACTGCGGAGATGAACAGGCCGTACCCGCCCTCAAAATCGCCGAAGACGATCGTGAGTTCGAGGTGTCGTTGCAGGCACGCCTTGCCAAAGAACGGATCACGAGCGGGGAAACGGCACTCGGGACAGTGTGGCAACAAATTTCAAACCGAACGAAGTAACAAATCATTCGACAATCATGAATTTAATTTTTTTACAGTTACAGGAAGAGAGACGAATCGGATTGCGATTCGTCTCTCTTTTTGCACGAATAATTTGATAATTCATCCAAATGACTAACAATCGATACCAGCAATTCGACAGTTGGGTAAACGGGTCTTTTGGCCTGTCGAACGATGGGACGTTATTCTCAATATAATCGTTGATACACTATACATATCTTATAACCGAAAAGGAGCCACACTCATGATGCTTTTTGCAGAAACACCAGAACTCGTAGCCTATAAGGAAGTCGTCGATGGTATGATCACGGTCATCTTTGAGTCGATTCACAGCGAGACGTTCTCGATCTCTGCACAAGTTCGGTCCGATATCGACGTCGCTGACGCGTTGTTCATGACAGGATGGCAGCAATACGTGGAAAACGTCCAAGTTTCATAATAAAGGTGAATAATATCCGTAAACCCATTACAAACGTCTGCACGAACGTTTACACTAGTGCTATAGACGTTTTTTTATTTTTCAGAGGAGAGTGGGATACGTGAAGAAAACTTGGTTATTGGCAATCGTTACGGCGATGATGTTGGTCGTCGCGGCTTGCAGCAAAGAAGAAGCGAAGCCGAGCGATGTGGACGGTAACGCGTCGACACCGCCTGCCTTATTGACACTCGAGACGGACGTGAGCTACGATGCCGAGTCCAAACAGTTGTCGGCGACGGTATCGATGACGAATCCGAACGAGGAGCCCGTCAACGTGACGTTCAATTCGTCGCAACGCTTTCAGATGACGGTGATGAACGGGGATACGACCATCTTCGACTATGGCAGTGAATATATGTTCACAGAATCGATTATCGAAGAGACGTGGGCACCAGGTGAGAAGAAAGTGTTCGATGAAGTATTCCCACTCACGCTCGAAGCGGGTGAGTACACGGTGGACTTCGTCGGTCTGGCCCAAGTCGAAGGTGCACCTGAGATGGCGGTCACCGATCAACAGTCGCTGACCGTTGAAGCTTCCGAGGTGCCGACTGAAGAAACACCGGAAGAGCCGGCCGAAGAAACGACGGAAGAAACGACAGAAGAACCCGTTGAAGAGCCGAGCGACCAACCCGCGCAAACGGAAGGTTCGTTCCGCGATGTGGCCATCAAATTGAACGGTAACGCGATTGATGTTTCTGGATACACGGACGTCGAAGAGTTCGAATGGAGCGTGTCGGACGGTCATAATCTATATGCCCAAGGTGCGGCCGAAGTGACAAGTGGCAGCTTCACATTTGGTGTCTTAATGGATGAAGAACCACCGGCAGGAAAAGCATTATTCTTGGAGATGACACCGATCGGCGGCGACGTCGCATCGTTCCGCATTCAATAACCGGACGACGGAAACTTAGGTTTCCGTCGTTTTGTTTCGGGAATGAAACAAGTTGACGGCATTCATAGATTGTCAGACAATTAGGCAAACCAATATCAGATAGGGAGGAAGTTGAGAATGCAGCAACATATTATTGAGACGACACACGTCAAACCATCCATCAACCCAGCCGAGGAGATTCGTCGCCGAATCGATTTTTTAAAGGCTTATGTCAAACGAGCAGGCGCGAAAGGGCTCGTCCTCGGTATCTCGGGAGGACAAGACTCAACGCTCGCCGGCAAGCTCTGCCAGCTGGCGATGGAAGAATTGCGTGAGGAAACAAGTGCGGACTTTACATTCTACGCCGTCCGTCTGCCATATGGCGAGCAACATGACGAGGCCGACGCCAAACGTGCCCTCGACTTCATTCGACCGGACAAAACGTTCACGGTCAACGTGAAACCGGCCGTCGATGCCTCAGCCAACTCGTTCCATGAAGCGACGGGACTCGAACTTGGCGACTTCCATAAAGGGAACACGAAAGCGCGCGAGCGGATGAAAGTGCAATACGACATCGCAGCCACGTACGGTGCCCTCGTCGTCGGCACGGACCATGCGGCCGAATACGTCACTGGTTTTTACACGAAGCACGGGGACGGGGCGGCCGACTTGACGCCGCTCACAGGATTGAACAAGCGCCAAGGGAAAGCGTTGCTCCATGAACTTGAAGCGCATGAGAGCTTGATTTATAAAGTGCCGACGGCTGATTTGGAAGATGACAAACCGGGACTCCCGGACGAGGTCGCTCTCGGGATGACGTATGATCAACTCGATGATTATCTCGAAGGGAAATCAGTCGATCCAGCCATCGCTGAACGGATTGAGACAATCTTCAAACGGTCGCGCCATAAACACCATATGCCGGCCTCGCTCTATGACGAGTGGTGGCAGTGATCTTAAGAACCAGCCCCCGGCTGGTTCTTTTTTATGTGGTAACTTTCGAACTGTCCCGTTAGGCGCCCATGCTTTCAGCAGGCAATCCCGAAGCCTCCTCGCGCCGAATCCGGCACTGCGGGGTCTTCGTTGGATTGCTTTCCTGCATGAGTCAGGGCGCCACGGGCCGGATCGAAGGGACTTCCCTATGCTACAAATCAATCGATGCCAAAAGCCGGCAACCGAACTCCTAGGGGAGAGCGATGCAAGGACGACCCTGTAAAGCGCGATTCGCGCTGTGGAGGCATCCGCATCGCCCCAGAAACGAAGGATGCCGGCCAAAGCAATCGTAAATCAAACAAAAAAACCGGTCGGTAGACCGGTTCTCTTGTGTATCACAGATTAGCGCTTCGAGCGTGTCGGCACGAATTGGATGAGCAAGATGAGCGTGAACGCGATCAAGCTGAGCAGCGGGATCGTGATGAATCCGAAGTAGTTCACCCAACGAATCAAACAGTCGTTACTGCAGAACGCGTCGCCGTTCGGGATGCGTTCGAGAATGACGTGATAGAGGGCGATTGCCCAACCCGCCCCGGCCATGAGACCGACGAACAATTTGTTCACAGCACGGTTCGAGAGAAGCACCGTCAAGTAATAGATGGCGAGCGGATACATAAATATGCGTTGGAACCAGCATAACTTGCATGGCACGTACAGCATGATTTCCGAGAAATAAAGACTGCCGAGCGTCGCGATGGTGGCGACAATAAAGGCAAAATGATGACGTTGCATCTGATTTCCTCCTGACGATTCAAAACTAATCGACAAACATGATATGATACAGTGAAGCAATAACGTATCCAGTATACAATCTTTGAAACGATAGAGAAATAGGTGACGTCATGCAAGTATCAGAAGTGGAAGTGTTAATCGTCCTCGCCGAAGAGTTGAATATGCGGAAAGCGGCGGAGCGCTTGTTCGTCTCCCAGCCCGCACTCAGTCAGCGCCTCGTCACAATCGAGCATCAGTGGGGCAAGAAAATTTTTGTCCGTTCGACACGGGGCCTCGCGCTCACGCCGGACGGTGAAAAAATCATCGACTTCGCGAAGAAGATGTATAGCGAGGAGCAGGAGCTGCGTGGGGAGTTGACAGCGCAACAAGGTGAGGTGTACGGTACATTAAAAATCGCTGTCGCATCCATCATGGGTCAGTATTGGCTACCGCGCGTCTTGAAGCGATTCGTCGAGCGGTATCCATCGGTTCGAGTCAAACTCGTCACGGGCTGGTCAAGCGAGATGATGCGCTATATGCTAGAGGAAAATTTCCATATCGGCATCATTCGCGGGAATCCGGATTGGCGCGGTGAGAAGATGAAATTGTTCTCAGATTCGCTTCATCTGGTCGACTTGCGGATGACCGATTTGAAACAATTAAAGAATAACGAGCGTTCGTTCATTCAATTCAAGAGCGACTCGACGTATTATCAAGAAATTTTGGAGTGGTGGCAAGAGCGCTTCTCGAGCCCGCCGCTCACGACGCTCGTCGTCGACCAAATCGAGACGTGCAAACAGATGGCGTTACACGGAATCGGATTCGCGATTTTACCTGAGTCGACGATTCGCGACGTCGAGGCAATCAATAAGATTCCGCTCACGTCGTCGGATGGGATTCCGCTCGTCCGGGATACGTGGATGTTATCGACCGAGTCGATGCTCGAGTTGGCGCAAGTGAAGGCGTTTTGGGAGATTGTTGATGAAGTGACGAAGGAGAGTGTGGAATGAGTTGGGCAATTGAGGCAAGACGGCAATTACATTTGATTCCAGAACGAGGTTATGAAGAGTTCAAGACACAGGCGACGCTTGAGGAACTGATTCGATCCTTGAACTCGCCGCGCGTGCACATCTCGCATTGGCGTACCGGTTTGTTCGTCCGCATCGACGGGCTTGCCGGTGAAAAGACGATCGGTTACCGGGCCGACATGGACGGCTTACCGATCACCGAAGAGACGGGCCTCGAGTTTGCCTCGGTCCATGAAGGGATGATGCACGCCTGTGGCCATGACGTTCATATGGCAATCGCTCTCGGGTTGATTAAGCGAGCCGTCGAAGAGCCGCTCGACCATCACCTCGTCATCTTCTTCCAACCAGCCGAAGAAGGTCCGGGCGGAGCTGAGCCGATGGCCATGTCGGAATTGTTCTATCATTTCCGTCCCGATGCGATGTTCGGACTTCACGTCGCACCAGAATATCCTGTCGGCACAATCGCGTCGCGTCCAGGTGTATTATTCGCGAGTGCGCGCGAGTTGCATCTGACGATTCATGGGAAAGGCGGGCATGGTGCCTTCCCACACGCCGGAATTGATGCCGTCATCGTCCAGGCCGCGTTGATTATGCAGCTGCAAACAATCGTCTCGCGGAACATCGACCCGATGGGCAGCGCGGTCATCTCGATCGGGAAAGTGATGGCTGGGACGAAAGAGAACATCATCGCGGACACGGCGAAGCTCGACGGTACGATTCGGGCCTTGTCGGACAAGGAGATGGTCGTGCTCGAACGACGCATCCGTCAAATCATCGCCGGGGTGGAGATGACGTATAACGTCCACATCGACCTCGAGTTCGGCAACCGGTACCACGAGGTCGTCAACGACGAACGTTATTTGTTCCAATTCGAAGAAGCGGTCGAGGAAGTCGGATACTCATACAAGACGTGCGTACCGGCCATGACCGGTGAAGATTTCGGATACATGCTGAAACAAGTTCCAGGCTTTATGGTCTGGCTCGGCGTGAACGATATGGGGTCGGGACTTCACCAATCGACGCTCAACCCGGATGAGCGGGCCATCGATGTCGCCATCGAGCTGTTCGATCATTTCTTTAGAACGGCCATCATTAAGTGAAGCAAGCGGACACGACGGTGTCCGCTTTTTTGTATGAAATGTGTAGAATTGTGCGTGAACCGTTAAAGATTTGGGAAAAAAGTAAGAGTTGTAAAGCGTCGATATTGTTAAGCATGCTCAAATGTGAACATTTTGCGAACTCAAGCATTGAAACATTACAGCGCTATATAAAATCATTATGATAAGGGTATCCAAGGGAAATCATCTGTGATGTTGCGCGATAGACATTGGTTTAAAGCGCTAGAGAGAGATAGGAGGTAATCAATAGATGTTTCAAGATCCTGTCCTGATGAGCCGGGCGTTAACGGCACTCACGTTGGGTTTCCACGTGATATTTGCCACAATCGGCGTCGGGGTTCCATTACTCATTTTATTGGCAGAGTTTCTAGGTATTAAAAAGAAAGATCCGAAATACACCTTGATGGCCCGTCGGTGGTCACGGGGATATGTCGTCACAGTAGCGGTCGGTGTCGTGACAGGTACGGCAATCGGGCTCCAGCTGTCTTTACTTTGGCCGAACCTCATGCGGGTCGCCGGTCAAACGATCGCACTTCCACTGTTCATGGAAACGTTCGCCTTCTTCTTTGAAGCGATCTTCCTCGGGATTTATTTGTACACGTGGGATCGATTTAAAAACCCGTGGCACCATATGCTAGTCGGGATTCCAGTCGCGGTCGGTGCCTTGTTCTCAGGGTTCTTCATTACGACCGTCAACAGCTTCATGAACCAGCCGGTCGGATTTGATATTGTCGACGGTCGACTCGCCAACGTGAGTCCAATCGAGGCGATGTTCAGCCCGGCGATGCCGACCAAAATGGCGCACGTCTTGACGTCGGCCATTCTGACATCGGCGTTCATTTTAGCTGCTATCGCCGCTGTCCAGTTGCTCCGTCAGCGACGGAACCAACTCGACAAGTTATCAATCGAGTATCATAAAAAAGGTCTTCGCTTGACGATGACCGTCGCGCTCATCTTCGCGATTGCGACTGCACTCGTCGGAGACTTCTCAGGTAAATACTTGGCGAAGTACCAGCCGGAAAAATTGGCGGCTGCGGAGTGGCATTTTGAAACCTCCTCGGAGGCCGAGCTGATTCTAGGCGGATGGCTCGAGGAAGACGGAGAGGGCGGTTACGAAGTACGTGGCGCCTTGAAGATTCCGTACGCCTTGTCAATCCTAGCGGGCGGTGTGCCGAACTACGAGGTGACCGGTCTTGATGAATTTGCGAAAGAAGATCAACCTCCACTATTCATCCACTACCTGTTTGATGCGATGGTCGGGATTGGGATGTTGCTGGCATTGATTTCGTTCTTGTTCGTGCTCGGACGGTATATCAAGCGACTGCCTCAATTCAGTAAACCGATGCTCATCGCCATCGCCGCAGGCGGTCCGCTCGCGATGATGGCCATCGAGTTCGGTTGGTTCTTCGCAGAGTTCGGTCGCCAGCCTTGGGCGCTCTATGATTTGATGCGCACGAGTGAAGCGGCGACGACATCGGCAAACGTAGGATGGATGCTTATCGCCTTTGCGATCCTGTATGCAGTTCTTGGCGTGGTCACGGTACTCGTCTTGACTCGTCTGTTCAAAGACAACCCAGTAGGGAAAGAACTAAAACAATCGGAGCTTCGCGGTGAAGCGATGTTCGCGGATGAAGTGTGATCGGAGGGTATGACATGCAGATTCAAGAATTAGGGATTGCCGTACTATGGACGTTTTTGTACGGCTACCTCATCGTCGCATCGATTGATTTCGGTGCCGGCTTCTTCGCTTTCTATAGTAAGTACACGAAGCGGGACCAAAAGATCAACCGTCTGATTGCACGGTATTTATCGCCGACGTGGGAAGTGACGAACGTGTTCTTCGTCTTCTTCTTCGTCGGGATCGTCGGGTTTTTCCCAGATACGGCTTACTATTACGGGACGGCGCTTCTCGTACCGGCCTCGGTCGTGTTGATTCTGTTGGCGATTCGCGGTAGTTTCTACGCGTTTGCCAACTATGGATCAAAAGAGAGCACGTTCTATATGTTCTTATATGGGGCGACTGGGCTGTTAATCCCGGCCTCGATGTCTACCGTTCTTACCGTCAGCCAAGGTGGATTTATCAATGAGACCGAGTCGGGCGTCTTTTTTGACGGCATGAAGTTGTTCACCAACTTCTACTCTTGGACCGTCGTCACCTTGGCAATCGTGTCGGTGCTCTATATCAGTGCCATGTTCCTCTTGTTCTATGCCGATAAGGCGCGTGACGCTCAGGCGGTCCCACTCGTTCGAAAATGGGCCTTGTTCTGGAGCGTTCCGACGATTGTCGCGTCGGGCCTCGTCTTCTTCGGGTTGAAGTCGCAGGCAGCTTGGCATTATGAGAGCATCTTAGCGGGCAACTGGTGGTGGTTCGCTGCAAGTTTCATCTTCTTCGCTGTAGCCGTTGCACTCGTCTACATGAAGCGAAACTACGGCATCGCGTTCTTGATGGTCATGGGTCAGTTCTTTATGGCCTGGTTCGGATACGGATATACGCACTTGCCGTACATTCTTTATCCGTACATCGACATCAACGGAAGCGTCGTCAACGAGTCGATGGCCATCGCCCTCGTCGTCGTCTTCATCCTCGGATTGCTCTTGCTCGTACCGGCGCTGTATCTCTTGCTACGCCTGTTCTTGTTCGACAATGACTATGTACGCGGAAAGCGTTCGAGTGGTAAAGCGTAAAGACCGGATATTCCGGTCTTTTTTTATATAGTTTTTTTGAGGGGAATCGGTTACACTGTACGAAGAATCGGGAACAGAAACAGCGTAGGAAAGGGATGTATGAAATTATGACAGGTGAATTTGCAGTCATCGGATTAGGACGGTTTGGCGGCTCGATCGTTCGGGAACTATCGGCGAACGGTTATGACGTGTTGGCGATTGATGCGGATGAAGAACGCGTCAACGAGTTTATGGGATTGGCGACACATGCGGTCATCGCGGACACGACCGACGAGAACGTATTGAAAAGTCTCGGCATTCGCAACTTTGAACACGTGATCGTGGCCATCGGTGAAAACATTCAAGCCTCGATTTTGACGACACTCATTTTAAAAGAGCTCGGTGTTCAAATCATCACGGTCAAGGCGACGAATGATTATCACGAGAAAGTGCTGCGCCGCATCGGGGCCGATAACATCGTCCACCCAGAGCGCGACATGGGCATCCGGATTGCGAACGGATTGATGAGCCAAAGCATCCTTGACTACCTCGAGCTCTCGAACGAGCACTCGATCGTTGAAATCAAGGCGTCGGACAAACTGTCGAACAAGTCGCTCATCGATTTGGACCTTCGCGCCAAATACGGCGTCAACATCGTCGCGGTCCGCCGCAATGATGACGTCATCATCTCACCGCAAGCCGACGAGATGATTTTGCCAGAGGACATCTTGATCATCATCGGGAAAGATACGGACTTGGATCGACTCGAACGCACACTTCGGTCCAGATAAAAAAACGAGAGGCGCGCGCCTCTCGTTTTTCATTAAATGAGCTTCATTGATTTTAAGCCGTACTCGATTCCATCTTCGAGAATCGATTTCGTCACGAAGTCGGCGACTTCTTTCGCTTCGACCCGGGCATTGCCCATTGCGATGCCCGTTCCAACGTATTGAAGCATCGCCAAATCGTTCAAGGCGTCGCCGAACGCGTACGTGTTCTCGAGCCGATAGCCGTTCGTCTCGATGAAGTGACGGATACCGTCGGCTTTACTGGCGCCACGATTGATGACGTCCATGGCGTGCGGATGCCAGCGGATGAAATCAAACTCGCCGTACGCATCCAAATAGTGATGTTCTTCTTCAGGCGCGCAATATAGGAGCGTCTGATAGACGGCCTGTTCGATATGGAAATTCGGATCATATGTCGGAATCGGCATATCAAGTTCTCCGAGTGACTGTTCGACGACATGGTCGTTCGCTTTCGTGGCACCGCCACGGTGTTGTCCGAGATAGACGAGCGTATGGTCGTTTGAGCCGGCATGTTCGGTCAAGCGACGGAGCGCGTCGGTCGGCAACGTGTTCCGATAGACGACCTCGCCTTGGTGGACGACGATTTGTCCGTTGTAGCAGACAAAGCTGTCGATGCCGAGCTGTTCTGGGATATCAGACAGCATCGCCGGGCCACGCCCTGTCGCGATGAACGTCTCGACGCCGTTGTGGCGTAGCTGCTGAATGGCCGCGATCGTCGAAGGGGGAATGTACGACCCTTCATGGAGCAACGTGCCATCGATGTCAAAAAAGACTACTTTCTGATCTTCCATTTTTCTTCACCATGCTTTCTCTGTCTTGATTAAGTCAGTTGTATACTAAAAAGCATAACACGAAATCGAGAAACCGCCCTCAATCTTACGTCAATAGTGAAATATTGTCACAATATGAGCTATAATGAAGAAAGAATCTTACGGAACGTAATTATATTGCGAGAATCACTTATGTTTCACATAGATGAACATCAACTACTTGTAGTAAGGAGAGATTAAATGAAGTTTGTAAAGAACCACCAAACAGCTGTGTTCGCACTAGGCGGACTCGGAGAAATTGGGAAGAACACGTACGTTGTTCAATTCCAAGATGAAATCATCGTCATCGATGCGGGCGTCATGTTCCCGGAGGATGACTTGCTTGGAATCGACTACGTGATCCCTGATTACTCGTACTTGATTAAAAACAAAGACAAAGTCAAAGGGGTATTCATCACCCACGGTCACGAAGACCATATCGGCGGCATCCCGTTTCTCTTGAAGCAAGTGAAGCTTCCGATTTACGCGACAAAACTCGCGCTCGGCTTGATTAAAGTGAAACTCGAAGAGCACGGGTTGCTCCGCGAGGCGGAACTGCATGAGATTGATGAGGACGCCATCGTCAAGTTCAGAAAGACGAGCATCTCATTCTTCCGCACGACTCACTCGATTCCGAACTCGCTCGGTGTCGTCGTGAAGACGCCACAAGGGAATATCGTCCATACCGGTGACTTTAAGTTCGACTTCACACCGGTCGGCGAACCGGCTGACATTGCCAAGATGGCAGACATCGGGAAAGAAGGCGTGCTTTGCCTCTTGTCCGATTCGACGAACGCAGAAGTCGAAGGCTTCACGATGAGTGAAAAAGTTGTCGGCGGCACGATCAGTGAGACGTTCCGGAAAGCCGAAGGGCGCGTCATCTTCGCGACGTTCGCCTCGAACATTTATCGCCTGCAACAAGTCGTCGACGCTTGTGCCGAGACGGGCCGTCATTTGGCCATCTTCGGCCGTTCGATGGACAAGGTCATGACGATCGGGCAAGAGCTCGGCTTCATCAACGTCCCGAAAGGCATGATCGTCGAAGCGAATCAGTTACGGAACTACGAGCCGCATGAAGTGGCGATTCTTTGTACCGGTTCGCAAGGTGAGCCGATGGCTGCGCTCAGCCGCATCGCCAACGGAACACACCGTCAAGTATCGATCATTCCTGGCGACACGGTCATCTTCTCGTCATCTCCGATTCCGGGTAACGCCATCTCGGTCGGGAAAACGATCGACCAATTGTATAAAGCCGGCGCGGACGTCGTTTACGGAAAATTGACGAACATCCACACGTCGGGTCACGGGTCGCAACAAGAGCAATTGCTCATGATCCGCTTGCTCAACCCGAAATTCTTCATGCCGATTCACGGGGAGTATCGCATGTTGGTGAAACACGCCGAACTCGCCGAATCGGTCGGCATCCCGAAAGAGAACAGCTTCATCATGGATAACGGTGAAGTGCTCGCCGTCGACGCCGACTCGGCCGCCATCACCGGGAAAATCTCGGCCAACGCCGTGTACGTCGACGGAAACGGCATCGGGGACATCGGCAATATCGTTTTGCGCGATCGCCGCATCCTTTCAGAGGACGGACTCGTCGTCGTCGTCATCAGCATCGACGGCAAGACGCGTAAACTCGTCTCAGGTCCGGATATCATTTCACGCGGCTTCGTCTATATGCGCGAATCGGGCAGCTTGATTCGTGACGGCGAGCGCTTGCTCAAGAAGACGGTCGAGCAAGGGTTGTCGAACAAACAGATGAAGTGGTCGGAGTTGAAACAACTCGTCTCGGATACACTCACGCCATACTTGGCACAAAAAACACGAAGACACCCAATGGTTCTTCCGATCATCATGGAAGTATGAACGAGCGGGCTGTAGGGGACTACAGCCCGTTTTTTAGAGGACAAAGATAAAGGAGATGGTGTCTGATGGAACGCAAGAAACGGAAGAAAGGTTGGTTGAAATGGGGCCTGGCCGCATTCGCCTTACTCTTCCTCATCACGATGGTATACCATCAAGTCAAACCGTTGCCGGACGGCGTGTCGCGTGCGTCGGAACCGGTCGCGATTTCGGATGACCAAATCGATTTTTTATTTGATTTGACGTATCAAGGGGAAGACACGGAAGTGAACGAGCAAGAGATTTTTCAAGACGTCGAGCGGTCAATCCGCGAGGCGCGGGAATATATCGTCATGGACTTTTTCTTATTCAACCCATATTCGAATGAAGACCGGCAATATCCGGACATCACGGCCAAACTGTCATCGGCTTTGCTCGAACAGATGGAAGCCCATCCGGACATGAACGTCGTCTTAATCACGGATGAAATCAATACGACTTATAACGGACACGCGTCCGATCATCTCGACGTCTTGAAGGAAGCGGGCGCGGAAATTGTCTACACGAACCTCGATGTGCTCCGCGACCCGAACATCTTATACTCGACGCTGTATCGGATCGGGTTCCAATGGTTCGGGGACAGCCAGAACGGCTGGTTGCCGAACCCGATGGCCAAATCGGCACCGGACATCACGATCCGGTCGTATTTACGGCTGTTGAACGTGAAAGCGAACCACCGCAAAGTGATGGTGACCGAGAATGACGGCTTCGTCTTATCGGCTAACCCACACGATGCGAGCGGCTATCATTCGAACGTAGGCGTCCGGCTCGACGGTCCAATTTTAGCGGACATCCTCGAAGGGGAGGAAGCGATCGCGACGTTCTCGAAAGGGGATGCCGAACGTTTCCCGAGCGAGGAGAAACTCGCGAATCTGCGCGACGAGCCGTCGGAAGGCCCGATGCAAATCCGCTACGTCACGGAATCCAAGATTCAGGACGCCGTCATCAAGGCGATGGAAGAAGCGGAATCAGGTGAGACGATTTGGATCGGCATGTTCTACTTGGCCGACCGAAACATCATTCAAGCCATTCATGAGGCCGCCGAGCGCGGCGTCTTCGTCAAACTGATTCTTGACCCGAATACGAACGCGTTCGGGCGCGACAAGTCAGGATTGCCGAACTTGCCGGTCGCCGCGGAATTGAACACGGTGAACCCGGAGCAAATCGAGATTCGGTGGTACGAAGTCGGCGAAGAGCAGTACCACCCGAAGATGCTGTACGTGGAAGGGGACCGTCGAGTCGTCGTCATCGGGTCGGGCAACTATACGACCCGCAACATGAACGATTACAACTTGGAGGCGGATGTCGAAGTCGTCACGACCGAGGAGACAGCGTTCATCCGCGAGGTCGACGGGTACTTCAAGCGTCTCTGGAACAACGAGCAAGGAACGTATACGCTCGCCTATGATGAGATTCAGACCGATTTGCCAATCGGAAAGTATGTGATTTATTGGATCCAGAAACTCACTTGGACGATGACCTACTGACACAAGCCCGCCTTCCTGTGAAGGTGGGCTTTGTTGTGGACGGGCTACCATCGACATGACGACGAACAAAACCCGCCCTCATAATATGTGAAGGCGGGTTTTCATCATTTCGTTTCGACTGGATTGAATTCGTTCGTGAACTCGTAAAGGAACCGGCCCGTGTCGCGGAGGACGTCTGTCTTCCGGTGGAGCGAGAAGTGATCGTATGGGACGGTTTCCGTCTCGATGTTGTTCGTATATTCTTCGAGCAAGAGCGAACTCGCTGGCTCAATCAAGTTGAACTCGCCACCGCGTCCCGAGAAGGAGAACACTTGGACGGAGCGTGGCCACGTCTCAAGTTTTTCTTGGAACGCCTGCAACCCGTCAGAACTCGGGGACAAATCCCGGATGGCAGGACTGCCGGTATTGATCCCGAAATTACTGGCGGACAGACCGAAGTTGGCAAGTCGTGTTCCGGCGAACGGACTATCATACGTCACGAACTTATCGACGATGTATTCGTCTTGATTCAAGATATAGTTCGCTGCCGCCACACCGCCCATGCTGTGACCGATCAAATACATCCGGTCGAACGAACGGTTTCGTTCCTGTTTATAGCGTTCGATCGCCGCATTCAACCACTTCGTCTGGTTGTTGAGCGATGCCTCGGCATCCTCATATTCAATCCGGACAATCGGTCGGTTCGAGCTGTAGTCATTGATGACGCAATCGGCCGCGCCTTTCACCGTCACGGTACAGAGGGCACCATCTTTCGCCAGCCCACGCTGTTCCATATACTGCGAGAAGCGGAGGAATGTGCGGTCGGTCCCGAGCAAGCCGTGAACGGCGAACGTCGGGATGAACTCGTCCGTCTGCGCCGCTTGGCGAATCGCCTCAGATTTCCGTTCCGTCGTCAACTCTTCTCGAATCGTCACGATCATCAACGCGAGGGTCAAGACGAGGATGAAGCCGCCGAAGATGCGAGAACGAATCGACGTCTTGTCCGGATTACCGACGTTTTGACGATATTTCCGCCAAACAAAGAAAGCGACTAGGCCAAGGACGACGATGATGACGCCTGTGATAATCCACGCCTTGACGTTCGGCACGTGGGCGACGAGCGTCATGTTGTTTTGACGGCCACCGTACACTTGCCACTCGACATGTTTCATCGACCGTACATCGAGTCCAGTACCGTCTTCGACGAACACCCCGGTCGGCACGGTCAGATTGAACCGGATATCGGCTTGACGAACGTAACGTTCGGCCAGTTGTTTCGGGGAGCCGCTTAAATTCAGACCTGGCAAATCGACGCGGTCGAGCCGCAGGTCGAGGTTCGTGTTCATGACGTATGAGTCAAACCAAATCCCATCTTCTTTGTCGACATCAAACTTCATATCAGGTGGGACGAGGATACCGGCCGGGCCGGTCTTCCACTCCTCTTTAATGTTTTGGAGGTCATCGACGTTGTCGAACGTCTTCTTGAGCACCATGCCTTCATAGTCGTCTTGACTCGAGTAGTCACGTGTCGCATACCCGTTCTCATTCGCCTGTTGTTTCCATGTATCCCAATCGAGCCGCAAATTGAGCAGCTTCATGACCGGATGGTCGCGGAAAGCATACGTCGTCTCTAACGTGACCGATTGGTCGTAGTGGACGGTCGCATCATATTCGATTCGGACACATCCCCCGATTAAAAGAAACAGAAATGGGAATACTAACAACAGTGCCTTTTTCTTCAAGCTCGTCACCTCAAATCGGCTCACCGTAGGTCTCTAACGGGTTAGTCGTGTTGATGCGGTCGTAGAAGAGCACCCCATCTAAATGGTCGAGCTCATGTTGACAGACGATGGCGCGCATACCGCGGAGCCGCAATTTAATCGGGGCGCCGTCACGGTCGAACCCTTCGATTGTGATGCGACGATAGCGGGGGACGTTGCCTTTGACGACACGGTCGACAGAGAGACAGCCTTCACCGCCATTCAAATACGTCTGTTCGACCGAGTGACTCGTAATCTTCGGATTGAAGATGGATAGTTTGAACGTCTCTTCTTCTTCATGGAGCAAGACCGTGAAGAAACGGCGATTGACGCCGAGTTGTGGTGCGGCGATGCCGACACCGCCCCGAAGTTCATACTTCGCGCTCATCTCTGGATCTTGGCTGTTGACGAGAAACGTCTCCATCTCGTCGAGTAGCGCGAGGTCTTCTGCCGTCGGTGGGACCGGCACTTCGATTGAGCGGGCGCGGAGCCGCTCGTCTCCTTCACGAATCACATCTTTCATCGTTAACATGCAAAACTTCCTTTCCCATTGCGATATGACCAATTATATCATATTTATTAGTCATTTCGCTTAGATGGTACAGAAGGTGAAATGAAAATGATACAGAGGCGAAATAAGGGAAAAGATGTGTTGATGTAAGCGTTTTTATAGAGTGAGCATATTTTTTGCGTTATTATAACAACCCGTTTTATACTGACTAGGAAACGGCAGGATAAGTGTAACTTTCCTGAATCACGTTAATACAGATTGCTTTTTTGGACAGATACACTTAAGATTTGAGGTAGTGTTTGATCACAAAAAAGACAATTGTCTCATAGTTGAAAGGATGAGGTGAAACGAATGAACAACGTTCAGGTACTTCAAAACGTGGAAGAAAACTTCCAAACGTTCCGTATTCTCGACGAGAAGGGCGAGGTCGTCAACCAAGACGCAATGCCAGATGTAACGGACGAGCAACTTCAGGAGCTTATGCGCCGCATGGTCTATACACGAATCTGGGACCAACGTGCCATCTCGCTCAACCGTCAAGGACGCCTAGGTTTCTACGCGCCAGTGGCTGGTCAAGAAGCAACGATGATCGGGACGCAATATGCGCTCGACAAACAAGACTGGATTCTTCCAGGCTACCGTGATATCCCGCAACTCGTATTCCACGGACTTCCGCTTTATCAAGCGTTCTTGTTCTCACGTGGTCACGTCGCAGGTAACCGAATTCCTGAAGACGTTAACGTCTTGATGCCGCAAATCATCATCGGGGCACAAATCATTCAAACTGCGGGTGTGGCAATGGGCCTCAAACGCAACGGCAACACAAACGTCGCCATTACTTACACGGGTGACGGTGGTTCATCACAAGGTGACTTCTACGAAGGATTGAACTTCGCGGGTGCATTCAAATCACCAGCCATCTTCGTCGTTCAAAACAACCGCTTTGCCATCTCGACACCTGTTGAGAAGCAAACTGCAGCTAAAACGATCGCGCAAAAAGCTGTCGCAGCGGGAATCAACGGAATCCAAGTTGACGGAATGGACGTTCTTGCTGTCCTCGCCGCAACACAACAAGCGCGTAAAGACGCACTTGACGGAACTCCGACGCTCATCGAAGCACTCACATACCGTTACGGACCACATACGCTCGCAGGGGATGACCCAACGCGTTACCGTACAAAAGAACTCGATACAGAGTACCAAGAGAAAGATCCACTCGTTCGTTTCCGCCTCTTCCTCGAAGGCAAGAAGCTTTGGAGCGAAGACATGGAGAATGAAGTCATCGAACAAGCGAAAGCAGACGTGAAAGAAGCGATCAGCCTCGCTGACAAAGAACCAAAACAAAAAGTTTCGGACTTCATCAACAACATGTTCGAAACACTTCCTTCAAACTTGAAAGAGCAGCTTGAAGAATATACAGCAAAGGAGTCGAAGTAAGTTATGGCTCAAATGACAATGATCCAAGCGATTACTGATGCGATGCGCGTTGAAATGAAGCGCGACGAGAAAGTACTTCTTTTCGGAGAAGACGTTGGTAAAAACGGTGGGGTTTTCCGTGCAACGGAAGGTCTCCAAGACGAGCTCGGCGAAGACCGTGTCTTCGACACGCCGCTTGCTGAGTCTGGTATCGGTGGTCTTGCCATCGGTCTCGGTCTTACAGGCTTCCGTCCGATCATGGAAGTTCAATTCTTCGGATTCGTATTCGAAGTGTTCGACTCGATCGCAGCTCAAATGGCGCGTATGCGTTACCGTTCAGGCGGCGCTTACAGCCAGCCAATCACAATCCGTTCACCATTCGGTGGCGGTGTTAAAACACCAGAACTTCACGCGGATAGCCTTGAAGGCTTGATGGCTCAGACACCTGGTCTTAAAGTCGTCATCCCGTCAACGCCATACGATGCAAAAGGTCTTTTGATCTCAGCAATCCGTGACAACGACCCAGTCGTATTCCTAGAGCACATGAAACTTTACCGTTCATTCCGTGGCGAAGTTCCAGAAGGCGAATACACGATCGAGCTTGGAAAAGCAGACGTGAAACGCGAAGGAACTGACGTTTCGATCATCACTTACGGTGCAATGGTCCACACGTCACTCAAAGCGGCAGAAGAGCTCGAAAAAGAAAACATCAACGTCGAAGTCATCGACCTCATGACAGTGAGCCCACTTGATATCGATACAATCGTCGAGTCTGTTAAAAAGACTGGCCGTGCGATCGTCGTTCAAGAAGCACAACGTCAAGCAGGGATTGCGGCTAACGTCGTAACTGAAATTCAAGAACGCGCAATTCTTCACCTCGAGGCACCAGTGCTTCGTGTAACTGCACCAGACACAGTCTTCGCTTTCGCACAAGGTGAAGACGCATGGTTACCTGACCATAAAGATGTCGTTGCAAAAGTTAAGGAAGTTATCAACTTCTGATCGTGTTCATTTAACGATGAGGGAGAATTGTCTCCCTCATTGTGTTTACATGATTAATTGATGGGAGGAAAAACCAGTGGCAGTATTTGAATTTAAATTACCAGACATCGGTGAAGGAATTCACGAAGGTGAAATCGTCAAGTGGTTCGTAAAAGCAGGGGATACAGTAAAAGAAGATGACATTCTTCTTGAAGTACAAAACGACAAAGCCGTCGTTGAGATTCCAGCTCCAGTTGATGGAACAGTTAAAGAAGTCAAAGTCTCTGAAGGTACAGTTGCGGTCGTCGGCGACGTCCTCATCACGTTCGATATCGAAGGTGACGCACCAGCCGGTGAAGAAGAAGCAGCTCCTGAACAGCCTAAAGCTGAAGAGAAGACTGAAGATGTGAAAGAAGACGTGAAAGAAGACGGCCCGCGTGAAGTTCAACTTCACAAATCGGAGCGCGTCATCGCAATGCCTTCAATCCGCAAATACGCTCGTGAAAAAGGCGTCGACATCCGTGAAGTCCAAGGTTCTGGCGACAACGGCCGCGTCTTGAAAGAAGACATCGATGCATTCGCAAACGGTGAAGCACCAACAGCAGAAGCTACAACAGAGAAAACAGAATCTGTAGCTCCAGCAGCGGCTGCGAAAACGGAAATCAAACCTTACGAGTCAGCAACGCCTGAACTCGAAACGCGTGAGAAAATCCGTGGTATCCGTAAAGCGATCTCGAAAGCAATGGTTAACTCGAAGCACACAGCTCCACACGTTACACTCATGGACGAAGTCGACGTCACGAAACTCGTCGCACTCCGTAAAGAGTTCAAACAAGTGGCTGCTGACCAAGGCGTGAAACTCACGTACTTGCCGTTCGTCGTTAAAGCATTGACTGCTGCAGCGAAAGCTTACCCAGCGATCAACGCGTCAATCGACGATGTGAACGAAGAAATCGTCTACAAAAACTACTACAACATCGGTATCGCTGCTGATACGGACAACGGTCTCGTTGTTCCTGTCGTCAAAGAAGCGGACCGTAAATCAATCTATGCACTCGCTACAAACATCAATGAGCTTGCCGGTAAAGCACGTGAAGGCAAACTTGCTGGGGACGACATGAAAGGCGGATCGATCACAATCACGAACATCGGTTCAGCTGGTGGACAATGGTTCACACCTGTCATCAACCACCCAGAAGTTGCAATTCTCGGTATCGGCCGCATCGCTGAAAAAGCTGTCGTCAAAGACGGTGAAATCGTAGCGGCTCCAGTCCTCGCGCTTTCATTCAGCTTTGACCACCGCCTCATCGACGGTGCAACAGCTCAAAACGCACTCAACATGGTGAAACGCTTGCTTCAAGATCCAGCACTTCTAATGATGGAGGGATAAGAACATGGTAGTAGGAGAATTCGCACAAGAAACTGATTTGCTTGTCATCGGCGCCGGTCCTGGTGGATACGTCGCAGCCATCCGTGGCGCACAACTCGGCCTTAAAGTCACAATCGTCGAAAAAGGAAACTTTGGTGGCGTCTGCTTGAACGTCGGTTGTATCCCATCGAAAGCATTGATCACTGCTGGTCACAACTTCCAGCACGCTAAAGGTCACTCTTCAATGGGGATCACGTCTGATAACGTGTCAGTCGACTTCACAAAAGTCCAAGACTGGAAACAGTCGGTCGTCAACAAATTGACTGGCGGCGTCAAAGGCCTTTTGAAAGGTAACAAGATTGAAATCGTTCAAGGTGAAGCTTTCTTCGCATCTGAAGACACAGTACGTGTCATCACAGAAGATAGCTCGACTCCTTACAAGTTCAAAAAAGCGATCATCGCGACTGGTTCAACACCTATCGAGATCCCATCGTTCAAATGGTCAAAACGCGTCCTTTCTTCAACTGGCGCATTGGCTCTTCCTGAAGTACCGAAGAAACTCGTCGTCATCGGCGGCGGCTACATCGGTATGGAGCTCGGCACAGCGTATGCGAACTTCGATACAGAAGTCGTGGTCGTTGAAGGCGCAAGCGACATCTTGTCTGGCTTCGAGCCACAAATGACGCAAATCGTCAAAAAGAAACTCAAACAAAAAGGCAACGTCACGATTCACACGAACGCTCTTGCAAAAGGCGTCGAGGAAACAGAAGACGGCGTAACAGTTAAGTTTGAAGTGAACGGCGAAGAGCAGTCTGTTGAAGCGGACTACGTCCTCGTCACAGTCGGCCGTCGTCCAAACACTGGCGACATCGGTCTCGAAAACGCGGAAGTTAAAATCAGCGACCGCGGCATCATCGAAATCGACGACCAGTGCAAAACGTCGAACGAAAACATCTACGCAATCGGCGACATCGTACCAGGACCACCGCTCGCGCACAAAGCTTCTTACGAAGCGAAAGTCGCAGCGGAGGCAGCTGCCGGTAAGCCAGCTTACCTCGACTACTCAGCAATCCCAGCGGTCGTCTTCACTGACCCTGAACTTGCAACAGTCGGTTACACAGAGCCACTCGCAAAAGAAGAAGGACTTGAGATCACTGTATCGAAATTCCCATTCGCAGCGAACGGCCGTGCCCTCGCTCTTGACGAGCCAGACGGCTTCATGAAGCTCATCACACGTAAAGAGGACGGTCTCTTGATCGGTGCTCAAATCGCGGGAACTGGCGCTTCAGACATGATTGCCGAGCTTGGTCTCGCCATCGAAGCAGGCATGACTGCAGAAGATATCGCGCTTACAATCCACGCTCACCCATCACTCGGTGAGATGGCAATGGAAGCGGCAGAAATCGCAATGGGTATGCCAATCCACGTCGTTAAATAAGTCAAAAGCTCTCTCGCTTACTCGCGAGAGAGCTTTTTTACGTAATGGACGGTCCGTTCGACTTCTCGGAAGCCGATGCGTTCATGGAACCGTTGGCTGCCGTCGTTCTCGATTTCCGTATCGGAGGCGAGCTCGTCACATCCTTTCGACCGGGCGTAGGCGGAGGCGGCTTCGACGAGCCGTGACGCCACGTCTTTCTGCCGCGCGGTTTCGACGACATAAATCCCTTCTAAAAAGGCGGTCGGGGAAGCGGTCGTTCCGGGGACGTAGTCATGACGGAAGCTAAGCTGGCAAAAGCCGACCGCTTCATCCGTTTCCGCGATAAAATAGTGCATCTTGCCGGAACGAATCCCGAGCCGCACCTCAGGGATCAGTTCGGCTTCAGGCGCGTCTGGCCATAATTGCCGCATGAGTCGCACCAGTTCGTCGCAATCTTGTTCGTTCGCTTTTCGAATCTTCATAAGTCGTCCTCCTTATGTTTCGTACGTTCAGTATAAAGGAAAATAAGGAATGAAGTGAGAAAGGAGGGAACGATGATGGCGTTCGATGAAGAATTGTTATATACCGTCTCTGAAACGAGCCGTGTCCGCTTCACGGGAATCGAGACCGAGACGTCACGTTATGATTTCGGCTTTGTGTATACGCATCAATTCATGGGGAAAGTGCTCGTCGTCTGTATGCAGACCGGGCAGTCTGCCCTTCTTGACATCCATGCGCTCGAAGAACCGAGACAACTGTATCCGATGCTCGGGATCGCGTTGCGTGATACAGACCACGTCGCCGAGTTTTTACGACTCTGTCTGGACGAAAGTGGGCAAGAACAAGAACAATCGCCAAATTCTACCCTTGAAAAAATGTAAGCGTTTTCTTATAATGGTACGTAGGGGAAGCAATTCGATCATCATAAGCTACCTTTTCTTTTGATGACACAAAGCGAGCCGGTCCATATGGACCGGCTCGCTTTCGTCTTAACGGATGGCTTTTGTCTGTTGGATGACTTTAATCATTTGAAGCGATTCATCTTCAAGTCCTTGGACGGGAAGACCGGCCTCGATGTTCGCCATGATATAGTCGAGCGTCGAAGTCGTGATCAGTTCTCCCGGGATGATGATCGGGATTCCTGGTGGATACACCATGATGAACTCGGCCGAGATGCGTCCGACGGCGTTCTCGAGCGGAATCGTCTCCGTCTCCTCGTAGAACGCGTCACGCGGGCTGAGTGCAAGCGGTGGAATCTCAGGGAGCATGATCGATAGTGAATCGTTTCCTGACTGATCGTAAACCGATACGACGTCACGCATACCGTCAATCAACGCTTGAATCGTCGACTCGTCGTCGGCGCTCGTCACGATGAACAGTACGTTCAACAAATCTGACATCTCGACTTCGATGCGATGCGTCTCACGCAAATACTTCTCGACTTCAAAGCCGGTGATCCCGAGCTCACGGACAGAGACGAGGATTTTCGTCTCGTCGAGCGCGTACGTCGACTCTGAATGGAGTTCGGCGTGACCGTATACCGATAAGTGCGGCATATTGTCGATGGCCGTACGAGCCGTACGTGCGAGCGTGAGGGCACGTTCGTTCATCGCTTCTCCTTTCGTCGCCAATTGACGACGGGCCGCGTCGAGCGACGCGAGGAGGAGGTAAGACGTCGACGTCGTCGTAATCATCGACAACATTGCGTGAATCCGTTCCGGGGAGACGAGACCGCGACGGACGTTCAAAATCGAACTTCCCGTCATCGAGCCGCCGAGCTTGTGTACGCTCGTGGCCGCGACGTCCGCTCCGGCTTGCATCGCCGAGAGCGGGAGCTCGTCGTGGAACGGCAAGTGGACACCGTGAGCCTCATCAACGAGGACCGGTACGTCTTGCGCATGGGCGACGGCGACGATGCGCTCTAAGTCACCGGCGATGCCGAAGTAGGTCGGGTTGATGACGAGGACTGCTTTCGTGTCCGGGTGCATCTCGAGGGCGCGTTCGACGGCGCTTGCTGTGATCCCGTGGGCAATCCCGTACGTCTCATCATATTCCGGATGGATGAAGACCGGGTGGGCCCCGGTCAAGATGAGGGCGGACATGACGGATTTATGCACGTTCCGGGGAACGATGATTTTCTCGTTCGGACCGACGACGCCCATGATCATCGCCATGATGGCACTCGACGTCCCTTGGACCGAGAAGAACGTCTCGTCGGCACGGAACGCCTCGGCAGCGAGGCGCTCGGCCTCGGCAATCGACGCTTTCGGATGATGGAGATCATCGAGCGGGGCGATGTTGATCAAATCGATCTTCAAGGCGTTTTCGCCGATGAAGTCACGGAATTGAGGGTCCATCCCTTTTCCGCCTTTATGGCCAGGGATATGGAACGCGATCGGGTTCGTATCGACGTGCGTGAGCAACGTGTCAAAAAGCGGTGTCTCGAGCTGTGTAGCACCTTTAAGTTTCAATAGTAAGTCCTCCTTGATAACAGTGTGTATATGGGTTGTCGGTTTGGTTTCAAGCTTTGGGCAATCTGAACATTTCGATTCAAAAACAATGCAACAAAAAAACTATAGTGATTTCTATCCCAACTTGCAATAGTTTTTTTTGTTGATACAATGGTTGTCGAGGTGAAGAATATGCAAATTAACTATCCGATTAATCCGGACTGGACGACAGATGAACTGATTGAAGTCGTCGAGTTCTATAACCAAGTCGCCTTGGCCAATGAAGGCGGTGTCGACCGGGAGTCGTTTTTGGACGCGTATCGGTCGTTCAAACAAATCGTGACGTCGAAGTCAGAAGAGAAACAGCTGAGTGCCGTTCACGATGAGCAGACCGGATACTCTACCTATCGTACGGTCCAAGCGGCCCTAAAATCAAATACAAAGATTATAAAGTTGTAACTGCTGGAAAGCATGGGAGGTCGTAACCGTTTTCTCATGCTTTTTTTGTTATTTCTCTAATAAATAGGGTACATATCATTAACAGTTCAATCAGGTTTAGGCTTAGTTGAAATGGGAATATACTCACTAAGATAAAAAATTCAAAATAGTCAGACAATTCTCTTTCTTTTTTGAATCTCATCTGATATACTCAATTCAACTTACTAAACCGTAACTTGTAGCCCAACTAAAGGAGTGTGGCATCTCATGAAACAAGTGATCGAGGCATTCAAAAGAAAAGACGCAGAAAAACGGATTCCGGTGCTGCGCTTAGAGATTGATTATGAATTGGCAACGCTCTTCGATGCAATGGCGTCACAAGATGATGCCACTGTCCAGGCTAGCAAGCATCGGTTAGAGAAATATCGCCAAGAACTATTGCGTCTCGAAGCCTGACCCACAACCACCCATTCAACCAGTATTCCATGCGGATACTGGTTTTTGTTTGGTACAATACATAATAGAGGTGATAAACATGTTGGAATGGTTCGCGATTGACTTGATTAAACAGGCAGGGGAGTATATTCGCTTACAGATTGACGAGAGCTATCGAATCGAACGCAAGACGGGGAAAGGTGATTTGGTCACGGAAATCGATCGGGCCGTCGAACAGTTGATTGTCGACCGGATTCGTGAGTCGTATCCCGAGCATCATATTATCGGGGAAGAGGGTATCTCGACGGAACCGGATGATTTGTCGGGCACGGTCTGGTTCGTCGACCCGATTGACGGCACATTGAACTTCATCCATCAAAAGCGGATGTTCGCCATCTCGATTGCCATCATGGTCGATGGGGTCGTCGAGTACGGCTTCGTTTACGATGTGATGGCGGATGAGCTGTTCGTCGCACGCCGTGGCGTCGGGACGACGCTGAACGGCCGGAAACTCCCGACCATCAAAGAGCACCACGTCCGGGATGCTTTCCTCAGTATGAACGCGACATGGGTGACGCCGAATCAGCAAATTGCACCGGAAGTGCTCGCGCCGATTGTGCGCGATTCCGTCGGCACGCGGGCGCATGGGGCCGCCTCGCTCGAACTCGCCTGGCTCGCAGCGGGACGAGTCGACGGGTATATCACGATGCGTAATATGCCGTGGGACTATGCTGCCGGTAAACTTCTCGTCGAAGAAGTCGGGGGACGGGTCGTCTCGATTTATGGGGAGCCGGTCCGTTATGACGGGAAGACGTCCGTTCTCGCGGGGAGCGAGACGTTCGTCAAGGACGTGGTGAAGCATTACGTCATCGCCAAGGGCGCGACCCCTGAAGTGAAGCCGGACTTGCAAATTGGAATCAACGGGTCTTACGACCGCGTCCGTGACTTGCTCGTCCTGGCCAACCCGAATGAAACGATGGTCCGCGATCAATACAAAGCCGGGACGACATATGAGGCCACGCTCGGCGGGGAACGTGTCGGGGCGTACATGCTCGTCAAACGCAGCGAGACGTTAATCGAGCTCGTCAATATCGCCGTCAAACCGGAACGACAGAACCAGACGATCGGGCAACGCCTGCTCCAAGACGCGATTCGTCGGGCCGAGAGCAGCGGGGCGAAGCAAATGCTCGTCTGTACGGGCAACTCGAGCATCGTCCAGTTGCGCTTCTATCAACAAGCCGGTTTCCGCTTTGAATCAGTCGAGCGGGATTACTTCCCGGACCACGGTTATCCGCCAATCGAAGAGGACGGGCTCGCCTTGCGTGACCGCATCTGTCTGACGCGCGACCTATAAGCGTGGGCGCAAAAAGGACAAAATCATAAAGAAGGCCCGGGCGTTTTGCCCGGGCCTTGTGTTATGGACGTCGGTTCGAGAGGACCCGGCGGCGCAAGTTGATTCCAAAAAATGTGGCGATGCCGCTCAAGGCGAGACTGCCGATGATGATGGCGGCACTTCCTTCAGCGACACCGATGCCGATACCGACGAAGCCGGCGACGACCGCGGTCGCGATTAAAACGAACATGAGTTGCATGGAGATTCCCCCTTCTTTCGCTAGTCTTCTTCATTGTAGTCAAAAATGATGCGTTTGAAAACGTTAACAGTTGATAACACTCGACAAAGGTGGTGGGACGTGTGCTATACTCTTAAAGTTGAATAAAAGATGAAACTTTTTTAAATAAGAGAGGACTAACTACATGAATGTAAGAACTAACCTTCGGAACGTAGCCATCATCGCCCACGTTGACCACGGTAAAACAACGCTCGTCGATGAATTATTGAAACAGTCTGGTACATTCCGGACAAACGAAATGGTCGCAGAACGCGCCATGGACTCGAACGACATCGAACGTGAACGCGGAATCACGATTCTCGCGAAAAACACGGCAATCGATTATAAAGATACACGCATCAACATTGTTGATACACCAGGTCACGCCGATTTCGGTGGTGAAGTAGAGCGTATCATGCGTATGGTTGACGGCGTTATCCTCGTTGTCGATGCACGTGAAGGCTGCATGCCGCAAACGCGTTTCGTATTGAAGAAAGCACTCGACCAAGGTCTCCGTCCAATCGTTGTCGTTAACAAAATCGACAAGCCGATGGTACGCCCACTCGACGTCGTCGACGAAGTTGTCGACTTGTTGATCGACCTTGGAGCAGATGAAGATCAACTTGAATTCCCTGTCGTCTATACGTCTGCTGTCAGCGGTTCAAGTTCGTTCGATCCTGATCCAGAGAAGCAAGAAGATACAATCACGTACGTGCTCGACACGATTCTTGAGAACACACCGGCACCAATCGATAACTCGGATGAGCCGCTTCAGTTCCAAGTCACGATGCTCGACTACGACAACTACCTCGGCCGAATTGGTGTCGGTCGCGTCTTCCGTGGGAAAATCAAAGTCGGCGAATCAGTGTCACTTTGCAAAACAGACGGATCAATCAAACAATTGCGCGTCACTAAATTGTTCGGTTACTTCGGCCTCAAACGTGTTGAAATCGAAGAAGCCAAAGCTGGTGACTTGATCGCCATCGCCGGGATGGAAGACATCAACGTCGGTGAGACGGTAACGCCAGTCGGTAAAGAAGAGCCACTTCCGCTTCTCCGCATCGATGAGCCGACGCTTCAAATGCGTTTCATGACAAACAACTCACCGTTCGCAGGACGCGAAGGCGATTTCGTGACGGCACGTAAAATCGAAGAGCGTTTGATGAAACAACTCGAGACGGACGTTTCACTCCGTGTCGAAAACACTGATTCACCTGACCAATGGGTCGTTTCAGGCCGCGGTGAGCTTCACCTCGGGATCTTGATCGAGAACATGCGTCGTGAAGGCTACGAACTTCAAGTTTCGAAACCACAAGTTATCATTCGTGAAGACGAAGATGGTACGAAAATTGAGCCGTTCGAACGCGTCATCGTTGACGTGCCAGAAGAGTACACAGGTTCAGTCATGGAATCAATCGGTCTCCGTAAAGGTGAACTTGCCAACATGAACACGAACGACAACGGTCAAACACGTATGGAATTCATCGTTCCTTCACGTGGTCTCATCGGCTATCGTAACGAGTTCTTGTCAGCGACACGCGGATATGGAATCTTGAACCACACGTTCGAAGAGTATCGTCCGTTCATCGCTGCTGACATCGGCGGACGCCGCAGTGGTGTCATGGTTTGTATCGAACCTGGTAAGTCGACGGCTTACTCGATCGGTGCCCTTGAAGACCGTGGAACGATCTTCATCGAGCCAGGTGTAGAAGTATACGAGGGAATGATCATTGGTGAATGTAACCGTGACGTCGACCTCGCAATCAACGCCGTCAAAGGAAAACAGTTGACGAACATGCGTGCTTCAGCAAAAGACTCGACACAAGTCTTGAAACGTCCACGCGTCTTCTCACTCGAAGAATCGCTCACGTTCTTGAACGATGATGAGTACTGTGAAATCACGCCGGAGTCAATCCGTCTCCGTAAAAAAGTCTTGAATAAGAACGAACGCGAGAAAGCTGACAAGCGTCGTAAACTTGGTAAAGAATAAGTCTTAAAAAAGGGAGCGCCTAGGCGTTCCCTTTTGTTTTGGATAGTGTAGAATGGTTGTGTAGGAAATAAAGGGGGATTATCAGCTTGAAAGCTTCTCAAACGATGGACATCACACAAATTGATGTGCCGTGGATTGCCTCGCTACTTGGTGTCGGCAGTGACGCGAACGACTTCTCGGTCGGGTTCAACGCGTTAATCATCACGGTCATCTTATTAACAATCCTTGTGTTTAAATTAGGTTTTGCGAAACAATTGACGTGGTGGAAATCACTCGTCGTCTATATGCTGCTCGCACTCGGGGCAGGCACGATGGCGCTCGTCTTCTTCACATGGCCGATTCCAGAAGTTCTCCTTGTCATGGCTGTCGTCTTGGCAATCTACCGGGGCCGCCTTTGGTGGAACCGTCGACAAGGCATCGAATCACATTAAAAAATGGACGCTTCGCCCTCGGGCGAAACGTCCATTTTTGCTTACCATCTCCGTTTTTGGCGGAACGATGGATATAGGTGGAATTGGCCGGTCGCGGCACGCTCCGCTGTTCGCGCGGTGATGCGTTCTTGACACGTCTGGCACATATACGTTTTAGCAGGTTTATTACGAAGTCGTTTCGCTTCGAACGACCACGAATCAATCGTATCGATTTTGTCACAAAGAGAGCACTTTACGCGCATGGTCTCACCTTCCTCTTCGTTGATTATAGCATGATTTCAGGAGAGAAAAGCAGGGAAAGAGGTTTGTAAGGGCGAATCCATTTCGTATACCCGTTCGGGAGGAGGGGAGTCTATGGCGAGTAAAGCTGCGTTCGAACTTTCGAGGGCGCAACAAGACGTATTGAACGAGATGCCGTTGACGTTCTTAGTCACGTTTGATGAGCCGAAACGGTGGCCGATCACCCATGCGATCAGCTGGGTGCAAGCGCCGAACGAGAGGACGATTCGCTTGGCGTTGACGAAGAATTCGCATGTGATCACGTTGCTCTCGTATGAGAAGACAGCGAGTCTCATCTTTCTTGAAGGGGGACTTGCCTACAGTATCGCCCTGTCACACGTACACGAATTCGAGCCGAGCGTGAAGCCGGCGTTACACCTTCGCTTTTTTGAAGGGAAAGTCGAAGAGGTCCGTAACATTTCCTTTTACGGGGCAACCTATGGACAACCGGACATCGTCAAGACGTACGATGTCGAAGCAGCAGAAAAGTTGGACCGTGAAGTCAAGGAGAGTTTGAATTCTTGATCACCAACAATTTTCGAGGGGCGGCAAAGTCTATGAAAAAAACGTATGTGCTCGATACGAACGTACTCTTACACGACCCACTATCCTTGTTCCAATTCGATGAGCACGATGTCGTCATTCCCGCCATCGTTTTAGAAGAGCTTGACGGTAAAAAACGTAATATGGATGAAGTCGGCCGCAACGCCCGAGAAACGGCGCGCGTGCTCGATCAATTGCGGACGACCGGTAAACTGCACGACGGGGTCCCGCTCGAGAACGGCGGACGATTGTTCGTCGAGATCGGTCACGAGCATACTGTCGATTTCCCGTTCGACGTCATGACGAACGACAATCGTATCCTGACCGTGGCACTTGGACTGATGAAACAATACGAGCACGACCGGACCCGTAAAGTCGTGGTCGTCTCTAAAGATATACTCGTCCGTGTCAAAGCGGACGCCATCGGCATTGAAGCCGAGGATTACTTGACCGACCATATCGTCGATACGACGAATTTATACGCCGGCTATCGTGAAATCGAAGTCGATCAAGCCATCATCGATGAATTTTATAAAGTCCGACAGCTTCCGCTAGAAGCCGTTTCAAAAAATCAGCTATATCCGAACTCATTCGTCGTCTTAAAGAGTAACGTCTCGAAAGCGAGCGCACTCGCGGTCGTCGATGGGTTGCAACCGATCCTCCGTCCGCTCTCGCTAGACGTCGAACACGTGTGGGGCATCCATCCCCGTAACGTCCAGCAACGGATGGCGCTCGACTTGTTGTTGCGGGACGATATTCCGTTCGTGACACTGCTCGGGAAGGCCGGTACCGGGAAGACGTTGCTCGCGCTCGCGGCAGGCCTGTCGCTCGTCGAAGACGAACGTCGCTTCACCAAGCTCGTCGTGGCCCGGCCGGTCGTCCCGATGGGGAACGACATCGGTTATTTGCCCGGTGAGATGGAAGAGAAGCTCCGGCCATGGATGCAGCCGATTTATGATAACTTGGAGTTCTTGTTCAACGCCAACTCGAAAGATGAACTCGGGAACATCTTGGCCGGCATCAAATCGATTCAGCTCGAGGCGCTCACGTATATCCGTGGTCGCAGCATGCCGGATCAGTTCATTATCATCGACGAGGCCCAAAACTTGACGAAACATGAGATTAAGACGATTCTGACCCGGGTCGGCGAGAACTCGAAAATCGTCCTCGTCGGGGACCCGTATCAAATCGACCATCCGTATTTGGACGAGTATTCGAACGGCCTCACGTACGCCGTCGAACGCTTCAAAGGTCAAAACGTATTCGGACACGTCCAACTCATCAAAGGGGAGCGCTCGTCGCTCGCCCGGTTGGCCGCCGATTTACTATAACGAAAAACGCCGAGCGGCCGCTCGGCGTTTATTTCGTATTTGGATGGAGTGCCACTTGCACGTTCGATTTTTCCAGGAAGGCGTTCATCAGCATAATCAGACCGGTCACGATAAACAGTGCCGGGAATCCGAAGTGGGCGACGACTTGCGAACCGAACAACGGTCCGAGCAAGTTGCCCATGAACTGGGCCGATTGGTTATAAGAGAAGATGCGGCCGGTCGCCCGGCTCGGCGTATGTTGGCGGAGTAACGACTGTACCGACGGCATGAGTGCCGCCGTGGCGAAGCCGAGGCCGAATCGCATGATGACGAGTTGTGTCGTCGACGTCACGAATGCCTGTGGAATCAAGAAGGCGCTATAGACGATGAGCGCCCAGAACAGGATGCGTTCGGCCCCGTAGCGGTCGGAGAGCCGACCGAGACGTTGTGCGGAAATGAGGGCGGCCACACCAGGAGCTGACGCGACGATCCCTGCGATAAAGGCGAGCGACGTCGTATACGGGTTCAATTCCCGGACATACAGCGTCAACAGCGGGCCAATCGATTGGGCCGAGAACGTGATTAAGAACGTCGTCAGAAACAGACTAAATATGAGTTGCGGGTTACGGAGCGAGGCGATCATCGATCGCGTCGAATCAAGCCGCTCGCGCGCCACCGGCACAAAGTCCTCTTTGACGAACACGAGTGTGATGAGGAACGTGATGAATAAGGCACTGCCGGTCAAGAGAAAAACGGGTCGAAGCCCAATCAAGTCTGCGAGGAGTCCTCCAATCAAGGGACCGAGGAGTCCGCCGGTGATGCCACCGGTCGACAGTGTGCCGAGCGCCCAGCCACTTTTCTCTTTAGGCGTTTGTGAAGCGACGAGGGTGATCCCCGCCGAGATAAATCCGGATACGGCACCCATTAAGAGCCGTAAACCGACGAGCTGATACACGTCTTGGACGAAACTGATGAGCGTCATGACGACGGCCATACCGAGACTAGCGCGGATGAGCATCAATTTGCGGCCTTTTTGGTCGGCGAGCCGTCCCCACAGCGGGGAGACGATGGCAGCCACGAGGAAAGTGGCGCCGAATGCGACCGCGGACCACGTAACGACTTGGTCGGAATCGGTGACCCCGAGTTCTTCGATGAACAAGGGGAGGAACGGTAGGACTAGACTCATCGAGGCCGCCGTCAAAAAGCTACCGATCCAGACGATGATTAAGTTTTTCTTCCATAAAGGGTACGTAAGCGTCACGACCTTTCGAGATTGAAGTTTTTCGATACCTTATATGTTACACTTTATGAAGTAAAAAGTCTAAAAAAAGAGAAGGCGCTGTGCCTTCTCTATCATGCCTCTGTTCGCACGGCGATGTGATGGACACCGCGCCATACTTGTTGATTGTGCAAGACGTACACCGGACCGTCCGCGAGTACTTTTCCGTCTCGGGAGAACTGTAAGTAAACGCTTCTGGCCTCGTCGATTGGCAACGTGAGCACCGTCTCCCCATAAAAACTGACGTGCGTCGCCGTGGCGATCGGTTCGGCATTTTGAAGGAATGGCGCGAACGGCATCGCGAACGAGTCGCGCAGCGCCGCATCCTTATCAGCCCGAGACATCGGTTTGTTATGGTCGACGCGTGACCCTTGCGTCAAGCCGTCATCCCATGCCTTCCCCATCTTGGCATAGTATGCGTCGTTGTCACTTTCTACCGCGCGGTCGAGATCCTCGACGTTTCGCTTGCGGTCATCAAAAATCCATACGGTCGGGTCGATCGTCAGCGCGTGACGAACCGCTCCGTCTAGTGGAAAAATCATGGATACGCCCCCTTTATTCACAATACACTGTACATTATACAGCTCTTTCTCAGAAAAAGGGAAACTGCGAGAAACTCGCCGCGAATCCAGACTGTTCATTGAATTATGATGAAATATAATGTACAGTTGAGTTATGACAAACAGTCTGTCATTGTACGGAGGAGGGGTCGTAGTGGCGACAAATTTGGCTGCAGTCCAACGGGAGCAAGCGCTTCAACTATTAGAGGCAGACGCAGAAAAAATCCGTTGTTTGATTGAAGTGCAGTTAGAAAACCTAAAAATGCCGAAGTGCCCGCTTTATGAAGAGGTGCTTGATACACATATGTTCGGTCTATCACGCCAAATTGATTTTGCGGTCCGTCTTGGACTCATTTCAGACATTGAAGGTAAAGGACTGCTCGATTCATTGGAACAAAAGCTGTCCGCCCTCGCGGAAGCTTCAGATTTATGAACCTTATACTCAAACTGTGCAAGCGGCGCTGTTTGAGTATTTTTTTATAATGGGTCAGTGATTGTTGTACATAAGGAAGTGAAAACATGAAAACTCGGTTTCGGTATTTTGATTTCTCGTTGTTCATTGCAGTGCTCATGCTCGTCGGAATCAGTTCGATCATGATTTATAGTGCGAGCGTGTGGAATCGCGGCGATTACGCGAACAGCGGCTTGTACTATCGCCAACTCGTCTACGCAGGGATCGGGATTGTCGTCTACTTCATTGCGACGATGTTCCGCTATGAGAACTTTAGAAAACCTAATATTTTGTATGGCCTCTATTTCGTATCGGTCGTACTGTTGTTCATCACGTGGGCGATGCCACCGCTCAACGGTGCGCGGGCCTGGCTCATCATCGGCAGCTTTACGATTCAACCGGTCGAGATCGCCAAATTCGTGTTGATTCTACTGCTCGCCAACTATTATCACCAGTTGTGGAATGGGGAGCTGAAAGGGTTGCCTGGTCGACTAGGGCGAGCCGCTATCACTAAAAAAGGAATCCGGGCTCAGTTTGGTGCCTTCTTCATGATACCGGTCATCTACTTCTTTTTCCCATACGCCATCGCCATCAACGGACAGCCGGATATGGGGGGCTTGTTCGTCCTCGGGGCCATCATGTTCCTCATGTGGCTTGCCGTCGGGGCACCGCTTCGGATCATCGTGCCTGCTGTGCTCGCCGGGTTTGGACTTGTCTATCTGATGTTCACGACAATCTTCTCGGAGAACCAGCGCAGCCGGATCGAAGTCGTCTTCAATCCGTTCATGGACCCTGAAGGCTACGGGCACCAATTGCTCATGTCGATCATCTCGATCGTCCATGGGGGCTTGACCGGCGTCGGTCTCGGGAACAGTTATCAGAAGTATGGGTACTTGCCGGAACCGGAGACGGACTATATCATGTCCATCATCGCTGAAGAGCTCGGCTTTATCGGGGTCGTCGTCGTCCTCGCCTTGCTGTTCTTCATCGCTTTCCGGGCCGTCAATATCGCCAACCATAGCGATAGTCATTTCGCGATGTTCGTCTCGTTCGGCATCGCCGCTCAAATCATGGTCCAGACCGGAATCAATATCGGTGCCATGTCCGGTTGGTTCCCGGGTACAGGTGTCACGCTCCCGCTCGTCAGTTACGGCGGGACGTCACTCATCATGACGATGGGGATTCTCGGTGTGCTCAGTAGCATCTCGATGCGAAATCGGCACCGGGAAGCGACGAAACGGGCAGAAATTCGGGAGAAATCCGCAGAAAACGTTCAAAGTTCATCATTGCATGTTGTAAGGTAAAAAGGATTGAACTACTTAAATGGGGGGATTTATGTTGAAATCAATTAGCAAATTACTCGTAGCCAACCGTGGTGAAATCGCCATTCGCGTGTTCCGTGCCGCCACTGAATTAGGGATGCGCACGGTCGCCGTCTATTCTCAAGAAGACAGCGGCTCGTTACACCGCTTTAAAGCGGATGAAGCTTATTTGATTGGTCTCGATAAAAAACCGATTGACGCCTATCTCGATATCGAGGACGTGATCCGCATCGCGAAACAGTCGGGGGCTGACGCGATTCATCCAGGTTACGGATTCTTGTCTGAGAATATTGAACTCGCACGTCGTTGCCGTGAAGAAGGCATCATTTTCGTCGGTCCGAACGAAGCGCACCTTCATGCGTTCGGAGATAAAGTTCGGGCCCGTCAAAGTGCGATCGCAGCCGGACTCCCGGTCATTCCAGGTTCGAACGGACCGCTCACGTCTTACGAGGACGCTTTAGACTTTGCGAACGAGCACGGCTTCCCGCTCATGGTCAAAGCCGCGATGGGCGGAGGCGGCCGCGGGATGCGCGTCATCCGTACGGAAGCCGAGATGAAAGATTTGATTGAACGTGCCAAGTCAGAAGCGAAGCAAGCGTTTGGTTCAGACGAAGTGTACATAGAAAAACTAGTGGAACGCCCGAAACACATCGAGGTCCAAATCCTCGGGGATGACCACGGGAACATCATTCACTTGTTCGAACGTGACTGTTCGGTTCAGCGTCGTCACCAAAAAGTCGTCGAAGTCGCACCTTGTGTGACGTTATCGGATGCGTCGCGTCAAGCAATCTGTGACGCAGCCGTGAAACTGATGCGCCATGTCGGCTACATCAATGCCGGTACGGTCGAATTCCTCGTCACGGAAGACGAGTCGTTCTACTTCATCGAAGTCAACCCGCGCATTCAAGTCGAGCATACGATCACCGAGATGGTGACCGGATTCGATATCGTCCAGACGCAACTCATGATCGCACAAGGTGAGTCGCTCCACGGCGACGTCATCCACATGCCGAAACAAGAAGATATCAAATTGCTCGGTTACGCGATCCAATCGCGTGTCACGTCGGAAGACCCGGCCAACAACTTCATGCCAGATACCGGTAAAATCATGGCCTACCGTTCTCCGGGCGGCTTCGGCGTCCGACTTGACGGTGGGAACGCCTACGTCGGTGCCGAGATTTCACCATATTACGATTCGCTCCTCGTGAAGCTGTCGACACATGGCATGACGTTCGAACAGGCCGCTTCGAAGATGGTCCGTAACTTGAACGAGTTCCGGATTCGTGGCATCAAGACGAACATCCCGTTCTTAATCAACGTGATGAAGCATCAGAACTTCATCAGCGGCGACTATAACACGTCGTTCATCGATGAGACGCCGGAACTGTTCGTCTTCCCGAAACGGAAAGACCGCGGGACGAAATTGCTCAACTATATCGGCGATGTCACGGTGAACGGATTCCCGGGCGTCGGTTTGAAAGACAAGCCGATCAGCCGCTCGGTCCGGATTCCGCAAGACCTGCCGGCTGAAGCCAAACCGGGCACGAAACAGATTTTGACGGAACTTGGTCCGGATGGCCTCGCCGACTGGATTAAGCGCCAGCCCGAACTGTTATTGACGGATACGACGATGCGCGACGCGCACCAGTCTCTGCTCGCGACACGGATGCGGACGCAAGACATCATCAATATCGCCGAACCGACGAGCAAGCTCATGCCGGAGCTGTTCTCGGTCGAGGCATGGGGCGGGGCCACGTTCGACGTCGCCTATCGTTTCCTCTCAGAAGACCCTTGGGTACGCCTCATGCGTCTCCGTGAGAAGATGCCGAACGTGTTGATTCAAATGTTGCTCCGCGGTGCCAACGCCGTCGGGTATAAGAACTATGCCGACAACGTCATCGAGAAGTTCGTCCACGAAGCGGCCTATGCCGGCGTCGACGTGTTCCGGATCTTTGACAGTTTGAACAACCTCGAGTCGATTCAACTCGCGATTGACGCGACGTTACCGACCGGCAAAGTCGCCGAGGCAGCGGTTTGTTATACGGGTGACTTGTATGACGGTAGCCGTCCGAAATACCACTTGCCGTATTACGTCGACTTGGCGAAGAAACTTGAAGCGAGCGGGGCTCACATCCTTGCCATCAAGGACATGGCCGGCCTGCTCAAACCGGAATCGGCGTACGCGCTCGTCTCGGCATTGAAAGATGCCGTCGACTTGCCGATCCACTTGCATACGCACGACGCGTCGGGCAACGGAATCTTCACTTACGCCCGGGCGACAGATGCGGGCGTCGATATCGTCGACGTGGCTGCGAGCTCGATGTCGGGGATGACGTCACAGCCTTCAGGCGGCAGCTTGATTTATGCGCTTGACCATCACGCGCGTCAACCGAAAATCGATGCGAAGCATTACGAGGTCATCAGCGATTACTGGCAAGACGTGCGTCATAACTACGAGCCGTTCGAGAGCGACATGCGCGCTTCGAACCCGTCGGTATATGAGCACGAGATGCCGGGCGGACAGTACTCGAACTTGCAGCAACAAGCGAAAGCGGTCGGATTGGGTGACCGTTGGAGCGAAGTGAAGTCGATGTATGCCCGTGTCAACATGTTGTTCGGGGATATCGTCAAAGTGACACCGTCGTCGAAAGTCGTCGGCGACATGGCGCTATTCATGGTCCAGCATAACTTGAGCGAACAAGATGTGATTGACCGCGGTCACCAACTCGACTTCCCGGATTCGGTCGTCGAGATGATGCGCGGCGAACTCGGGACGCCTCCAGGAGGGTTCCCGACCGATGTCCAGCAAGCGATTCTTAAAGGTGAGAAGCCGCTTGACGTACGTCCAGGTAAGTTGATTGAGCCGTATGATTTTGAAGCGGCCCAGTCGAAGCTGTTCGAGAAACTCGATCGTCCGGTAACAGATTTCGAATTGCTCTCGAACGCATTGTATCCGAAAGTGTTTGAAGACTATGTCACGCATTCGACGACGTACGGGGATGTATCGGTGCTTGACACGTTGACGTTCTTCTACGGATTGAACGTCGGTGAGACGATTCAAGTTGAAATCGAGACCGGGAAGACACTCATCATCAAACTCGTTCAAATCAGTGCGGCGAACGAGGACGGCATCCGTCTCGTCTCGTACGAGATGAACGGCGTCCCGCGTGAAATCGAGATTAAAGACGTGAACGTGAAGTCGGCGACGACGAGCCGTCCGAAAGTAGACCGGGCGAACCCGAAACAAGTCGGCGCTTCGATGCCAGGTTCAGTGTTGAAAGTGCTCGTCGAACCGGGTAGCCGTGTCCACCGCGGGGAACAGCTCCTCGTCACGGAAGCGATGAAGATGGAGACGACGGTTCAAGCCGCGCAAGACGGAGAAGTCAAAGCGGTCCATATTAAAGAAGGCGACACAATCCAAAGTGACGACTTATTGATTGAGTTTGTATAATGAAAAGAAGCATAGCCGCGCTATGCTTCTTTTTTAGATAGGAGTGGGAGAGATGAGACGAGTATGCTGGTTTCGATCGGATTTTCGATTGACAGATAATCATATGTTACACCGGGCCTTGAAAGACGCTGATTCCGACGATGAGATGGAGTTCGTTTTTTGGCTCAACCCTAACTATTGCGAGCCGTTCGAGACGCGCCACGATTACTTTTTCGCGACGATGCGTCAATTCATGGACGAGTTGGAAGAACGCGGGCTCGGACTTCGGGTCATCGTGGCCGATACGGCCGAACAGTTCGTCGAAGCGCTCGGTGAGCTCGATGTGCTCTACTTCAACGCCGAGTATGTCGAACCGTTCAAACAGCGGGACGACGCCGTCATCCAGGCGCTCGGGGAAGCGGTCAAAGTCATCCGCCTGCTCGACCGCCATTTGTTCGCCCCGAATGCGTTCACGAAAAAAGACGGCGATCCGTATAAGGTATACACGCCATTTAAAAAAGCAGCCTATGCCGAGGCGCCGCCCGCGCCGTATGAGGTCGACGTGAATGCATTGAAGCGTCACGTGACGACAGGGCATGAAGTCCCGGTCGAATTGAAGCGTCAGTTCGATCGCTGTGAGCGTTCGTGGAAAGCGCTCGGCGAAGCGGCAGCCAAACGTCGTTTGAGCGACTTCGTCGCGAATCGGATCGATGCGTACGATGAAGACCGCGACATCCCGGCCATCGCCGGCACGAGCCGTCTGTCTCCGTATCTCCGGACCGGGGTGCTCTCCATCCGAACCGTGACGGAAGCGGTGTTGAAGGCGCCGAAATCGAGCGGACGCGACACATATTACGATGAGTTGTTATGGCGCGAATTTTACTATATGATCATGGTCCAATTCCCGGGACTGAAAGACCGTCCGTTCAACGACAAGTATAAGCATCTCGATTGGGAGAACGATGACGAGAACTTCCAGGCGTGGTGTGACGGAAAGACGGGCTACCCGATCGTCGACGCGGCGATGCGGCAATTGAATGAGACGGGCTGGATGCATAACCGGCTTCGCATGATTGTCGCCTCGTTCTTGTCGAAGCATCTGATGATCGACTGGCGGAAAGGGGAACGCTATTTCGAACAGAAGCTGATCGACTATGAAGCAGCCTCGAATATCGGGGGTTGGCAATGGGCGGCTTCGGTCGGGACGGATGCGGTGCCGTACTTCCGTATCTTCAATCCGACGACGCAGTCCGAGAAGTTCGATGGGGACGGGACGTTCATCCGGAAGTATGTGCCCGAACTCGTGAATCTCGACAAAAAAGCGATTCATTTCCCTGACTTGACCGAGCGGGACGGATACGTCGACCCAATCGTCGACCATAAGGAAGCGCGGGCCCGGGCACTCGAGCGGTTCAAGGACGCGCAGTAAATAGGCATCAAAAAAAGGAGCGATGCCGTCGCTCCTTTTTGTGTACGTGATTAAATGGATTGTTGTCGTGCGGCCTCGGTCGTCTGTTTCTGACTCCGATACGCATGATATGCCAAGTACGAGATAATCCCGAAATAGCAGGTAATCAAGAAGGCGTGGAGAAGCGGGACGTACGTGGCGTGTCCCCCAAGGACGATCCACGCACCCGTGCCGACTTGAAGCAGGATGAAGAACAGCGAGGCCCACATGCCGGTCTCGACGAGTCGGTTCGTCTCCCGACGTGCCAAGTAGAGGACGTATAACGTATAGAAGACGAGCAGTCCGGCCATGATGCGGTGCCCCATTTGGACGTATGACTCGAACGTCCACACGTTCTGGTCGCAAATCGGCCAGCCGACACAGGCGTACGTCGCGCCGAGGTGACGGACGTAAGCGCCCGTATAGACGACGACCATCGTATAAATCGTCAAGCCGTAAAGGTGAACCTTCAATCGTTCGGAGACGGCCCGATGCACGCGTTCCCCTTCGAACAAGAGAATCGTCAAGATGAGCAGCGATGCGAACGAGACGAGCGAGATACCGAAGTGGAGCGCGAGAATCGCGTCCGACTGTTGCCAGATGACGGCCCCGGCACCGATAATCGATTGGATGAGCATGAAAATGAACGCGAGGAACGCGAACACTTTGACATCATACCGGTTCTTGACGACCGCAAACGTCCAAATCGTCAAGGCGATGATGAGCAGTCCCTCGATGCCAGAGACGACACGGTGACTGTACTCGATCATCGTTTCGACGCTCGGATTGGTCGGGATCAGTTTCCCGTGGCAGAGCGGCCAGTCTGTACCGCACCCGTCGCCGGAGTCGGTCTTCGTCACGGTTCCACCCATGATGAGAACGAGCATCATCCCGAGCGTGACGAGTGCTGAAAATAGTGCGAGTTTTTTATGCATTCGTTTCCACCTGCTTTTGAGAAAAATCACTAGAATCGTGCCTTGTCAGTTTATATTTTTTTCGCCATACTTATTATACGGCTTTACGTCGTAAAAACGAAACGGAAAAGCTTGCAATCGCTATCAAAATCGTTATTCTAGTATTAGCGTAGCGTTTTTACTGTGACAATTATCACACGTCTGTCACAAAAAACTAGCTATTTTACAAGCATAAACGACGTATTCTTTTTGAAAATATGGTATCTTTGTTATGAGTTAGGTGAACTTTGTTCATATTGTGTTTTTTCTGTGAAAAGAATACGAGGATTTCGTGATTAGTAGGGGGGTCATTATGACAAAAGTCAACCCAGGGACAATGGCAGAAGTAGAATATACAGAATCCGCTTCGTTCCGCGACTATGTTGCTCTGGCAAAAATGGGAATCGTCCGCGCCAATCTTTTGTTGGTGTTCGCCGGTTTCTTTGTAGCAGCAACATATCAGAGTGATACGCCAGTACTTTATTTGTTTGAAGTTTGGCCACAACTCTTATTAACGATGTTAGGAAGCGCGCTCGTCATCTCCGGGAGTTGTTACCTAAACAACTTCGTGGACCGTGATATCGATTACTTGATGGGACGTACAGACAACCGACCAAGTGTCACCGGGAAAATTTCGGGAGAACGGATTTTGCTCCTTGGATTAACGCAACTCGCGATCGGGACATTGCTCTTATTGATCGTGTCGTATGTGGCAGCAGTCTTCGGTTTAATCGGGGCATTTTTTTATGTCGTCATTTATACGATGTGGCTTAAACGAACGCACACGTTGAACACGGTCGTCGGCAGCATCTCCGGAGCGGTACCGCCGCTCATCGGTTGGGCAGCCATCGATCCCGCGCTTCATATCGATGCGTGGCTCATGTTCCTCGTCATGTTCTTGTGGCAACCGCCACACTTCCTCGCGCTCGCCATGCGGCGTGTCGAGGAGTATCGAGCGGCCGGCATTCCGATGCTACCGGTCGTCAACGGCTTTGCGATCACCAAGCGCCAAATCATTTGGTGGATTGCGACACTCATTCCAGCGTCGCTCTTGTTCATGCATTACGGTCCGGAATATTTAATTGTCGCGCTTGTGCTTGGGGGCTACTGGTTATATCTCGGCTTGAAAGGTTTCAAGGCCGAAGATGAGATCAAGTGGGCAAACAAAATGTTCTTTTATTCATTGATTTATTTAGTCGTGTGGATTGTCACGCTGGTATTGACGGCACTTTGACAGTCGCACTCACTATATAGAAACCATTGCACATCATTTTGGGAGAAAGTGGGGATTGTTGTGAAATCATTTAAGAAGCTTCTGTTTGGCATTGTCCCGATGATGATGTTCGCACTACTGTTATCAGGGTGCGGCGTAGAGGGATTGTCTGCATTGAAGCCGATGGGAGAGGGAGCTGAGATTCAGCTTCGCATCATTCTCATCAGTTTGGCAATCATGCTCTTTGTACTTGTCATCGTAACGATTATTTACGTGTACGTGCTCATGAAATTCCGTCGGAAAGATGAATCGATTCCGAAGCAAGTCGAAGGAAGCAGCACGCTTGAGATGATTTGGACAGTCGTTCCAATCATTTTATTGATCATTCTCGCTGTTCCGACGATCACGACGACAGTCGAGCTCGCGAAAGCGAAAGAAGCGAAAAAAGAAGAAGAAATCAATGTCACGGCCAACCTTTACTGGTGGGAATTTGAATATCCGAACGCAGGCGTGGTCACGGGTCAAGAACTCGTCATCCCAGTCGGTAAGCGTGTCGGCATCAACTTGACATCGAAAGACGTCATTCACTCGTTCTGGGTACCGGCCTTGTCAGGTAAGACGGATACGAACCCAGGCCTTGATAACGAAATGTGGTTGCATGCAAATGAACCAGGTACGTTCTACGGGAAATGTGCCGAGCTTTGCGGACCTTCACACGCACTCATGGACTTCAAAGTCATCGCACTCGAGCAAGAAGAGTACGACCAATGGCTCGAAGACATGAAAGCACAGCAGGACGCAAACACAGAAAACCTCGTTGCAGATAACCAAAACTTGACGACAGGCGAAGCCGTGTACGTCGAGAGCTGCTTGAGCTGTCACGGTGGCGGGAAAGTCGCGCCGAGCTTGACGAACTTTGGTGATCGCGAATGGTTGGCGGGTTACCTCGAAAACAACGAAGAGAAGTTGAAAGAATGGATTCGCGACCCACAAGAATTGAAACAAGGCGCGCTCATGCCTGGCTTCGGTGAAGGCCAAATCAGTGATGAAGAGTTAGATGCACTCGTTGACTTCTTGTACGATCAGAAGATTGACTAACGGGAAAAGGGGGATTTCACGTGGCACAGACCACTGCTATGCAGCAACCGCGTAAATACAATGGCATCATGGATTGGGTTACGACGGTTGACCACAAAAAAATCGGTATTTTGTATTTGTTCTCAGGAATCTTCTTCCTCCTTCTCGGTGGAATTGAAGCTTTACTTATTCGTTGGCAACTCGTTCGTCCGATGAACGACTTCGTCAGCGGCGAAACGTTCAACCAATTGATCACGATGCACGGGACGACGATGATCTTCCTAGCGGCCATGCCGATGCTATTCGGATTTATGAACGCCGTCGTACCGCTACAAATCGGGGCACGCGACGTCGCGTTCCCGTTCATTAACTCACTTGGTTTCTGGTTGTTCTTCTTCGGTGGTGTCATGCTGAACCTTAGCTGGTTCTTCGGCGCTGCACCGAACGCAGGGTGGACGGCGTACGCGCCGCTCTCGACACAACCTGAAGCATCAGGGGTCGACTTCTACGCCCTCGGTCTTCAAATCTCAGGTTTCGGTTCACTCATGGCCGGGATTAACTTCCTCGTCACGATTTTGAACATGCGTGCACCAGGCATGAAACTCATGCGGATGCCGCTCTTCACGTGGACGACGTTCGTCGCTTCGGCGTTGATCGTCTTCGCGTTCCCGCCGCTCACAGTCGGCTTGTTCATGTTGATGTTCGAGCGCTTGTTCGGTGCCGTCTACTTTGATCCGGCAGCCGGCGGTAACGTCGTCATCTGGGAACACCTTTTCTGGATCTTCGGACACCCGGAAGTATACATCTTGATACTCCCTGCGTTCGGTATTTTCTCGGAAATCATTCCGACATTCGCTCGTAAACGTCTGTTCGGTTACACAACGATGGTCTTCGCAACGATGCTCATCGGTTTCCTCGGATTCATGGTTTGGGTCCACCACATGTTCACGGTCGGTCTCGGACCGGTCGCCAACTCGATCTTCGCTGTCGCGACAATGGCCATCGCCGTTCCGACAGGGGTCAAGATCTTCAACTGGTTGTTCACGCTATGGGGCGGACAAATCAAGTTCAACGTCGCGATGCTCTACTCGGTCGCATTCATTCCATCGTTCCTCGTCGGGGGGATGACAGGGGTCATGCTTTCGGTCGCACCGGCCGACTATCAGTATCACGATAGTTACTTTGTTGTCGCTCACTTCCACTACGTTATCGTAGGTGGGGTTGTCTATGGTCTATTCGCAGGACTTTACTACTGGTTCCCGCTCATGTTCGGCAAAGCGCTCTCTGAGAAGCTTGGCTACTGGCAGTTCTGGTTGTTCTTCATCGGGTTCCACTTGACGTTCTTCCCGCAACACTTCCTCGGATTGTTCGGGATGCCACGCCGCGTCTTCACATACCTTCCTAACCAAGGGTTTGAGACGATGAACTTACTGTCGACGATCGGTGCCTTCTTCATGGGTGTATCGACAATCATCTTGCTCGTCGCTGTTGTCAAGGCATTCTTGTCGAAGCAACGCGTCAAGCCAGACCACTGGGAAGATGGACGTACATTGGAGTGGACGCTTCCTGTACCGACACCAGAGTACAACTTTGCACAAACACCGCTCGTCAAAGGTCTCGATACGTTCTGGCTCGAGAAAATGGCGGGCAACAAACGGGTCTCTGTTGCTGAACCAGTAGCAGATATCCACATGCCGAACAACTCGTTGATTCCATTCTTCATGTCACTCGGTCTTTTCATCGCCGGACTTGGAGCGATCTTCCAAATGGATAACGCGGTTGTCGGTTGGTCACTCATCGTGATCGGATTACTCATCACATTCGTGTCGATGTTCCTCCGTTCATGGATCGACGACCATGGCTTCTATATTCCAAAATCACAGATTGAAGCGGATTTGAAAGCGATTCGTGAGAAAGGAGACCAATAAATGGCACATGCAGTCGAAAAACACCCGGTGACCGGTATTCCGGCCAATCCAGAGAAAGCCACGCTGGAAGGGAAAAATAAATATGTGGCCTTCTGGTTCTTCCTCGGTGGAGAGACTGTTCTCTTTGCCTCGCTATTCGGAACGTACGTCGGTCTACTGAACTCTGGTGCGCCAGAGGAACTTCGTTCGTACAATATCTTTGAGATGGGGCTCGTCTTCTTAATGACGATGCTCCTCCTCACAAGTTCGCTCACAAGTGTTCTCGCCATGATGAACATGAAAGCGAACAATCCAGGCCGCATGAAGTTTTGGTTGGTCGTCACGCTTCTCCTCGGGGCTGGATTCCTTGGAGCAGAAATTTATGAGTTCATCCACTACTACCACATCGGTCACACGTTCACATCGAGCGCGTTCGGATCTGCGTTCTATACGCTCGTCGGATTCCACGGCGCACACGTCACGTTCGGTCTCCTTTGGATCACGACGCTGTTGATTCGCAACTGGAACCGTCCAATCGATGTGTACAACGCACCGAAGTTCTACGTGTCGAGCCTGTACTGGCACTTCATCGACGTCGTATGGGTTTTCATCTTCTCAATCGTCTACCTCTTAGGGATGGTGAGCTAATATGGAAAAACAACCAATGAACGAAACGCACAAACAGTTAGAGCTTGAAGTAAAAGCCGAATCAAGACGCGAGTATCAACTTCAGTTGATTAGCTTCGCGATGATGATTTTGCTCACATTCGTCGCGTTCGGTGCCGTATACGCTGAACTCATGCCGGTGTGGGCGGCAGGTGGCTTCTTGATCATCCTCGCCATCATCCAAGTGTTCTTGCAGCTTTATATCTTCATGCATATGAACAACCGTGGCAACACGTGGATCGTCGGAATGATGTGGCTCGGCATCTTTGTCGCCATCATCACGGTCGCGGCCCTTCGCTTGCTCATTTGGTAAATGTGACAAAGGATTGAACATCTGTGGAAACATAGATGATTCAGTCCTTTTTGCTTTACTTCAAAAATAAAGGAATAGTAATCTTGAAGTGAACGGTTTCATCGGTTTGGGAGAGAAAGAAAAGGGGTGAAGGGATGCTCTGGAATACATCAGAGCTACTCAAACAGTTCGATTGGATGACACTTTGGAGTCCATGGTTCGGATTGTTGATGGTAGGGTTGTACGTCCTCTATGCGGTCGTCACAGAGAAAATGGCGAAGCGAGGGTACGAGTCGACCACGTTACTACAAAAGTTCAGCATGTTATCCGCCATTTTATTGTATTATATCGGCTTCGGAAGTCCGGTCGATGTCCTTGCACACATCATCTTCTCGGTGCACATGTTGCAGATGGTGCTCGTCTATGTGCTCGCACCGGCGCTCGTCGTGTACGGGATGCCGTATTGGGTGTTCGAGAAATTATTTAGCTATAAGGTGATTGGGCCGACACTCAAGTTTATGACAAAACCTTTGATCGCACTCGTTTTGTTCAATGCATTGTTCACGTTTTACCACATGCCATTCATCTTTGACTACGTCTTGACAAACTATGGTGTGCATCGTATCTTCCACGGCGCCCTCGTCGTCTTCAGTTTGACGATGTGGTATCCGGTCATCGCACCGTTCCTCTCAGAAGAAGAGGAAGGGATGTCAGATTTGAAGCGGATGGTGTACATCATCGCGAACGGTGTGCTCTTGACACCTGCCTGTGCGTTCATCATCTTCAGCCAAGGCATCTTGTATGACGCCTATACGGACGCGGAGACGTTCGCAACGGTGCTCGGCTACTGTATGCCGAACGGCGATGTGTCGGGTCTCGATTTGAATGCGCTCATGGGAGCGACGAACAGCGCTCTTGAAGACCAACGCTTCGGCGGGGTATTGATGAAGCTCGGTCAAGAAGTCGTATACGGTTTCTTCTTTGGCTGGACGTTCTTCGGTTGGGTGCGCCGGACGAAATCGCTTGCGCTTGACGAAGGCATGTCGTTCACACCGCAAGAACCAAAAGAGAAAAAATGAACTAAATCAAAGGGGAAACTACGATGAACTATCTTGCCTTGATCAGTGTGACATTCATTGTCATCAGTGCTATTTTAGTCGCAATCGGATGGACGATCATTGCGCGCGATCGCCGCAACGTCAACAAACATAAGAAAGTCATGACGGCCGCCGCAATCGCCGCGACGACATTCTTCATTCTCTACGTCTCACGGACGATTTTCGTCGGCAATACCGCCTTCGGGGGACCGGATTCAGTGAAGCCTTATTATTTGGCGTTCATGATTTTCCATATCCTGCTCGCGACGACAGGTGGGGTCCTCGGATTAATCACGCTTTACCTCGGCTATAAAAATAAAGTCGAGAAACACCGTAAAATCGGACCGAAAGCCTCAGTCGTCTGGTTTTTCACAGCGATTACAGGCGTGACGGTATACGTCCTCCTTTATGTCGCCTATGACCCGGGTGAGACGACAAACGTCTTCCGTGCCATTATCGGTGGGTGAATCGAGAGAGGGGGATGAGGATGAAACGGAACAGCTATATGACGGTCGGCTTGACGGTCGCCATTCTGGTGGCGATCGGTGTGGCCTCGTACTTCTTATTTTTTAAAGAAGAGGACTTGCCCGTCATCCAAGAGCCGACCCCGTTCACGTTGACGAATGCGCTCGACGGTCAGTCGTACAATTCGGACAATGGCAAAGTCAAAATCGTCACGTTCTTCTATACGAACTGTCCGGACATCTGCCCGCTCACGTTGCGTGACTTCATGAAGCTCGAGCAAGAGTTGAAAGCGAACGACTTGTACGGGACGGACGTCGAGCTCGTCGCCATCACTGTCGACCCTGAAGTCGATACGGTGCCGGTCCTAGAGAATTACGGGGAGGCATTCCAAGCCGAACCAACGGGCTGGAAGATGTTGACCGGTGACCAGGCCGATATCGACCGCATCACGCGTCAGCTTCAATTCTATTATTCGAAAGCGAACAGCGGACTCGTCACGCATGCGACGACGATGTATATCATCGACCGTCAGCACGACGTCCGTGCGGTCGCCCAAATGGCCACGGCAGGAGAAAAACCCGTCGATATCGAAACCATTATGGAGGACGTGTTAGTACTCGCGGCAGAAAAGGAGTGAAGAAGATGAATGATACGATGGCTGTCATCGGAAATGATTATTCCTATGGAGATGTGACGATCGCTGAGCGGGCGATTGAGGATTTGATTGCTTGCAGTGCAATCGAATTCGGATTGCGTGAAGTGAAGGTCGTGTCCGTCTCGAAAGAGCGATACGATTATCAAATCGTTGCACCCGTCTCACTCGTTGAGGCTGAACGCTTATATCGGTACGTGCGCGACCAGTTCGACTTATTGCTCGGACAAGTCGATGTGACGCTCAACGTCATCGCGACATGACAAAAGGGAGGCCCCGCCGGGGTCCTCCCTTTTTTGTTTGTTGATGATGATTGTTGTCTATATTTTCCAGTGGTGAACTCTGGTATGATGAAGGCAGTAGTCACGACACGCGACTCATCGAGGGGGAAATCAGATGCAACAGCAAGCATTGGTCGTCATCGACATTCAGAATGACATCACGAAAAATTACAAAGCGGTCATCGACAACATCAACACATCGATCGATTGGGCGGTCGACAAGGGGATTCCCGTCGTCTATATCCGACATGAGAACTTATCCGCGGGGACAAGAACGTTCAAAACCGGGACGCGCGGGGCAGAATTAGCGCCAGATTTGAAGATTGTGTCCGATCACGTATTCACCAAATACAAGGGCAACGCCTTGACGAGCGAGGCGTTCGCGGCGTTCATTGAACAGCATGGCATCGACACGTTCTATATCACCGGTGCCGATGCGACCGCCTGTGTGAAGTCGACGTGTTACAATCTGCGGAAATCCGACTATACGGTCAGCGTCCTGTCGGATTGCATCACGAGCTATGACTTGAAGAAAATCGACGACATGATCGCGTATTACGAGGGTAAGGGCTGCACCATCATCCAATCAGAGGACTTGTCGGCGTAATCTGCTCTGCCGATGCTTACCTCGGTTCGTTATATGTGTCCATAAGAAAAACCCCTTCGCTTATGCAAGGGGTTTTACTTCGAGTGTCTCAGCGAGTGCGGCTAGACGACGCTCGCAATCACGGACGATTTCTTCTGGGAACTCTTCGTCATACTCGACGCCGTGCGGGTAATAATGTTTTCCAAGAATCGGTGTCAACATTTTGACGACCGCATGACGGTCCTCGATTTGGCCTTCGATTGCATATACCGGTAAGCGAAGGTAGAACGTCTCGCCTGTCGATTGTTTCTCGTACTTCATGTCATACGTTGCACGCTCATAGTCCCAAGCGCCTTCACGGATGAAATGATGATGATCCATGATCGTCTCGAGCAAACCGAAGCGGATCTCTTTTCCCTCGATGTGGAACTGCTCAAATTTCATCATAATCCCCCTTTTCCCTAATAAACCTCATATGTCATCATATCATATTCGAAAACGTTCTTGGAATAACGTGTGTTCAAATTGTGAAAAAAAGATGAACGCCTCAAGCGCGGGGATCGAGGTATTGGGCGATCTTGTCCGAAAGCCTCACTCCGAGCGGCATGAGTCCCTCTGAGCCGAAGAAAACGTTGAACTCTAAAATGTAAAATTCACCGTCGGCGACGATGACGTCGAAGGCCGCGTGATTGATGTGGAGCGTCTTGGCGATGTCGAGCACTTCCGCGACGACGTCTTCCGGGATATCGTCATATGAGAACTGGGCGCCTTGGGCGACGTTGTTCAAGAACGCCTCGCTGACACGCCAATACGAACCGACGACTTCTTCACCGATGACGATGATCCGCAGGTCGCGGTCGTTCGGGATGTATTGCTGGACGTAGAACGTCTCATGCTTGTCGACGTACTCGAGCCAATCCTGTTCATGCTTGATGAGCCAGACGCCTTGTCCCATCGACGACTTGGCCGTCTTGGCGACGAACGGATACTCGAACTCTTCCAAAACACGCTCGATCGTATATGGGTTTTTCCCGTAGATGAGCGTCTTCGGGATTCGGTGCGGGAACGTTGCCTTGAAGGCGCGCGTCATCTCGATCTTATCGTGTCCGAGATGATACGTGGCCGGGGACGGGAAAATCGGTTTGTTGAGTCCATAGATGATTGAGTTGACCATCCAATATTCAGGGAACAAGACGAGGTCGGCTGCTCTTACTTTATCGAGCTGGTCGTAATAATATTCAGGTTTCGCATAGTCGGTTTTAATGCCGGCCGAGCGAATCATATTGAATGAGACTTTTTTCATAGCGAGGTGCAGGTGCGCACCTGTTCACTTCCTTTCTGGTTGGACGCTTGACAGTCACGTTCAATTATAAAGCCGATTGCTTACAGAGGGAATCAAATGTGTTAAAATCATGGCAGAAAGGGTGAAAGCCATGATTATTACTGAACAGACGATCGCCCTGCTCGATCAAACGGAATCGTTAGCCGATTTGATTGAAGCGAGCGAGTCGTTCCAAACATATATCGCCACGAAACAAGCGCGAGCCCAATCAGAGGAAGCGCGCCTCGTGGAACGTGAGTTCTTGCGGATGAAAGAAGATTACGAGTACGTACAGCGGTTCGGGAAACATCACCCGGACCACGATCGCATTAAAAAAGAGATGCATCTCGTCAAACGGCGTCTCGATGTCCAGCCAGAAGTGGCCGCATTTAAAAAAGCGGAACGCAGTTTAGATAAACTGCTCGGGGAAGTGAGTGAGCTGTTGGCCTTCTCGGTTTCTCCAAAAATCAAAGTCCCGACCGGAAACCCGTTCTTCGACGAAGGCGGATGTTCAGGCGGAGGAAGTTGTGGAGGCGGAAGCTGTGGATGTGCCATCTGAGACGTTTGAGTTGAATGGTCGAATCGGGTTCGTCGTCTACGTCCAATCGTTGAAACAAGTGAAGGCGTTGCGTCGCTATGCGAACCTGTATTACGTGTCAAAGCGGGAGAAGTACGCCTTCTTGTATACCGACCTTGATGGACATGAGGCGATTCTCGAACAAGTGAGCGCGTTGCCGTTCGTCGAAGCGGTCGTCCGCAGTGAGCGGCCGTTCGTCGCGGAGACGTATGAATCGAAGCAGAAATAACACAGAGATGAAGGCGGCACCGCCTTCATCTTTTGTGGTGAAGGAGAACGGATATGCGAGTGATTTCAGGAGAACGAAAAGGGACCCGACTCAAGACGGTCCCGGGGTCGGCCACACGACCAACGACAGATAAAGTAAAAGAATCGTTATTCAACATCATCGGTCCTTATTTCGCCGGGGGCGATGCGCTTGACCTATACGCCGGGAGCGGCGGTCTAGGAATCGAGGCGTTGTCACGGGGGTGTGACCATGCCGTGTTCGTCGACAAGCAACGGAAGGCGGTCCAGACGGTCACAGACAATTTGCAGACGACACGTTACGAGTCGAAAGCGACGGTGCTCCAACAAGACGCCCGCTCGGTTCTCGACCAACTCGTCCTCAAAGGTCAGCCGTTCAAACTGATTTTCATGGACCCTCCGTATCATGCGGAGGAACATGTGCCGTTTTTACAGATCATTGAAACGAACCGGCTGTTGACGGACAACGGCGTCGTCGTCTGCGAGCATGGCAGCGACGTGACGTTGCCGGACCGAGTCGGCCAGTTGGAAAAAATCAAGGTGCAACGCTACTCGGACGTGATTACGATCAGCTTTTACGAGTATGCAGCGACCGAGGAGTGAGAACATGTCAAAACGTATCGCGATTTGCCCGGGGAGCTTTGACCCGATTACGAACGGCCATTTAGATATCATCGAGCGGGCGGCGGCCATCTTCGACGAAGTCATCGTCGCCGTGCTTGAAAACTCGAGTAAGGCACCTCTCTTTAACGTGGAAGAGCGTCTGTCGCTCATTCGTGAGGTGACGACACATTTACCGAACGTCACCGCCGACGCGTTTGGGGGTTTGCTCGTCGAATATGCTGCCAAGCGTGAGGCAGCGACCATCGTCCGTGGCCTGCGTGCCGTCTCGGACTTCGAGTATGAGCTTCAAATCGCATCGATCAATAAAAAGTTGAATGAGAACGTGGAGACGTTGTTCATGATGACGAACAGCCAGTACTCGTTCCTCAGCTCCTCGATCGTGAAAGAAGTTGCCAAATACGGGGCGTCCGTCGCCGAGCTCGTCCCGGAGCAAGTCGAACTCGCGTTGCGGCAAAAATATGAAGTGAGTCACGGACAATGAAGTCGCTCAAAATCGGTTTCGGTCTGCTCGTGGCCGTCCTGATTTTCTTGTTCGTGCCACTCCCGTATTACATCACGTATCCGGGCGAGGCGACGACGATCGAAGAGTTCATGACGGTCGAGGGCGGGGACAAAGAACCGGGCGAACTGAAGATGGTGACCATCTCGCAACGCCGGGCGACACCGCTCTGGCTCGTCGGCAGCTGGTTCACCCCGTTCACGGAGGCGAGTCCGGCCAGCCGCTATCTGTATGACGGGGAAAGCGAGGCGGACTACGAACGCAGACAAGAGTTGTTGATGTCGTCGTCGCAACAAGCGGCGATTCAATACGCCTATGAGTTGGCGGACGCCGATGTGACGGTGACGTTTGACGGCATGTACGTCTCGGCCCCAATCACGGGGTCGCTCGCCGCGAACGTCTTGAAGCCGGGTGACATCATCACGGCGCTCGATGGGCAATCGTTCGCGTCGCGCCTTGACTTTATCGAACGCGTCGCCTCATTTGAAGCCGGCGATGAAGTCTCTGTCACGCTTGAACGTGACGGTCGCGAACGTGAGGTCGATACGCTGATTCAACCGATTGACCGGAGCGGGGACCGGGTCGGGCTTGGGATTTATGAGCCGCTGCCCGTCCAGGACGTGCGCACGGACCCGGACGTCTCGTTCGAACTGACGAACGTCGGCGGACCGTCGGCCGGCCTCATGTTCACGCTCGAGATTTTTGATCAGTTGACGCCGGGCGATTTGACGGGCGGTGCCGTCATTGCCGGAACGGGAACGGTCGATGAGTTAGGGAACGTCGGGCCGATTGGCGGGGCATGGCAAAAAATCGTAGCTGCGGACGAGGCTGGGGCATCCGTGTTCTTCGTGCCGGCCGGGTCGAACTACGACGAGGCGATGGAGTCGCTCGACCGACTCGAGAGCGACATTGAAGTCGTTCCCGTCAAGACGGTCGAGGAAGCCATCGATTATTTAGAGTCGATGAATTGAGGAGTTTGCATATGTTCGACGAGTGACCGATTTCCGAGCGGAAGGCGATACGCCTCGGTCACTCGAGCCTCGAACGCAAGATCGGGATGGTACTTGCTGAGGAGCGGTACGTCTTTTTTTATGTCCTTTAACACAGTGCGCCCGATTGTGTTGAACGCGAGCGGTCGGATATACGGTACGTCGTCGAACCGTTCCGGCAACTCGTCCTGTCGCCAATGGATGAGGATGGCGACGAGCGCGCGTTGGATGGACGTCCGGGTATAACGTCTCGTCAATAAGCGGGCGAGCGCCTGTTCGAATGTCGGCTCGAGCCCGGCTTGGATCAAGCGGGGCGACAGCGAGCTGTCGATACCGACGAGTTGCTCAAGTACGTCTTTCGGGGTCGTCCGCAGCTTATATTGAAGGACGGGCCAATAAAGTGACCAATGCGCCATCGGATTGTCCTGAAACAGCGTTCTCGTGGCGTCAGGGACGGCCCGGACCATACCTGACTCTAAGTAGTGGGCGCGCACGCCCGTGGCCGACATGACGTCTGAGACGCTCGGGTCATGGTATCCGGCCCCGAGACGGCGAATCGTGTGCAGTTCGATGGACGTCGCCGCTTTCGCGTAGTGATAGGCGAGAATGTTGTTCGGGAGCGTCAAATCAAAGTCGGGATAGAGTGACCCGAACGCCTCGCTCGACGCCTTGGCGGAAGAACGCCCATTGTCCAACGCTTCTTTGAACGCCGTCTGATAGGCTGGAGTCGCTTCGATGTTGGCCGCCGCCGCCTGGGTAACGGCGCTGATGTCGCCGCTCTCGCTACCGAAGGACAGCGTTTGACAACGCACGCGCTCGGCGATGGCGACCGCGGCGCTCGCGAACCGGTCGGCCCGGTGCACGCCGAAACGCGTCGGGAGTTCGATGACGAGGTCGATCGCGCCCGTTTGGACGGCGGCGCGGGCCCGGCTCCATTTGTCGAAAGCTGCCGGCTCGCCGCGCTGGGTGAACTGGGCACTCATGACGGCGATGACAGCGTCAGCGTCGGTTTCGATCCGGGCTCGTTCCGCCTGATGGAGGTGCCCGTTATGGAACGGATTGTACTCGGCAATGATGGCCGTTTTTCGCATAAAATTACTCCTTTGCATTGTCGATTGGATTGGTGTAAGATGGATAAGTACGCTTTGGCAAAGCGCCGTCGTCAACTGATTTTAGTGTAAAGAAAAAACATTGACAAAACAAGTTGGCCTATCTATAATTCATATTGTTGCAATTGAGGTGATTCGGATGAAGTGGTCTATTGCACAGCTACTTAAGCTACGAAACCAGGGTGACAGTTTTACCATCGATGAGATGGTCGAACTACCAGAGCTTACTCAGCTCCATCCGGATATCCGTTCGATTCGTCCGGTGCATGTGCACGGGAATGCGTCGTTCACATCTAATCAAGTTACATTCAATCTGAAGATTCAAGGTGACCTGACGTTGCCAGATGCGCGTACGTTGGATGATGTCATTTATGAATTCGATATTGAATCGCTCGAGCCTTTCTTTTTGGAGAATGGGCGTTATACGGAGCAATTCGATGATGTCAATTTGCCAGAAGGAAATACGATTGATCTGCGACCGATCGTAAAAGAGCTCATCATGTTAGACGTCCCAATGCAAATCTTTGGGAACGAAACAGACAAAACTCAGGTTGAAGGGGAAGGCTGGTCCGTCATTGACGAGCAGCCGGACGACCAACCAAAAATTGACCCGCGCCTCGCGGGGCTCGCTGACTTGTTCTCTAAAAAAGAGGACGAGAACGGCTAACTTTTCAAGGAGGTGGACAACGATGGCAGTACCATTCCGTAGAACGTCGAAAACTCGCAAACGTCTTCGTCGTACTCACTTCAAACTCAACGTACCTGGTATGAACGAGTGCCCGAACTGTGGCGAAATGAAGCTTTCTCACCGTGTATGCAAATCTTGCGGACACTACAACGGTAAAGAAGTAACAAGCAAATAATGCGAAAAGAAGCGGTCTCCTCGGAGGCCGCTTCTTTTTTTATTTTTGGGTCGTGGAAACAGATTGTGGTAAACTTTTCAGTGCAGACTAGACGTGGAGGGATGGCCAATGAAGCCGATTAAACGAATTGGGATTATCGGGAACGGCGCCGTCGGCATGTTGATGGCTTCGCTGTTCGAACCGGACTATACGGTGACGCTCTATGGCCGTGTCGACGAGGCATCGACTGTGACGATCGAACGTACCGGCGTCACGCAGGGAACGGTTCAGGTTCGCCTCTGTCCGGTGACGAAAATCATTGAGACGGAGCAGGACGTGTTCTTTGTGACGACGAAAGCGCATCAGGTCGAGGCGGCGACGGAACGATTGTCCGGCGACGTGCCCGTATTCATCTGTTCGAACGGAATCGCGCATCTCGACTATGCACGTACGAAAGGATTCCACCTCGGTGTGGTCGAACATGGTGTGAGCCGCGACGGCGATCGGCTCCAGCATACCGGGCTCGGGCGCATCCGCATCGGCAGCCTCGGCTCGCTCGAAGAGATGTCGTTCAACGCATCTCCACTCGATGTCGTCTGGGAGACGGATATCGAACAAGTCGTCACCGAGAAACTATTCGCCAACGCAATCATCAATCCGATTACGGCGCTCTGCCGTGTCGAGAACGGTGCGGTCGCCATACCGCCTTGCCGCGATATCGCGACGGCGCTTTACGAAGAACTGACGATGTTGTTCGACCGTCACGTCCCGTATACATATATCGACACGATTATCGACAAGACGGCACACAATCGTTCTTCGATGCTACGTGACATCGAGGCGGGGCGCCAGACCGAGGTCGACGCCATCTTGACGCCGCTCTTGAAACGGGCCGACGAACGAGGCGTCACATTGACCGTCATTCCGGTCATGCAAAAATTAATTTTAGGAGCGAGCGTATCGTGCTAGTGTATATCGTTTCATTTCCACTCGTCATTTGGTTTATGGTGTATATGATACTTAGAAAAATTATGCCGAAATCGGTTAATACGTTCAAACTCGCCTGTGACGCCGGCGTGATCCTTTGGTTTTATGCATGCGCGGTTCTGCTCGAAGCGATTGTCGGGATCGATTTGATCTGGCTGTTGCTTGCGGTCTGTGCCGCCATCTTCCCGGCCAACGCGATTTGGCAACGGATTCGCCATGAGGATGTCGTCTATTCGAAGATGTTCGTGCACGGGTGGCGTTTGTTGTTTTTAGTGCTCGTCCCGGCCCACATCGTCTTGTTTACGATCGGCATCGCACGAGAGATGATGTATTAATCGTTTGAAAGGAAGTCGTTATACGTGAGGATAGAGTCGCTAGACGCCATGTACGCCCCGTCGTCTCCGATGATGCAAGTGGAGACGGGCTATTCGAAATGGTTGGACTATACAGGGATGGATGAGCTCGAGGTGAGGGCGGATGAACTGATGAACCGTTCCTTCACGCATTTGCCCGCGCTCGTCGACATTTTGCGAGACCAACAAACAGTCCACGGTCCGATTTCTCCCGAGCTCGAATCAAAACTCGAAGCGTTGGCCGCCGGTGAGGCGTTCACGATGGTGACCGGGCAACAAGTCGGGGTGTTCGGCGGTCCGTTGTTCGCGGTGTATAAACTGTTGACCGTGCTGAAGAAGGCCAAACAGGCGGAAGCGAAATTGAATAAACCGGTCCTCCCGATTTTTTGGATGGCGACGGAGGATCACGACTATGCAGAAATCAACCACGTCTTCGTGAGCCAGCCGCTGTCGCGTCAACTGCGCAAAGAGGCGTTGTCGACCGTCCCGCTCGCCGGAAAGGCGTCGGTCGGGGAATTGGAGTTCGATCGCCTTAAAATCGAACTCGTGCAAATGTTGCAACGCCTCTTGTTATCTGAGACGGAGACGCGTTACACGACGACGCTCTATCATGAGCTCGTCGATGTGATTCAAGCGAGCCACTCGTTCGCCCAATTCTTCGGTCAGATGATGCGACGGTTTGTTGGTAAAGACTTCATCCTGTTCGACCCGCACCAACCGGAAGTCCGGGCCCTCGAGCGCGACGCGTTCAAACGCTTGATCACGGAACACGACCGCCTGCATGCGGCGTTGCACGATTCGTTCGAGGATGGGATGCCGACCGTCGAGTTGAATCGCGAAGCGGCCCATCTGTTCTATCACGACGGGACGCGCGAACTGTTGACGAAGCAGGACGGGCTCTTCACGACGAAACGGGGACACCGCTTCACCGAGGCCGAGCTAATCCAACAAGTGGAAACGCACCCGGAGCGGTTCTCGAACAACGTCGTGTCCCGCCCGCTCATGCAGGACCACTTGTTCCCGACACTCGCCTATATTGCGGGCCCCGGTGAAATCGCCTATTGGCTTCAACTTCGGCCTTTGTTCCACGTCCTCGATTGGAAGATGCCGCTGTTGATTCCGCGGCTCGGGGCCGTGCTCGTCTCGACGAACGATGAGAAGAAGCTCGCCCAAGAAGGAGTGACGCTCGTCGACTATTTGGCGGACCCGTTACCGGACCATACGTTCGACGACGAAGCGTTCGACCAAAACCTGTACGCGTATCGGACGCTCACGGAAGCGATCGGACGCGAGGCAGGCAAGCACGGGCACCGGTTTGATGCGAAGGCACGTCACGTGCTTGAACGTCTCGGCGACGAGATGCGAGCCGAAGCGAAACGCGACCAATACCGCTTGAACAGTCGACGGATTCATCTATCGACACGGCTCTTGCCGATGGACGCCCCGCAAGAACGGATTTGGTCGATGGTCCCGTTGTTGAACCGTCACGGTCTCGATTTATTCGAGCGCTTGCGCCGGTCTTATGAACAAGCTGATTTCGAGCGATGTTTGGTCAAATTGTAACCGAAATGAGTTCGATGGAGATGGTTCCCAGAAATTTGTGGGAACCATTTTTTGTTTGTTACCTTTTTGTTTCCTCTTTTCGCTAAAAAGCTATGCGGCGCTTGACATTTTTATGATAAAGTAAACGTAATAAAATAGTTGAAAAATGTAGGTTGAGAGGGTTTTTGTATGTTTGAGCATGAAACGGTATTAAAAATGGAGTCCATTGAAGGATTAAATATTAAGCCAGACGGGATTTATGTCGATTGTACGTTAGGAGGAGCCGGTCACAGCGAAGAAATCGTCAAGCGTTTGACGACAGGCCATCTATACGCCTTCGACCAAGACGACGTCGCGCTCAAGCACGCGAGTGAGCGGCTGGCTCCATATGAGGACCGGGTTACGTTCATTAAAAGCAACTTCGTCCATTTGAAAGACGAACTGTTGGCGCGGGGAATCACTCAGGTCGATGGGGTATTGTTCGACCTTGGCGTGTCGTCGCCGCAGCTCGATGAGGCCGAACGTGGCTTTAGCTACAATTACGATGCACCGCTCGATATGCGGATGGACCGTTCACGCGAGCTGTCCGCGTATCACGTCGTCAACGAATGGCCGTTCGGAGATCTTGCCCGCATCTTCTTTACATACGGGGAAGAAAAATTCTCCAAACAGATTGCGCGCAAGATTGAGCAGGCCCGTGCCGTCAAACCGATTGAGACGACGTTCGAACTCGTCGAATTGATTAAAGACGCGATTCCGGCGCCGGCCCGACGAAAAGGCGGTCATCCTGCGAAGCGGACGTTCCAAGCCATTCGCATCGCCGTCAACGATGAGTTGAACGTGTTCGACCGTGCCGTCCAAGACGCGATCGACATGCTCGCCATCAATGGACGCATTTGCGTCATCACGTTCCACTCGTTAGAAGATCGAATTTGTAAGCAAGTATTTAAAGAGAAAAGCCAGCATCCGCCGTTACCACCCGGATTGCCGGTCATCCCGAAAGAGTTTGAACCCGAACTGAAATTGATCACGCGCAAGCCGATCACAGCCGGGGACGACGAGCTCGAAGGCAACCGCCGGGCCCGTTCTGCCAAACTCCGGGTCGCAGAAAAACAAAAATAGACTGTACGTAGGAGGGATACCTGATGCCAGAAGCTGCTCGCAAGGCTCTGCAGCCTCAAGTTACGCCGAATCGAAATCCGATTCCGCAAGAACGACCAATACCAGCTCCAAAACGACGTACGTTGACCTTGTTCGAATCCATCCTGTACCCGACCATGATTGGTTCAGTTGTCCTGTTCGGTGGCATCACGGTATCGAAACATAATGAAGCGTACAACATCATGCGCGATACGGCTCTGATCACACAAGAGACGAACGCGATCGCCAAAGAGAATGAAGAATTGAAGTATGAGATCGCCCAACTAAGCTCACCTGAGAGAATCTATGCGATTGCTGAAAAGCTCGGAATGCAATTCAATGAGAACAACGTCAAGGTGATTGACTGATGAATTCTCTACAACAGAGTAAAAAAAGAGTGGCGTGGGTGGCGATTGTTTGCTTCACACCACTCTTTTTATTTTTTGTCGGTTGGTTCTTCTATTTGTCCGTCTTCCAGACGTACAAAGGAGAGAACATGCTCGCGTTCGCCGAGGAAGAGCGTTGGAAAGCGGTCAGTACGCTAAAAGCGGAACGGGGCGAGATTTATGACCGGTTCGGACAACCGATCGCCATCAATATCCCTTCGTACCGAATCGTGGCCGTGTTGAAACTCGGCGGCGAGCGGGTCGAGGACAAGACGCTCATGCCCGATGAGTTCGCCGAGGCTGCGAAGCAGCTCGCGACCGTCATACCGATGGCCGAGGCCGACATTTTAAAGCGGCTCGAGCAGAACAAAGATCGCGGTCAAATCGAGTTCGGTGTTCCAGGGCGCGATTTGACGGTTGATCAAAAAGAAGAGATTGAAGCGTTCGAGATTCCAGGGGTCACGTTCGTGGAAGAACCGAAGCGCTACTATCCGAACAAAGTGTTCGCTTCAAGCGTCGTCGGCTACGCCCAGAAAATCGACCAGAACGGACGGATCGAACTCGTCGGTGAGCTCGGCATCGAAAAATCACTCAACGACGTCTTAAGTGAGTCGTACGGGTTGTACCGGTTCGAGAAAGACTTGGCTGGACGCCAAATCGTCTCGAGCGACGAGCAATTGAAGATCGACCCAGAAGACGGGGCCGACGTGCAACTCACGCTCGACCACCGGATTCAACAGCTGCTCGATACGAAAATGGAAGAGCTGTATCAAGAATACAAGCCGAAGAATGCGACGGCGATTATCATGGACCCGAAGACCGGCGAAATCATCGCCTTATCGGACCGCCCTTCGTTCGACCCGAACACACGCGAAATCAGCTCGTATAGCAACTTCTCGGTGTCATCCCGCTTCGAGCCGGGATCGACGATGAAAATCTTCACGTTGGCCGCCGCCATCAACGAAGGCGTTTATAATCCGAATGAACTGTATAAATCGGGATCGTACAAGTATGGCAAGACCGTATTCAATGATTACAACATTACCGGATGGGGTACGATTCCTATGGTAGAAGGCGTCTGGCACTCGTCGAACGTCGCGTTCTCGATTCTCGCGAACGAGCGTCTCGGCTTGAGCCGCTACGAGGATTATTTCAACGCCTTCAAGTTCGATCAACGCACGGGCGTCGATTTACCGGGTGAGGTCAACAGCCAATTCGATTTCGAGAGCCCGTTGAACGTCTTGATCACGGCATGGGGCCAATCGACGGCCGTCACGCCGATGCAGATATTACAAGCGACGTCGGCCATCGCGACCGATGGGACGATGAAGCAACCCCATGTCATCAAGAAAGTCGTCAACCGCGAGACCGGTGAAACGATTCGGACGACGAATCCAAAAATCGTCGGACAACCGATCACGGCCGAGGCGGCCAAACAGACGCGGGAAGCGCTCGATGGCGTCGTCAACAGCGATGTCGGGACGGGGCAATTGTACGCCCTCGACAACTATCGCGTCGTCGGTAAGACCGGAACGGCGCAAATCGCCGAGAACGGGAAGTACTTGAGTGGACAATACATCCATTCGTTCGTCGGCATGGCGCCGGAAGACGACCCGGAACTCGTCATGTATATCGCCGTCGACCGTCCGAACGGTGACTCATCGACGACGGGACCACGCATCATGGCACCGCTGTTCAAAGATGTGATGGACGTCGCGCTCCGCTATCGGAGCGTCGAGCCAGACAAGCAAGCGAAATCGATTGACGCCTCGACGAAAACGACGGCATCGTTCGTCGACCAAGGTCGTGACGACGCTGTGAAGGAAGCCAAAGCGGCCGCGTTCACACCGGTGGCACTCGGTAACGGTGAGACGGTCACGGCGCAAAGTCCGGTCGAAGGCCAACCGTACGTCGTCGGTGAGCGGTTGCTGTTAAAGACGGCGGAGTCGTTCGCGATGCCGACGCTCAAGGGGTGGTCACTTCGTGACGTGAAGCGGTTGGCTACGCTTTATCAATTGAATTTAGAAATAGACGGCACCGGCTTCGTCACGTCCCAATCGATTGGGAAAGGCAAGCCCGTCAAGACGGGGGCGACGCTGAAAGTGAAGCTCGCGTCACCGTCGAACTAACGCAAAGGGATGAAGAGGGCCTCGGCTCTCTTTTCCTTTGTCACAGGAGGAAATGGTTATGGAACAGTTGACGATTCAAACACTCGCATCTTGGTTTGGGATGGAAATAAATGATTCGCGCGAGGTCCGCCACGTCGCGACCGACTCGCGAGACGACAATGCCGACGGCTTGTTCGTCCCGATTATCGGGGCGCGCGTCGATGGCCATGATTACATCGAGGCTGCCATCAAGCAAGGGGCAATCGTGACGTTTTGGGAACAAGACCGTCCGTTGCCGGAAGGGATTATCGCCATCCCGGTCGCCTCACCGTTAACAGCACTTCAAGAAGCGGCTGCCCGCTATTTGGCGGAAATCAATCCAAAAGTCGTCGCCATCACCGGGTCGAACGGGAAGACGTCAACGAAAGACATGATTGCCGTCGTGCTCGGCGAGACGTTCAAGACACATAAGACGGCGGGAAACTTTAACTCGGACGTCGGGTTGCCGCTCACCGTGCTCCGGATGCCACGCGACACCGAAGTCGCTGTCCTCGAGATGGGCATGAACGGGTTCGGGCAAATCGAGTTGCTTTCGAAGCTCGCTAAACCGGACATCGCTTTCGTCACGAATATCGGCGAGTCACATGGCGAACAAGTCGGGGGGCGCGAGGGGATTGCCAAGGCGAAGCTCGAGATTAAAGCCGGGTTGAAACCGGATGGCGTCTTAATCGTCGATGCCGACGAGCCGCTCCTCCGTGAGGCAGGCGGTTACCGCGTCGGATACGATTCGACCGCGGACGGTAAGCTCGAAGTCGTAGAGGCGACGTTTGACGCCTCGATTTTCCGCTACAATAATGAACTGTATGAATTGAAAGTGCTCGGGGCCCACCAAATCCGTAACGCCGCCTATGCGATTGCCTGCGGTCTCAAGTTCGGATTGGGGCATGATACGATTCAACGCGGCCTCGACCGCGTCCAGCTGACGTCGATGCGGATGGAGAAACGGATGTTCGGCGATGCCCACTTGGTCAATGACGCCTATAACGCGAGCCCGACCTCGATGGTTGCCGCCGTCGAGACGATTAAAACGCTAGAAGGGTTCTCACGCCGCGTCCTCGTCCTCGGGGACATGTATGAACTCGGGACGGACGAGATCGCCCAGCACGAACAAGTCGGCCACGCCATCACGGCCCCGGTCACCGATTGCGTGCTCATCGGAGAGAAAGCGAAATGGATTGCGGCAGGCATCACCGACCCGCGTGTGAACGTGACAATGGTGCCGACGGTCGAGGAAGCGAAAGTCCTCCTCGGCAGTTATCAACGCCCCCAGACTGTGATATTGTTAAAAGCATCGCGAGGACTGGCGCTCGAGCGTCTAGTTCAATAAACAGAGTAGTGAGGTACGAACATGTTAATCAGTTTAATCGTCTTAATCAGTTCATTATTGACCGTATTGGTCGTCATGCCGCGGGCCATCCCGGCACTTCGTAACTTAAAGTTTGGCCAAGAAATCCGTGACGTAGGTCCAGATTGGCATCAAAAGAAATCAGGCACGCCGACGATGGGCGGAATCATCATCTTGCTCGCCCTTATCATCGGATTCCTCATCTCAGTCGTCTTCGGTGAAGACGTCGCTGGGTTTGGCACGCTCTTGTTCGTGACTCTCGCCTTCGGGGTGATCGGCTTCCTCGACGACTACATCAAAGTCGTCAATAAACGCAACCTCGGTTTGACGTCGCTTCAGAAATTGATCGGTCAAATCGTCGTCTCAGTCTTGTTCGTTTGGTTCCTCTCACTCGGTGGGGCACTCGATACGACGATTCAAATCCCGTTCACTTCGATTGCGTTTGATACGGGCTGGTTGTATGTCGCCATCGTCATCTTCTGGCTCGTCGGCTTCTCGAACGCGGTCAACTTGACAGACGGCCTCGACGGTCTCGTCTCGTTCTCGGCCATCCCGACGTTCGCCTTCTTCGGCATCTATGCGCTCGGACAAGACGAAGCGGGCATCGCTTGGTTCGCCTTCAGTGCGGTCGGCGCCTTGCTCGGCTTCCTCGTCTTCAATAAATACCCGGCGAAAATCTTTATGGGTGACACGGGATCGCTCGCCCTAGGTGGTGCGGTCGCCGGCCTCGCTCTCATGCTCAAGCTCGAGCTGTTGCTCGTCTTCGTCGGAATCATCTTTGTCATCGAGACGCTTAGCGTCATCTTGCAAGTGCTCTCGTTCAAGACGACGGGCAAACGAATCTTTAAGATGAGCCCGATTCATCACCATTTCGAAATGGTCGGTTGGTCAGAATGGCGCATCGTCTTGACGTTCGGTGGAATTAGTTTGATCACGGCAGTCTTGTCGTTACTACTCATGTAATGGATGGTGGAAGACATGCAACAACAGTGGAACGATAAACGAGTCCTCGTACTCGGCGCGGCACGGAGCGGCATCGCCGCAGCCGCTTACTTAAGAAATGTCGGCGCGGACGTGACCCTCAATACCGGGAGCGAACCGTCAACGGAAGAACGGATGAAAATTGAAGCGCTCGGCATCAACGGCGTTTTCGGTGCCCATCCGCTCGAATTGCTCGACACGACGGACATGATTGTCAAAAACCCGGGAATCCCGTATCACATCCCGCTCCTTCAAGCAGCGCTTGAGCGGAACATCCCGATTTATACAGAAGTGGAACTCGCCTACTTGGCGACCGATGCCACGTTCGTCGCCATCACTGGCTCGAACGGGAAAACGACGACGACCACACTCGTTCATGAATTGCTCAAAGGGGGAAGTCGTCCTGTCCATGTGGCAGGGAATATCGGTTTCCCGGCAATCGAAGTCGCATCGAAAGCGAAGCAGGGCGACATCATCGTCATCGAACTATCGAGCTTCCAACTGATGGGCGTCGAACAGTTCCATCCGCAAGCGGCGGCACTGTTGAACTTGTCACCGGCGCATTTGGATTATCATGGTGACTTCGAGTCGTATGCCGACGCCAAAGGGAACTTGTTCCGGAACATGACGGCATCAGACCGTGTCGTCGTCAAGGGCAGTGACACCGAAGTGATGAAACGCGTCCCGGCCGATCTCGATGCTTCGACGTTCAGTTACGACAGCGGGGATGCGCATGTCACCGACGGCTGGATTACGTTGCACGGCAAGCGGGTCATCCGGGTCGAGGATCTCGCCCTCGGCGGGGCCCATAACGTGGAGAACGTGTTGGCAGCCTTGTTGCTCGTTGAACCGTTCGATATCCCGGCCGAACATATCGATCGTGTGTTGCGCACGTTCGGTGGCGTGGCCCACCGAACGGAAAGTCTTGGCCAAGTGCTCGGACGCCGGGTTTATAACGACTCGAAAGCGACGAACAACGTGGCGGCCGAAGCGGCATTGAGCGGATTCGATGCTCCGATCGTTTGGGTGTGCGGGGGACTTGAACGTGGAGCCGAATTGGATTCACTCATTCCGGCGCTCGGACGCGTCAAAGCCATCGTCTCGTACGGTGAGACGGCAGGGCGTTTCCAAGCACTCGGTGAAGCCGAGCAGATTCCATCGTTCGCGGTCGATACGCTCGACGCAGCCGTCCCGCTCGCATTTGAACAGTCAGCCCCAGACGACGTGATTTTATTGTCACCGGCCTGTGCGAGCTGGGACCAATATAAGACGTTTGAAGAGCGCGGCGAACATTTTGTCCGCCTCGTCCATGCATATGAGGAGGCCAATCGATGAAAATCATGATTTCTGGTGGAGGAACGGGTGGCCATATCTACCCTGCACTCGCTCTCCTTGATACGCTCAAACAGCGCCATCCGAACCTCGAGGTGCTCTACATCGGCACTGAGAACGGTCTCGAGGCCGATCTCGTCCCACGCGCTGGTGTGCCGTTCAAATCGATTCGAATCGCCGGGCTCAAACGGTCGTTGTCGCTAGACAACGTCAAGACGGCCTATTGGTTTGTCCAATCCGTCCTGACGTTACGTAAAGAGATGAAGACGTTCCGTCCGGACGTCGTCATCGGCACGGGCGGATTCGTCTCAGGTCCGGTCGTCTTCACCGCACAACAACTCGGCATCCCGACGATTCTGCATGAACAGAACAGCATCCCAGGCTTGACGAACAAGTTCTTGTCGAAGAAAGCCGACCGGGTCGCCTTGTCGTTCGCCGGTTCGGAATCACAGTTCCCTGATGCGAACGTCCGCGTCATCGGTAACCCGCGCGGGAGCGAAGTGTTGAAGACAACGGTGAACGAAACGTCCGTCCGGGCCGAATATGGTATCGATGAACGTCCAATCGTCTTGATTTACGGCGGCAGCCGTGGAGCCGAGGCCATCAACCGGGCCGTCATCGAGGCCATCCCGGAACTTGCGAGCGAACCGGTGAACGTGCTCTACGTGACCGGGAACGTCCATTATGACAACGTCGTGGCGAAGGCGCCAAAAGCTGATAACATCCATGTGTTGCCATACGTTTACGACATGCCTGAACTGCTCGCGTGTGCGAGTCTCGTCGTGTCGCGGGCCGGTGCCTCGACCATCTCGGAATTGACGGCGCTCGGTTTGCCGAGCATTTTGATTCCGAGTCCGTACGTGACGGCCGACCATCAGACGAAAAACGCCTCGGCGCTCGTCGAAAGCGGCGCGGCCGAACTGATTAAAGAAGGGGATTTGTCGGGCGAGACGCTCGTTCGCTCGATCCGACACGTATTGGCCCATCATGATGAGATGGCCGCAGCCTCGAAACGGTTAGGATTCCCGCACGCCGCGGAGTCGCTCGCCGACCTCGTCGAAGAAGTCCGCGCTTGAAAGGAGAGTAGCCATGGAGACACGTCAGAATACCGTTCGTAGTTTGGAAGACCGAATCCCGTATATGAAAGATCAACGTCGTAAGAAAGCGAACCGACGTTTGTCGACGATCCTGTTGTTGTTCGCGGTGTTGATTGCGCTCGTCGTATATATGCAGACATCGGTGTCTGACGTGAAAGCGGTGAACGTGAACGGCCTGTCCTGGTTGACAGAAGCGTATGTGCTCGCCGAAACGGATATCGACACGTCCACGAAAATCGTTCAAGTGTCGCCGAACGGGATTGAACGGGAACTTCGTAAAGTGCCTGGCGTGAAAGACGTCTCGGTCGATCGCTCCTGGTATAACGTCGTGACGATTGACGTCGAAGAAGAGAAAATGATCGCCTATTCACGAACGGACGACGAGGAAGTCGTCGTCCTCGCTGACGGTTCTTTGCACCCGACTGGATCGATTACGGATCCAGAGAAGCTAAAAGACGGTCCGTTGTTGCGTGAATTCACCGATGCGGCGGAACTCGAGAAAATCGCGACTGAACTCGAGCAAGTCGACGACGCGATGCGGGCCAGGATGTCAGAGATTGTCTTCTCGAAACAGAAAGGCGAACCGACACGATATGAGATTTATATGAACGACGGCAACACGATTCAGACGCCGACGTTCAAGCTCAGTCAAACGGTATCCAAGTACGGCGAAATCTATGAAAATATTCCAAAAGGACAGCGGGGAACCGTCGTCATGGATGGCGGATATTATTTCGTTCCGTACGAAAAACCGAAAGAATAATCTGAATTTTTACAGCCCTTAGACACATAAGGGCTGTTTTTTTATCGATTGTAATCGAATTGACACCCCAAAACCGCGTAATTTGTAGGATTCTACCTTTTCTCACTATCTTATTTGTTGTAAACTTAGACGTGAGATATCTTGCCGGACCTAACAATATTTTTGGATATCTGTAACAATGTAACGGAATTCAAGCACAGAAATTAAAGCGCGGAGGTGTTTCCCTTTTGGAAGCGAATGGTTATGTGGCCGCATTGGATATAGGAACGTCAGAAATTAAGCTCGTCGTGGGTGAATTACTCGGGGGAACGCTTAACATTTTGGCGGAGGGGTGTGCCCCGTCTGCAGGAGTAAAACGTGGCGCCGTCGTCGACATCGATAAGACGGTTCAAGCCATCAAGCAAGCCGTCGAACATGCCGAAGCGGCGCTCGGTGATCAAATTCGGTCGGTATACGTTGCCATCGAAGGGGAACATATCCAAATCGCCCCATGTCATGGAATTGCATCAGTCAAACGAGAAGACCAAGAAATTACGGACACAGACGTCATCGAAGTCATCAATTCGGCGCAAGTTATGCGCTTGCCGGATGAGATGAGCGTCATCGATGTGATTCCTTCTTCTTTCACGGTCGATCAACAGACAGGTGTCGTCGATCCCCGCGGAATGCTCGGTTACCGTTTAGAGATGCACGGTAAGATGGTGACCGGTTCGAAGACGATTTTACATAGCATTCGTCGTTCCATCGAACGGGCAGGATTGAAACTAGAAGGTTTCGTCCTCGGCAATTTGGCGCTCGGCATGAGTGCGGCTTCGGTCGATGAAATCGATTTAGGTATCGGCTTGGTCGATATCGGTCATGAAAAAACGACCGTCTCGGTCTTTTATCGAGGCGACCTCGTCTACTCATATATCCTTCCGGTCGGAGGCGATCATATGACGCGCGACTTGGTGTACAAGCTCAATTGTAAATACCAAGACGCCAAAGTGGCGAAAGAAGAATACGGACTTGCCCTCGAAGAGATGGCGGACGCCTCAGAAGGGTTCTCGTTCACGAACATCAACGGGGAAGTCACGTTCGAACCGCAATCAGAAATTAGTTACGTTTTAGAGGCAAGAATAGAGGAAATGTTCACGCTTGTGTTGAATAGAGTGCAAAAGGTAGGCGTTCCAACGCTCAGCGGAGGTTATCTCCTCTGTGGTGGGGCCGCTGCTTTACCTGGCATCCAAGAACTAGCGACTCGTGTCATGGGTCAAAAGACGAGACTGTATCAGCCATCGTCGATTGGCGTCAGACATCCGAAATACGCGACCGCGGTCGGCGTCCTCAAGTACGTACTTATGAGCGATCACCACGTCTCGAAGTCACGACTTGAAAAGCCGGATGACCGTGTGGCCGTCGCAAATCCAGACGGCACGTCTCAAACCGGGAACGTCCAAGACCACGACGATGATGTGGTACGGGACGACCGCGAGACGAAAAACGGTTTCGGTCGATTAATGGAAAAATTATTTGGCGTGTAAATTTGACGTTGTGTTAACAATTGGAAATTACGTAGGGGGATACCTGAAATGATGTACTTTGATGAGGCGATTGACGCCGTAGCAAAAATTAAAGTAATTGGAGTCGGGGGCGGCGGTTCAAACGCTGTCAACCGCATGATCGAGCACGGAGTACAAGGTGTCGAGTTCATCGCCGTCAACACGGACGCGCAAGCACTCAACATGTCGAAAGCGGACGTGAAGCTTCAACTCGGCGCGAAATTGACGCGTGGCCTCGGTGCCGGCGCGAATCCGGATATCGGTAAAAAAGCGGCAGAAGAGAGCCGCGAGCAGTTGATTGAAGCGCTCGATGGCGCGGATATGGTCTTCGTCACAGCAGGTATGGGCGGAGGAACTGGAACGGGGGCAGCACCTGTCATCGCCGAGATTTCAAAAGAAATCGGAGCGCTTACGGTCGGTGTCGTCACGAAACCGTTCATGTTCGAAGGACGCAAACGCATGCAACACGCCCAACACGGGATTCAAGCGTTCAAAGAAAAAGTCGATACACTCATCGTCATTCCAAACGACAAGTTGCTTGAAATCGTCGAGCGCAACACGCCGATGATCGAAGCGTTCCGCGAAGCGGATAACGTCCTTCGCCAAGGTGTCCAAGGAATCACGGACTTGATCGCCATTCCTGGTCTCATCAACCTTGACTTCGCTGACGTCAAGACGATCATGACTGAAAAAGGTTCGGCGCTCATGGGTGTCGGTGTCGCCACTGGCGAGAACCGTGCCGTTGAAGCAGCGAAGAAAGCCATCTCATCTCCACTTCTCGAGTCTTCAATCGAAGGCGCGAAAGGTGTCTTGATGAACATCACAGGCGGACTTAGCCTCAGCTTGTACGAAGTCACGGAAGCTGCCCAAATCGTTCAAAGTGCCGCTGATGAAGAAGTGAACTTGATTTTCGGTTCGGTCATCAACGAAAACTTGAACGACGAGATTATCGTTACCGTGATTGCAACTGAATTCGCAGAAGAAGCGCAAGGGACGAACCCGTTCCTTCAGCAACCGAAGAAACAACCGGAAGCTGAAGTGAACCGTGAGGCTCAACCGAAAGCGCAAGAAGCTGCGCCACAAGATGAAGGGAACTTCCATAGACCGGTCTATGGTGGGGACGTCCCAGACGAGACGATCAACATCCCAGCGTTCGTAAGACAACGCCGTAACTAAACAACAGGGGGTGCCGGTTCTCGGCATCCCCTTTTTCTAAAAAAGGAGAATCATATGCGACTGTTACATACATGGGAAACCGAGACGTATCGCTATCAGGCTTATGTGACGACCCGGACGGACGGACATAATGAAGGCAACGTCGGACTCCACGTTGGCGATGACGCAGAACAGGTCGTCGCCAATCGGGAGTACTTCTTTGACGCGGCGGGTCTCGCCCTCGCGGATTCGGTCTGGGCTGACCAAGTTCATCAGACGAACGTTGAAGTCGTCGGCGACGCCGACCGCGGCAGAGGCGCATATCGCTATGACGAAACGATTCCGGCGACAGACGGTCTCATCACGACGGCCGACGCGTTGCCACTCGCCCTCGTCTTTGCCGACTGCGTCCCGCTGTTCTTCTGTGCCGAGGACCACGGCGTCATCGGTGTGGCGCATGCCGGTTGGAAAGGGACGGTCGGGAACATTGTCGCCGCGATGACGGATGCGTTCGCCACGCTCGGTGTTCCGGCCGAAGCGATTGACATGTTCGTCGGGCCAGCCATCACAGCCGAGCATTATGAGGTCGACCGCCGCGTCCTGGATGCGGTCGAAGCGGTCTCACCGGCTGCATATACGTCATCGGTCATGGACGAACGAGCAGGCCACGCCCGTCTATCCCTGCAACGAGTGAATGAGACGCTCGCTGTGGAACGAAATATCGAGGTCACCCAATCGAACTTGTCGACCGTTTCTGATCAAACCTTTTTCTCGTATCGGAACGGAGACGCCAAGCGTCGCTTTGCGGCCGTCCTCGTCAAGGAGAAGAAATCGTGAGTATAGCCAACAATGTGAATCAAGTCAGACAGACGATCGACGCGCATCGGACCGATCAAGCGGTGACGCTCATCGCGGTCACGAAATCGGTCGGTCCCGACGTGGCGAACGCCCTCTATGCAGAAGGCATCCGCGACTTCGGCGAAAATCGTCCTGAAGGATTGCTTGAAAAAGTCGAGCAGTTGCCGCCTGATGCCAAGTTTCATTTCATCGGCAGCCTGCAGACACGTAAAGTGAGACAAATTATTGACCATGTGGCAGCGATTCATTCGCTCGACCGTCTCTCGCTCGCCGAAGAAATCGATAAACGCGCCCAAGGCGTGATCGATTGTTTCGTGCAAGTGAACGTATCGGGCGAAGCGTCAAAACATGGTCTCGAAAAAGAGGAAGTCATCCCGTTCATCGAGAACTGTAAACAGTATCCTCACGTGCGGATCATCGGTTTGATGACGATGGCCCCGTTCACAGAGGACGAGACGGTGATTCGGGAGACGTTCCGAAACTTGAGACAATTGCGCGATGACGTCGCGCGTCATGCTTATCCGCATGCACCGTGTACCGAACTGTCAATGGGTATGTCGAATGACTACACGTTGGCGATTGAAGAAGGCGCATCGTTTGTTCGTATTGGAACCGTACTTGTGCAATAATATATTTTAAGGAGGAATCCGTTATGTCAATCAAAAACAAAATGAAGGACTTCTTTGGACTCGAGGAAGATCCGAACAACCAGTTCGAAGGAGACGAGTATGCTGTCGCCGAAACGAAGACACAACCGATGACGGAGGCAATCGTCAAAACTGAGGACCGTCCGAAAACATCGAACAATATCGTCGCGTTGAACACGAAGAAGAAAGAACGTTCAAAAGTCGTCTTGGCCGAGCCGCGTGTATTCGCCGAAGCCCAAGATATCAGCGACCAGTTGAAAGAAAACCGGGCCGTCATCGTCAACCTTCAACGGATGTCGAAAGAGCAGTCTCGTCAAGTCGTCAACTTCTTGTCAGGTGTCGTCTATGCGTTAGAAGGGACGATGACGTCGATTGGACATAACACGATTCTATGTACTCCGAACAACATCGAGTTGACGGGGTCGATCTCGAACTTGATTTCGGAGGACGAACTCAATAGTAAAGGATGGTAACTGAATGGAAAATGCTATACCTGCGTTAGGCAACACGATCGTTACATTACTTGGATATTATAGTTGGGTCTTGATGGCCTATATTTTATTATCGTGGTTCCCAAATGCGCGTGAATCAAAGTTTGGTCAAATCTTGTCGTATCTTTGCGAACCGTTTTTGAATCCGTTTCGTCGCATCATCCCACCAATCGGCGGGATGCTCGACATCTCCCCAATCGTCGCTTTATTTGTGCTACGGATGGCGCAATTTGGAGTGCGTGCGATTTTCGGTATTTAAATGAGCGTCTTCGATCATTATCGACCGAACGAACGGGCATTTATCGAGCAAGTGCTTGATTGGGTTCAACAAGTCGAGGACAACTATATGTTGAAAGTGACGGACTTTTTAGATCCACGCGAGCAACAAATCGTCCGGCAACTCGTCGGAAAGCAGCTCGCGATTTACGAGGATGGCGGATTTGTCGGCGCGGAACGGCGTCGTCTCATCCTGGCTCCGGATTATTACGAGCTCGACCCGAACGATTTCGAGATTGCGATTCGTCAAATCGACTATCCGACCAAGTTCGTCGAATTGACGCACCGTCAAGTGACGGGAACGCTCTTGAACGCCGGGTTGAAGCGGCAGAAGTTTGGCGACGTCGTCCTCGATGATGGCATCGCCCAGTTCGCCACGACGCGTGACGCGGCCGGTTTCATCGAGATGAACGTCGATCGGGTCGGCAAGGCCCGGATTCGCATCTCCGAAGTGGCGCCCGAGGCTGTGCTCGTCGTACCTGAAGTCAAATGGAGCGATGAGTTCGGTATCGTCTCATCACTCCGGTTTGACACGGTCGTCAGCGAAGTGCTCGGTTTATCTCGGCAAAAAGCGCAGGCGCTCGTCAAACATGGAGACTGTAAAGTGAATCATAAACCGATTGATGATCCGAGCTTCATCCTTGAACCAGACGATTTGGTCTCGATCCGAGGGTATGGCCGTGTCAAACTGACGGCGATTCTCGGCTCGACAAAGCGTGAGAAAATAAAAATCCAGTATGGCATCATACGTTGAACTTAGGAGGAAAGTCGAATGGCGTTGACACCGATTGATATTCATAATAAAGAGTTCTCGACTCGTTTTCGCGGGTACGATATCGATGAGGTCAATGAATTTTTAGATCAAATCATTAAAGAATTTGAACTATTGATTCGTGAGAATAGAAGGTACGAAGAGCTCGTCAACGATATGCAAGCCCGTATCGACTACTTCTCCTCGATGGAAGACACGTTGAACAAATCGATTATCGTCGCCCAAGAAGCAGCTGAAGAAGTGAAGACGAACGCGGCCAAGGAAGCGAGTCTCATTTTGAAGCAAGCGGAACGCGAGGCGCTCGCCCGTGAGGAAGAAGCCTCACGCAAAGAGCAGCTCGCCGAACGTGAAGTCATTCAAATGCTCAAGAAAGTCGAATTGTACCGGACCCGGTTCCGCGTCCTCGTCGATGCTCAGATGGAGCTCTTGAACAGCACGGAATGGGACACGATTGTCGGGGAGCCGCCGGTCCAGACGGTTCTTGACGATACGACCGAACTTGCGTATAATGACGACGAAGTCATACCAACAAAACATCACGGATAATACACAATACGTCGATTAGGACACGTCGATAAAGTCATACCTACGAAGCGACTTAGGGAAGGTGCAAGCCTAAGAGAAAGACTTTATCGGTATCCCCTATGAGTGTCGGGCTGAAGTTAGTAAGCGCGACCGCCTGACCTCGTTATCGGTTACCAAGAGCGGTCTCGGGGTTTTTCCTGAGATTAGTAGGGTGGTACCGCGAGTCGACCAACTCGTCCCTATTAGGGGCGGGTTTTTTTGTTGTCAAAAAAAGATGCAGGAGGAGTTTCAATGAACTACAAAGACACACTATTGATGCCTGACACAGAATTCGCGATGCGCGGAAATCTGCCGAAACGTGAGCCAGCGATGCATGAGGCTTGGGAACAGATGGACCTATACAACCGCGTCCAAGAGAAAAACGCCGGGAAACCGCAATACATCCTTCACGACGGACCTCCGTACGCGAACGGTGACATCCATATGGGCCACGCGCTCAACAAAGTATTGAAAGACATCATTGTCCGTTTCAAATCATTGAACGGCTACCAGTCACCGATGATTCCGGGCTGGGACACACACGGTCTCCCAATCGAGAACGCGCTTCAAAAAGCGGGTGTCAACCGCAAAGAAATGACGGTCGCCGAGTTCCGTGAGAAGTGTGCAGCGTATGCGATGGAACAAGTGAACTCGCAACGTGAACAGTTCAAACGCCTCGGGTTGCTCGCTGACTTTGACAACCCGTACATCACGCTCCTCCCAGAATACGAAGCGGCTCAAATCCGTCTCTTCGGGACGATGGCCGAAAAGGGCTACATCTATAAAGGGAAGAAACCGGTCTATTGGTCACCTTCTTCTGAATCGGCGCTCGCTGAGGCGGAAATCGAATATTATGACAAGAAGTCACCGGCCATTTACGTGGCGTTCCAAGTCGTCGACGGGAAAGACGTTCTTCAGACGACCGATCATTTCGTCATCTGGACGACGACACCGTGGACAATTCCAGCCAACCTCGGAATCGCGGTCAGCGACGAGTTGACGTACACGCGTATCGAGCATGACGGCAAAGGCTATATCGTCGCCGAATCGCTTGTGGAAGAAGTGACGACGGCACTCAAGTGGACGGATTACACGGTGAGCGGTTCTTGGAACGGACGTGAGTTCGAGTACATGACGGCGCAACACCCGCTCTACGACCGGACCTCGCTCGTCATGATCGGCGATCACGTCACGGCTGACGCGACAGGTCTCGTCCATACGGCACCTGGGCACGGGGAAGACGACTATCGTGTCGGACAAGCGTACGGACTCGACGTCTTGTGCCCGGTCGACGACCGTGGTTATATGACGGATGAGGCGCCAGGTTTCGAAGGCTTGTTCTATGAAGACGCGAACAAACAAATCGGGATGAAGCTCGAAGAGAACGGCTACTTGCTCAACTTGAAATTCATCAAACACTCGTACCCGCACGACTGGCGTACGAAAAAACCGGTCATCTTCCGCGCGACACCGCAATGGTTCGCCTCAATCAAAGACTTCCGGGCCGATATGCTCCGTGAAATCGAAGAAGTGAACTGGGTGCCGGAATGGGGCATGACACGTCTTTACAACATGGTCCGTGACCGTGGGGACTGGGTCATCAGCCGTCAACGCGCCTGGGGTGTTCCAATCCCGATCTTCTATGCCGAAGACGGAACGGAAATCATCACGAACGAGACGATCGAACATATCGCCAACTTGTTCCATGAACACGGATCGAACGTCTGGTATGAGCGCGAAGCGAAAGACTTGTTGCCAGCAGGCTTCACACACCCGAACAGCCCGAACGGCGAGTTCCGTAAAGAGCTCGACATCATGGACGTTTGGTTCGACTCAGGTTCGTCACATGCGGGCGTACTCGAACAGCGCGACAACTTGCGCCGCCCGGCCGACTTGTACCTTGAAGGATCGGACCAATACCGCGGCTGGTTCAACTCGTCACTCTCGACGGCTGTCGCGACGACTGGCAAAGCGCCGTATCGCAACGTGCTCAGCCACGGTTTCGTTCTCGACGGAGACGGACGCAAGATGTCGAAGTCACTCGGTAACACGATTGCACCGAACGACCTCGTCAAACAGTACGGAGCAGAAATCGTCCGTCTTTGGGTGTCGTCGGTCGACTATCAGTCAGATGTCCGCGCGTCACACGATAACTTTAAACAAGTGTCGGAAGTATACCGGAAAATCCGCAACACGTTGCGCTTCTTGCTCGGTAACTTGAACGGATTCGACCCGTCGATGCGTGTCGCGTTCGAAGACATGCCGGAAGCGGACCGCTTCATGGCGACAAAACTCAAACAGCTTCAAGCGAAAGTCGTCAAAGCATATGACACGTTCGACTTCATGGCCGTCTATCACTTGAGCCATAACTTCTGTGTCAACGAGTTGTCGTCATTCTATCTCGACTTCACGAAAGATATCCTGTATATCGAGCGCGAAGATGACGCGCGTCGTCGTGCCGTTCAAACGGTCATGTATGACACGGTCGTCACGCTCACGAAATTGCTCGCCCCAATCCTTCCGCACACGGCGGATGAGGTATGGCAAGAAGTGCCGGCGAAACAAGCAGATAGCGTCTTCTTGACGGACCTTGACGAAGTAGCGGCATTGTCGGAAGACGAGAAGGCGTTGCTTGCGAAATGGTCGAAGTTCCTCACGTTCCGTGACGACGTCTTGAAAGCGATCGAGATTGCACGTGGTGAGAAATTGATCGGGAAACCGCTCGAAGCGAAGTTGCTCGTCGCGCCGAAAGGTGAGACGAAACAGTTGCTCGAGACGATCGACAACGTGCGCCAATTGCTACAAGTGTCACAGCTTGATTACGTCGACTCGGCTGATGTCGATTATGCGACAGCCGAAATCAGCGTCTTGAAAGCTGATGGTGCCGCTTGTGCCCGCTGCTGGACGTACTCGACTGAACTTGGTCAAGACGAACAGCACCCAGAGCTTTGCCCGCGTTGTACAGAAGTCATCGCATAAGCCGGACCGGAGTGGCGATCGTCCACTCCGGTTTCTTATGACTTGAAAGGAGAATCTGATGAAACGTTACTACGGATTAGCACTTTTCCTCATTTTGCTCGACCAAGTGACCAAATGGATCGTCGTCCAGACGATGACGATCGGACAGTCGATTGAACTCATCCCTGGGTTGCTTTATTTGACGTCTTACCGTAATAAAGGTGCGGCTTGGGGCATGCTCGAAGGGCAGATGGTGTTCTTCTTTATCGTCACGGCCATCGTCGTCGTCGGTTTGATTTACTTCTTGCATAAAGAAGTGAACGGGTTCGATTTGCTCGGTTATAGCGTCGGGTTACTACTCGCCGGTGCCATCGGGAACTTTATCGACCGTCTCTTCCGTGGAGAAGTCGTCGACTTTGTCGACACGTACCCGTTCGGATACAACTTCCCCATTTTTAATGTCGCCGATATGGCGCTCACGTTCGGGGTCATCTTTATGATCATCGGCGTCTTGTTCGAAGAAAAATTAAACAAAGAAAGGGGACAATCGTAATGGAAACTTACACATTTGTCGCCGAAGAAAAGGCTCGTATCGATAAATGGATGAGCGAACAAAGTGATTGGTCACGTTCGCAAATCCAAGACTGGATCAAGGCGGGAGACCTGCTCGTCAATGGACAGATCGTCAAGCCGAACTATAAATTGCAAGAAGGCGACGAAATCGTCGTGACGGTCCCAGATGCCGTCGAACTCGAAGTGTTACCTGAGGATATCCCGCTCGACGTCGTCTATGAGGACGAGGATGTCATCGTCGTCAATAAGGCACGCGGCATGGTCGTCCATCCGGCGGCCGGCCATACGTCAGGGACGCTCGTCAACGCGCTCCTTTACCACTGTGACGATTTGTCAGGCATCAATGGCGTCAAACGTCCAGGCATCGTCCACCGCATCGACAAAGACACGACCGGTCTTCTCATGGTCGCGAAAAATGATGTGGCCCACGAATCGCTCGCGAGCCAGTTGAAGGATCGTAAAATCAAGCGTGAATATATCGCCCTCGTCCACGGCGAAGTCGCCCATGAACTTGGGACAATCGAAGCGCCAATCGGACGTGACACGAACGACCGTCAACGGATGACGGTGACCGACAAGAACGCGAAAGAAGCGATCACGCACTTCCGTCTGCTCGAGCGATACAAAGATTTCACGCTCGTCGAGTGTAAATTGGAGACGGGACGGACGCACCAAATCCGCGTTCACATGCGTTATATCGGCCATCCGCTTGCTGGTGACCCGAAATACGGTCCACGCCGTACGATTCAATTGAACGGTCAAGCGCTCCACGCGGCGACGCTCGGTTTCTTCCATCCACGCACGAACGAATGGCTTGAATTCGAGGCGAAACTCCCAGCCGACTTCGAGGCGGAGCTTGCCAAATTAGACAAAATCGAGAAAACGCGTTGACTTTCAACCGATTCCGATTTATAGTCTAGGAAGCATAACACCTTTAAACCCAGTCCAGAGAGGCTGTGAAAGGATTGTGGCCGCGGCCACGACACGTCGATTATTTGAGGCAGAGGTCTGCCCTCACATATGAAGACTTCCTTTTCCAGCCGGATGAGGAAGTCTTCTTTTTTTATATAATTTGTGAGAGGGGGGAACTAGTTGAAACGTTCCACCATTTTAGATGAAGCGGCCATCCGCCGTGCACTTACCCGAATCGCCCATGAGATTATCGAGCGAAACAAAGGGACGGACAACGTCGTACTCGTCGGGATTAAAACCAGAGGCGAGACGCTCGCCGACCGGCTCGCCCGCCGAATCGAAGAAATCGAAGGCAAACCGATTGCCCTCGGCAACTTAGACATCACGCTCTACCGGGATGACTTATCAAAGAAATCACTCGACCCGGAAGTGAAAGCGACCGAGTTACCGCATGATATCAACGGCAAGACGGTCGTCTTGATTGACGACGTCCTTTATACAGGCCGGACAGTGCGGGCTGCCATGGACGCACTCGTCGACCACGGTCGGCCGGATTATATCCAGCTCGCCGTCTTGATCGACCGCGGACACCGCGAGTTACCGATTCGCCCCGACTTTGTCGGCAAGAACGTCCCGACGTCGAAGTCGGAACAAGTCGTCGTCAGACTCAGTGAAGTCGATGCGACAGACGAAGTATTCATCAAACAGCAATAATCAAAAAACCTTTAAGGTGGTCCAGAGAGGCCAGGAAGGAGAACCACATATGAAACCCATCCTCAACATCCACGAGCGTCCCGCTCACTTACCGCAATGGCTGCTCTTCAGCCTGCAACACGTCTTCGCCATGTTCGGAGCGACGATTTTAGTCCCGATTTTGACGGGCCTAAGCACGTCCGTCGCCCTCGTCGCTTCCGGTGTGGCCACGCTCTCATTCCTAGCAATCACACGCTTCAAAGTCCCAACTTATCTCGGATCGAGCTTCGCGTACATCGCGCCGATTATCGCTGTCAGCCAACAATGGGGTGTCGAAGCCGCCTTGTTCGGAGGCATCATCGCCGGTTCCGTCTACGGCGTCGTCTCGCTCGTCATCTATAAGACCGGCGTGAACTGGTTGCTACGCTTGCTGCCACCGGTCGTCGTCGGTCCGGTCATCATGGTCATCGGCTTATCGCTCGCACCGGTCGCCATCGACATGTCGATGAATAAGGACGGGGCATACAACGGAACGTTCATCACCGTCGCGTTGCTCACGCTCGGTATTACGATTCTCGCCATGACGACGCTCAAAGGAGTATGGGGCGCTGTCCCGATCTTGTTCGGAATCATCGGCGGTTACCTCATCGCCGCACTGTTCGGAATCATCGACTACTCGGCGCTCGGACAAGCGAGCTTGTTCCAACTGCCTGACTTCACGATGGTGTTCGTCGACTACATGCCGATGTGGCAAGTCGGGGCACTCCTCGCCATCGTCCCAGTCGCACTCGTCACGATGACGGAACATATCGGCGACCAGATGGTCACGTCGAAAATCATCGGCCGCGAGACGATGAAAGACCCAGGTCTCCATCGGACCCTCCTCGGCGACGGGGTCGGGAAAGCGGTCGCCTCGGCACTCGGTGGTCCACCGTGTACGACTTACGGTGAGAACAACGGGGTCATGGCTATCACGAAAGTGTATAGCGTCTACGTCATCGCCGGAGCGGCGCTCATGGCCATCAGTTTCGGATTCCTCGGACACGTCGAAGCGTTCATCTCGACGATTCCGAACCCGGTCAAAGGCGGCATCTCGATCCTCTTGTTCGGGGTCATCGCCTCGAACGGTCTCCGGACGATGGTCGAGAGCAACGTCGATCTCGCCGAGAAACGCAACCTCATCATCGCCTCGGTCATCCTCGTCATCGGACTCGGTGGGGCGATGGTCCAACTCGGTAGCTTCCCGGTCCAAGGGATGGCGCTCGCAACGGTCGTCGGGATTCTCTTGAACGCCTTCTTGCCAAAAGCGGAAAGCGTGGAAGAACCTGCTGCCGAAACAACTGAAGACACACGACAAGCAAGTAACTTTTAATTCGATCCCGTGAGGTCGGCAAAGTGAAGGCTCGTTTATTTGGGTGTGTTCTGCCCAGATAAAGGCGTCCCTTCACGTAGGTGAAGAGACGCCTTTTCTCTTTGCCTTCACATAAAAGGAGGAGACGAACATGAACATCATCAAACAACAACCGAAGCATTTTGTCAGCCTGGACACGCTATCCCTCGACGAGATTATGGGTCTGATCGAGGAGTCGCTCCGCTATAAACAAGGGAACATGCCCCCATTGTTCGATGGGAAGACGGTCGCGAATTTATTCTTTGAAAACTCGACGCGAACGAAAAATTCGTTTCAAATGGCCGAACGGCACTTGAAGGTCCAGGAGATCCCGTTCGACGTGGCGACGTCATCGGTGACGAAAGGTGAGACGCTCTACGACACGTGCAAGACGCTCGAGGCGATCGGGGTCGATGCCCTCGTCATCCGCCATCCGGAGTCGGGCTACTACCATGAACTCGTCGAAACATTGAATATCCCGGTGTTGAACGGCGGTGACGGGAGCGGGGAACATCCGTCCCAGTCACTCCTCGACCTCGTCACGATCTTTGAAGAGTTCAAGACGTTCGAAGGATTGAATATCGCCATCTGCGGTGACCTCGTCCATAGCCGTGTCGCCCGCTCGAACGCCTCGGTGCTCAAGCGGCTCGGCGCGAACGTCGTCGGCTGCAGTCCCGCCTCCTGGTGGGACGAGTCGATGGGGCTCGAGCATCGTGACCTCGACGACGTGTTGGCCGACTGTGACGTCATCATGTTGCTGCGCGTCCAGCACGAACGCCACATCATGGGCGATATCTTCTCGAAAGAAGATTACCATGTACGCTATGGCTTGACGCCGGAACGCGTCGAGCGGATGAAACCGCAAGCGATCATCATGCATCCGGCCCCGGTCAATCGGGACGTCGAGATTGCCGGTAGTTTAATCGAACATCCACAGTCGCGTATCTTTCCACAGATGACGAACGGTGTTTACGCCCGGATGGCCATCTTAAATCGAGCATTAGGGGGACAATTATGATACTTCAACACGCAACTTGGTATGACGGGAACACGAAACGGACGACGACACTATTGATTGAAGACGGCGAGATCCGCTCAGTCGACTATAACGGCACGACTGAAGGACACGACGTGATTGATGCGACAGGGATGCTACTCATCCCAGGACTCGTCGATGTCCACGTCCACTTGCGCGAACCGGGTGGGGAGAAGAAAGAGACAATCAAGACCGGGACAGAGGCGGCTGCAGCCGGCGGATTCACCACAATCTGTGCGATGCCGAACACGCGTCCGGTCCCAGACGACCGCGCAACGATGGACCAGCTGTTGGCTAAAATCGAGCAAGACGCCATCGTGCGTGTCCTGCCATACGCCGCCATCACGAAACGACAGCTCGGTACCGAGCAAGTCGACATGGCCTCGCTCGCAGATTCGTTCGCCTTCACCGACGACGGAGTTGGCGTCCAATCGGCAGCGATGATGCGCGCGGCGATGCGGGAAGCGAAACGACTCGACAAGGCGATTGTCGCCCATTGCGAGGACAATACGCTCAAGGCCGGTTCGGTCCACGAAGGCCGGTTCAGTGAAGAACATGACATCCAAGGCATCCCGAGCCTCGCCGAGAGCATCCATATCGCCCGGGACGTCTTGATCGCCGAAGAGACAGGCTGTCACTATCACGTCTGCCACGTCTCGTCACGACAGTCGGTGCGCGTCATCCGCGACGCCAAACGAGCCGGCATCCGGGTCACGGCCGAAGTGACACCGCATCACCTCGTCCTCTGTGAAGACGATATCCCGGGCCTCGACCCGAACTTTAAAATGAATCCGCCGCTCCGGAGCGCGGACGACCGGGAGGCGCTACTCGAGGGCTTGTTCGATGGCACGATCGATATGATCGCGACCGATCACGCCCCGCACACGGCCGAGGAGAAGGCGGCCGGCATGGAACGGGCCCCGTTCGGGATCACCGGTTTCGAGACGGCGTTCCCGCTCTTGTACACGACGTTCGTCAAAACGGGACAGATGGAAGAGGCGGCGCTCATCGAGTGGATGACGAAACGACCGAGTGACGTGTTCGGGTTGCCGTACGGTGTGATTGAAGTCGGCCGGGCGGCGGACCTCGCCCTCATCGACCCGGAGACGGAGCGGGTCGTCGATCCGACGACGTTCCGTTCGAAAGGGAAGAACACACCGTTTGCTGGGAAGAAACTAGTTGGCTGGCCGGTGATGACCATCGTGGCTGGAAAAATCGTATATAAGGGGAGATTCGATGAAACGAACATTATGGCTTGAGGACGGTACTTCATTTGTAGGAACAGCGTTTGGTGCAAGTGTGGAGACGATCGGGGAAGTCGTCTTCCAGACCGGGATGACCGGATATCAAGAGATGTTATCTGACCCGTCTTACTGCGACCAACTCATCGTGTTGACGAATCCGTTGATCGGGAACTATGGCGTCAACCGCGAAGATTTCGAGACGACCGTTCCGATGGCGAAAGGGCTCATCGTCAAAGAAGTGTGCGACACACCGTCGAACTTCCGTTCGACCGCGACGCTTCATGATACGCTCAAACGCTTCAACATCCCGGGTCTAGCAGGAGTCGACACACGCATGTTGACGCGTCACTTGCGCTCACTCGGCGTCATGCGCGGTGTCATGGTCGACGGCGACTCGACGTGGGAGACGGTCCAACACCGCTTCGATGTTCTCCTGCCGACCAATCAAGTCGAGCGTGTCTCGACGAAGCGGGCGTATGTCAGCACCGGCAGCGGCCCACGGATTGCCCTCATCGATTTCGGCGCGAAGCTCGGCATCATGCGTGAACTCGTGAAACGCGACTGTGAAGTCGTCGTCTTGCCGCACGACGTGACGGCCGAAGAAGTGATGCGCTATGAGCCGGACGGCGTCATGCTGTCGAACGGACCGGGGGATCCGAAAGACGTCCCGACGGCGTTACCGCTCATCGAGCGCCTCATGCCGACACTCCCGATCTTCGGGATCTGTCTCGGCCATCAGTTGATTGCACTCGCGAGCGGTGCCAACACGTTCAAACTCCCGTTCGGTCATCGCGGTGCCAACCATCCCGTGGTCGAACTAGAGACCGGAGCGGTGACAATCACGTCCCAAAACCACGGCTACGCAGTCGATGAAGCGTCGCTCGCGACGACAGGACTCGTCGTCACGCATCGCGCCGTCAACGATGGCACGGTCGAAGGTGTGAAGCATCTACATCATCCGACGTTTTCGGTCCAATACCATCCCGAGGCGGCACCGGGTCCATACGACGCCAACGATTTATTTGACCGTTTCATGCAACTCGTTCAAGAAAACAAACAGAAAGTAGGAATGTGACATGCCAAAACGACCAGATATTCAGAAAATCCTTGTAATCGGATCCGGCCCAATCGTCATCGGACAGGCGGCAGAATTTGACTATGCTGGTACCCAGGCGTGTCTTGCCTTGAAAGAAGAAGGATATGAAGTCATCCTCGTCAACTCGAACCCGGCGACGATCATGACCGACCCGACGACGGCGGACCGTGTCTATATCGAACCGCTCGAACCGGAGTTCGTCGAACGGATTATCCGTCAAGAGCGACCGGACGCGCTCCTGGCCACACTCGGCGGCCAGACCGGTCTCAACTTGGCGATGGAACTCGATCGTCGCGGCGTGCTTGAAGATTGCGGCGTCGAATTGCTCGGGACAAAATTATCGGCCATCGAACAAGCTGAGGACCGGGAACAGTTCCGCGACCTCATGTATAAGCTCGGCCACGGGGTCCCGGAAAGCGAAATCGTGCAGTCGCTCGAGTCGGCTTGGGGCTTTGCCGACCGGATCGGCTATCCGATTATCATCCGTCCGGCGTACACGCTCGGAGGAACCGGTGGCGGGATTGCCCATGACCGGAATGAATTCGAACAGTTCGTCGAATCAGGGCTGAAAGCGAGTCCAGTGACACAAGTGTTGCTCGAGAAATCGATTGCCGGCATGAAAGAAGTCGAGTATGAAGTGATGCGCGATTCGAGCGACCAGGCCATCATCGTCTGTGCGATGGAAAACTTTGATCCGGTCGGGGTCCATACGGGCGACTCGATCGTCTTCGCTCCGACGCAGACACTGTCGGACCGCGACTATCAGATGCTCCGCAGCGTCTCACTCGACATCATCCGCGCTCTCGGCATCGAAGGGGGATGCAACATCCAGTTCGCCCTTGACCCGGACAGCTTCACGTACTACGTCATCGAGGTCAACCCACGTGTCTCCCGCAGTTCGGCGCTCGCCTCGAAAGCGACGGGATATCCGATCGCCAAGTTGGCTGCGAAAGTAGCGGTCGGATACAAGTTGTCAGAATTGAAGAACCCGGTGACGGAGACGAGTTACGCCTCGTTCGAACCGGCGCTCGACTATGTCGTCGCTAAGATTCCGCGCTTCGCCTTCGATAAGTTCGAGACGGCTGATCGTCGCCTCGGCACGCAGATGAAAGCGACCGGGGAAGTGATGGCGATCGGCCGTAATTTGGAAGAAGCACTCTTGAAGGCCGTCCGTTCGCTCGAACTCGGGACAGAAGACTTGGCCGTGCCACGCCTCGCGCAACTAAGCACCGCGGAGCTCGATCGCGAACTGACGACACCGACGGATGAGCGGTTGTGGATGCTCTATGAGGCGCTCCGTCGCGGCTACTCGACAGAACAGTTGCATGAGCTGACAAAAATCGATCGTTTCTTCTTATCGAAACTCGCTCGGATTTGGCAACAAGAAGAGACGCTTCAGCATGAGCCGCTTTCAAAAGAACGCCTCATCGAGACGAAACGTCTCGGCTTCAGCGATAAGATGATCGCCCGAATCACGAATGAGACTGTGGAGACGGTGAAATCGCTTCGGAACGACTGGGGCATCCGCCCGGTGTATAAGATGGTCGACACGTGTGCGGCCGAGTTCGCTTCGGAGACACCATACTTTTACGGGACGTACGAAGTCGAGAACGAGGCCGTGAAGACGGACAAACCATCGATTCTCGTCCTCGGTTCGGGACCGATCCGGATCGGGCAAGGTGTCGAGTTCGACTACGCGACCGTCCACTCGATCCAGACGATCCGTGACGCAGGCTACGAAGCGATCATCATCAACAATAACCCGGAGACGGTGTCAACCGACTTCTCGATCTCGGACCGGCTCTACTTCGAACCGCTCACGACCGAAGACGTGCTCGAGGTCATCCGCAACGAACAGCCGCTCGGCGTCATCGTCCAGTTCGGCGGTCAGACGGCAATCAACTTGGCGGCCTCGCTCGAAGCAGAAGGGGTCCAAATTTTAGGGACGTCGCTTGAAGATATCGACCGCGCTGAAGACCGGAAAGCGTTCGAAGCGACGCTCTCGGCCGAACGACTCGCCCAACCGCCGGGCAAGACGGCGGTCACGGTCGAAGAGGCCGTCGCTTGCGCCGATATGCTCGGTTATCCGGTACTCGTCCGCCCGTCATATGTGCTCGGAGGTCGGGCGATGGAGATCGTCTATGAGCGCTCGGAGCTCGAACGGTATATGCGCCACGCCGTCGTCGCCTCGAAAGACCGTCCCGTCCTCATCGACCGCTACTTGACGGGCATCGAGATTGAAGTCGATGCCATCTGTGACGGGACCGACGTCTATATCCCGGGCATCATGGAACATATCGAACGGGCCGGCGTCCACTCGGGTGACTCGATCGCCGTGTATCCGCCGCAACGATTGAGTGAGGCATTGAAAGAAAAAGTCGTCGATTACACGATCAAACTCGCCAAGGCGTTCCGAATCAAAGGGTTGCTCAATATCCAGTTCGTCTACGCGGACGACTTATATGTCATCGAGGTCAACCCGCGGGCGAGCCGGACCGTCCCATTCATCTCGAAAGTGACGGGCCTGCCGATTGCGCGCATCGCCACGCAGACGATTCTCGGGACGAGTCTGAAAGATTTAGGGTTAGGGACCGGCCTGCATCCAGAAGCGGACGCGATTTCGGTCAAAGTGCCAGTGTTCAGTTTCGCGAAATTAAAAGAAGTCGATCCGTCGCTCGGGCCGGAAATGAAATCGACCGGTGAAGTCATGGCGACAGACCGTACGCTCGAAAAAGCACTGTATAAAGGGCTCGTCGCCGCCGGCATGACGATCGCCTTGAAAGGGAACGTCCTATTGACGGTCGCCGACCAAGACAAGGAAGAGGCGCTCGACATCGCCCGCCGTTTCAATCGACTCGGATTCCGCCTGATGGCCACGTCCGGTACGGCGCAGGCGCTCTCAGCAGACGGCCTACCGGTCCATCCGGTCGGGAAGATCAATGAGTCTGGTGAGACGATGCTGAGCGTCATCGAACGAGGAGAAGTCGACATCGTCTTGAACACGACGACGCGTGACGCCCTCGCGACGAAAGACGGGTTCATCATCCGTCGGGCCGCGGCCGAGCAAGGCGTGCTCTGTCTGACGTCGCTCGATACGGTTAAGGCGCTGCTCCAAGTCATCGAGAGCCTGTCGTTCCAAACAACGAGTTTGCCGGAGTTCACGACATTCGGGGTGACCGTATGAGACAACTCGCGACCATTTTATCGAACCGATTGATTGCGACAGCGACGATGGAGATGAAAGTCGAAATCGCACCGCAAGAAGTCGCGCCGGGCACGTTCTTCCACGTGAAGACGTCAGAGCTGTTGCGCCGGCCGCTCTCGGTCGCGAACGTCGAAGGCAACGTCGTCACGTTCCTGTATAAAGTCATCGGCAGCGGGACGGCAGATTTGGCCGCTCGTCGGACGGGAGACGTCTTGGACGTCCTCGGACCGCTCGGCAACGGTTTCCCGCTCGAGCAAACAGGCAAGCGTGTCGTCCTCGTCGGTGGGGGCATCGGGGTGCCACCGCTCTACTACACGCGGCGTCTGCTCGCCGCACGCGGGATTGAGACGGTGGCGATTCTCGGGTTTGATACGAAAACGAGCATTTTTTATGAAGACGCGTTCCGTGAACTGGGGGAGACGATCATCACGACGGTCGACGGAACGTATGGGGAAATGGGATTTGTGACCGGCCCGCTCGCGCGGGTCGAGGCCGATGTGTTGTTCAGCTGTGGACCGGAACCGATGTTGAAGGCAGTCGCCGCATCACATATCGAAGAGCGATATATCTCGATCGAGAATCGGATGGGGTGTGGCATTGGAGCTTGTTTCGCTTGCGTGTGCGAAGCGCCAGGCGGTTACGTCAAAGTGTGCAGTGACGGACCGGTATTTCGTGCGGAAGAGGTGACGCTATGAGATTACACGTCGATTTGCCAGGCTTACAGTTGAAAAATCCGATCATGCCGGCGTCAGGCTGTTTCGGATTCGGTGAAGAGTTCGCCAAACTCTATGACTTATCGATATTAGGCGGTATTATGATTAAGGCGGCGACAGGCGAGTCGCGATTCGGCAACGGCACGCCCCGTGTCGCTGAGACGGCACAAGGAATGCTGAACGCCATCGGCCTTCAAAATCCAGGTGTCGACGCCATCATCGAAGACAAGCTTCCGTTCCTGTCGGGATTTGATACCGAGATCATCGCCAACGTGGCCGGCTCGACGCCAGAAGAGTATATTCACGTCGCCCGCCAGATGAGTGCCGACCCGACCATTAAAGCGCTCGAGCTGAACATTTCATGTCCGAACGTGAAGTGCGGCGGGATGCAGTTCGGGACCGATCCTGAGATGGCGGCCGAATTGACCCGGCTTGTCAAAGCGGCGTCAACGAAACCGGTTTACGTCAAACTGTCTCCGAACGTCACATCGATCACGGCGATGGCCAAGGCGGTCGAATCGGCCGGTGCCGACGGGATCACGATGATCAACACGCTCGTCGGGATGCGCATCGACGTCACGACCGGACAACCGATTCTCGCCAATCGAATCGGGGGCTTGTCTGGCCCTGCCGTCAAACCGGTCGCCATTCGGATGGTGTATGAAGTCGCTCAGGCCGTCGATATCCCGATTATCGGGATGGGCGGCGTGCGGACGGTGGACGACGTATTAGAGTTTATCTACGCAGGTGCCTCAGCGGTCGCGGTCGGAACGGCCAATTTTGAGAATCCGTACGTCTGTCAAGAAATCATCGAAGCGTTGCCGGGACGACTTGACGAACTTGGCATCGATCACATTTTAGACATCAGGGGGAAAGCTTATGAACAGACTGTATCTCGCGCTTGATGTCGAGACGGGCGCCGACGCGTTCCGTCTATTGGAACGAATCAATCAGAAACCAGCCGTCAAAGTCGGGATGGAGCTGTTCTATCGGGAAGGGGGGCGTTTTGTCGAGCAACTCGTCGACAATGGATACCCCGTCTTTTTAGACATCAAAGTCCACGACATCCCGGAGACGGCACGGCGGACGCTCCGTCAAATCGGCCGCCTCGGCGTCGAGTTGACGAACGTCCATACACTCGGCGGCGAGACGATGATGCGCTACGCCTTAGACGGCTTACGTGATGTGACCGATACGACGAAATTGATTGGGGTCACCCAGTTGACGTCGACCGATGAACGGATGCTTTCTGAAGAATTAAACATCAGAGGCGGTCTGGAGCAGGCCGTCCTTCGCCAGGCAGCCATGGCCGATCGGGCCGGACTCGACGGGGTCGTCGCGTCCGTGCATGAGGCCCATGCGATTCACCAAGCGCTCGGCTCATCGTTTTTGACCGTGACGCCGGGTATCCGGATGAACGAGACAGTAGACGATCAAGTGCGCGTCGCCACACCAAAAGCGGCGCGTGAGGCCGGCGTGTCGGCCATCGTCGTCGGCCGGCCGATCACCCGGGCCGAAGACCCGAACGCCGCATATGAATACTACTTACAGGAATGGAGTCGAACGTATGAGACAAATCGCTGAAGCTTTATTACAGATCGAGGCCGTGACCCTTTCTCCCGAGAACCCGTATACATGGTCGAGCGGGATGAAGAGTCCGATTTATTGTGACAACCGTTTGACGCTCAGCTATCCTGATGTCCGCAATCTCATCATCGATGCGCTCGTCGAAGCGATCCGTCCGCTCAACGCCGATGTCATCGCCGGGACAGCGACAGCGGGAATTCCTCATGCGACGCTTGTCGCCGACCGGCTCGGCTTGCCGCTCGTCTACGTCCGTTCGAGTGCGAAAGGACATGGGAAAGGGAATCAAATCGAAGGTCGGTTCGAGCCTGGCGCTCGTGTCGTCGTGATTGAAGATTTGTTGTCGACCGGTTCATCGAGCATCGAGGCCGCCAAAGCGATCCAGAAAGCCGGCGGGGAAGTGATCAAGATTCAAGCGATCTTTTCCTACAGTCTGAGCCGTCTTCACATCAATCTATTGGACTCCGGCTTCACTGCGCATGCACTGATTACACTGTTGGATGTGCTCGAGGTCGCCGTCAAGAAGCGAATCATCAGTAAAGAAGAGGCTGCTACTTTACGTGACTGGCGAAATGATCCGACAGGTTGGAGCGCTCGTGTCACATCGTAATTTACCTTTCTAAGAATCCACCTCCCGGCGGATTCTTTTTCAATTGGTAACATGGCATACTGAACGTGTTAGAATAGGGAAAGTAGTTAATAAAGGAGATGTGTATGGCGTATTCTAGAATGAAGGGAAAGTCCTTGAAAGCTCGCTTTCAAGCGATCCCGAAACATCGTAAAATCGCGTTCGGACTCGTCCTCACCGTCTTGCCCCTCATTTTTTTCTTGAATTTATTCATATTCAGCCATGTGTTGGCACTCGGGGACACGTACGAGGACCGATACCAGATGAAGAGGCTTCGGCTCGAGACGGCGCATGGCAACGTCGAATTTGTTCGGAGCACGAATGAGAAGGTTCAGATTGACGTGTTGCAGACGAACTCGAAAGAGCGTCGCATCAAAGTCAAGTCGGTCGGCGACACAATCTCGGTCGTCGAGCGGTATGGCCAACTGAGTCAATTCGGCAGCCGGGCGAGCGATGAGCCGTCCCGCTATAAAATTCGCGTCGCCTTGCCGAGCTCGATGACGTCAATCGATGTCGAGGCCGAGCAAGTGACGGGACAAGGATTGATCGCCAAGACGATCATCTTGGAGGCGAACGCAGTCAATGTAAAGAAACTCGAAAGTGATCGACTTCGTGTCGAGACGCGGAGTGATGCGACACTAGAGACCGTCCGGGTCGTCACGGGAAATATCCTCTCCTATCGGAATGCGACCGTGGGTGACATCGTCGTCAATCAAAGCTTGACGGTTCAGACCGAGGCTGGGACGCTCGCCTACGAGCCGCGCAATGCGACCGGACAAGTGAACGTCACCACGTCCGGCAACGTGACAGCATCCGAGCGGTTCAAGGAAATCGGGGGCGGCGTGTATCATCTGTCGAACTCGAACCGACCGAATATCGAACTCATTTCCGAGACAGGAAAGGTCGAACTTAAATGATCAACAAACGTTACATCCCTAAAGTCGGACTCCGGACATTAAAGACGGGGATTGCCGTCGCCATCACGATCGCCTTGTCGTGGTACGTGTTTGGCATCTATTCAGGCATGGGGGCCATCGCGGCCGTCGTCGCGATGCAACCGACCGTGAAACGGTCATCAAATATCGTCTTCAGTCGAATCTTCGGGACGATTGTCGGGCTCATGTGCGGTCTCTTGATCGTCTACGCGTTCGGAGTCAACCCGATCTCGATCGGGCTCGCCGTCATCGTGGCGCTCACGCTCAACACGACGTTCGATAAGACACACATGTCGACGTACGCGGCGTTCGCAATCGTGCTCATGCTCGAGAACCCGACGACCGACTTCTTCCATTATGCGTGGACCCGTTCGCTTTTGACGGCTGTCGGTGTTTTCGTCTCGCTCGGAGTGAACTATGCGTTTCTACCGCCTCGTTATGAAGATCGGTTGCTCAGTGAGATTCGAAAGACATCGGCCTACATGTTTCACCATTGGCGCGAACTTGTCGGATCCCCATCAGAATTGCTTGAGACGCGGGCCCGCATCCTCGGGCATCAAGAGCTGCACATGATGCTCCAAGAAGACATGAAAGTGACGAACGTGACATTGAAGCATTTGACGATCAAACAGTATCGTCTATTGATTCACCTTGAGGACAAGCTCGTCTTGCTGCTCGAGAGTCTCGCCGAACACCGTGAGGCACTATTATTGATTGGTGAGGAAGAACGCCGGGCGTTCGAATCCGAATTTTTATATCTCCTTGCGCATCATCACGACATCCTCTACACGTGTGACAAGCCGTATTCGCTGTTCACGTTGCCGCATGAGGATCTATCCGTTTCTGAAATCTTACACGGGCATTTGCTCGACTATCATGAACAGCTCGAAGCGTTCAAACATAATCCGAAATGAAGCAAGGCCCCGTTTTAGCGACGGGGCCTTGCTTTATGATTGATTGAGAGCTCGTCCTTTAGGCGCCTTCGCTTTCCACAGGCAATCCCGGAGCCGCATCGCGACTAGCGTCGCTGCTGGGTCTCCGTCGGATTGCTATCCTGTAGGAGTCTCCGGCGCCACGGACAAGCAATCTTTCATCTTTACGTATTAGAGGAAAACCAAAAAGAAGCAGGACCAACCGATGTCCGGGCCGGCACCCGAACTCCTAGGGGAGAGCGATGCAAGGATGACCCCGTAAAGTGCGGTACGCACTGTGGAGGCATCCGCATCGCCCCAGGAACGGAGGGTGCCGGCGAAGGCGATAGTAAGCATCGATTTCTATGCAAGTCACAAACAAGACCACGTCATGTGACGTGGTCTGAACTCATTGCTGGAGTGATTTAACGAGCCGCTCATCCGGCGTGACGTACACTGTCTGCTGATCCGTATAGATGACGAATCCAGGCTTGGCGCCGCTCGGCTTTTTCACATAGCGCGCTTTCGTGTAATCGACCGGCACACCGCTCGAGGCACGGGCCTTCGAGAAGTAGGCGGCGACTGTCGCGGCTTCGAGCAGCGTCGTCTCGTCGGGTTCGCTCGAACGAATAATGACGTGTGAGCCGGGAATATCTTTCACGTGGAGCCAAATCTCGTCGCGACGTGCGAACTTGAACGTCAAATAATCATTTTGCGTATTGTTCTTCCCGACGAAGAACTCTGTCCCCGTCGACGACGTATACGCTTCGAGCGAAATTTTCTTCGTCTGTTTCTTCTTTTGATTCCGTTGTTTCATATAGCCGCCTTCAGCCAATTCTTCTCGAATCTCGACGATATCGGCAGGTGAGGCGACATCGAGTTGGGCGACGAGCGTCTCTAAATACTGAATCTCGGCGTCGTTCAATTCGATTTGCTTTTGCACTTCGATTTTGGCGACTTTCAACTTGTTGTATTTCTTATAGTAAGCTTGTGCGTTTTCGTTTGGCGTCTTGAGCGGATTGAGCGGGATGTCGATCATACCGCCTTCTTCGTCGTAGTAGTCGACGACGTGAGCGACGGTCATACCTTTCTCGAGTTGGAACAAGTACGTCGTCAACAGTTCACCGTATTTTTGGAGCTCATCGGACCGTTCCGTCGCCTTCAAGTCGTCGAGCAGACGCTTCCGCTTCAAGATGTTCTTCTCGAGCTCGGACTTGAGCAAACGTTCGACATCATGCGCCTGTTGTTTGACGCGGTCCCGGTTCGCTTTTTCATAGAAGAAGCGGTCGAGGACGTCTTTGCTCGTCTCGTAGCGTTCTTCGGCGGTAATCTCTCCTGACGTGAGCACGATCGGACTGAAACGTTCTTTTCCGGAAGCGAGCTGTTGGAAAACGAACGGTCCTTCGAGGTCGGCCATCACACCGATGAACGCCTCTTCGATGCTCGCCCGGTTCGGGAGTTTGGCCCGATGGACGATTTCTTGTGCAATCTGCGGGCTCAGGCCTGCGAAACTGGCGACAAGTTGTTTATCAAGTTTTCCGGCGTTCCAATCGATTCGCTTCAAGCCCGCTTCACGTTCTGTCAACGGGTCGCACTTGTCTTGGGCCGGCGGCAATAAGTAATCGCTGCCCGGCATGATTGTCCGGTACGTGTTCTGTGACGGTGGCAAGTGCTTGATCGCGTCCAAAATTTTGCCGTCCTCGTTCGTTAACACGACGTTCGAGTGCCGTCCCATCAATTCGATATACACTTTCTTGTTCTCTTCGTCGCCGAGCTCGTTTCGTGAACGAATCGACAAGACGATGACACGGTCGCGTCCGATTTGTTCGACCGCCGTGATGAAGCCACCTTCGATATGTTTGCGGAGCATCATGCAAAACATCGGGGGTTCTTGCGGGTTCTTGGTCGGATTATCCGTTAATTGGAGCCGCGCGTACATCGCGTTCGCCGAAACGAGCAATTGGACGCTTTGGCGGTTCGATCGGACTTGAATCATCAAGTCGAGGGAATACGGTTGGTGCACGCGATTGATTCGCCCTCCGACAAGAGCTTGTAATTCTGTTACAACACGATATGTCATTAATCCATCATATGCCACTAGTCTCATCACCTTTGTTCTTTTTCTGTCTCTACGTTATCAGATTCATGGAAAATATGGTACGATGAAGTAGGAAATCCGAACTTCTTCTTGCCGGAACAATTGATTGACTGCTATTATAATTAAATGTGATGTTAGAAGATGGAGGTCTTGCAGTGAATTTTAAAGAACGAGGATTATTAATCGTCTTGTCTGGCCCGAGTGGCGTCGGTAAAGGGACAGTGTGCCGCGTGCTCCGTGAGGAAGAGGACAACAACCTTCAATATTCGGTCTCGGCGACGACCCGGAAACCGCGTGAAGGGGAAGTGGAAGGCGTGCATTACTTCTTTAAGACGAGAGAACAATTTGAAGACATGATCGAGCACGATCAATTGCTCGAACACGCTGAATTTGTCGGCAACTATTATGGGACACCGGTCGAATGGGTTCGTGAGACACTCGAGAGCGGAAGAGACGTCATCCTTGAGATTGAAGTCCAAGGTGCTTTCCAAGTGAAAGAGCGTTTCCCGGAAGCGGTCTTTTTATTCTTGGCTCCGCCAAGCTTGCAAGAATTACGCAACCGCTTAGTCGGTCGAGGTACGGAATCGGAAGATGTGATCAAGCAACGCTTGCTCGTCGCCCGGGAAGAAATTGAATTGATGGATGCATACGATTACGTCGTTACGAATGATGAAGTGGACAAAGCGATTGATCGTATCAAAGCGATCGTGACGGCCGAACATTGTAAACGTGAACGTGTCGCATCTCTCTATAAAAAAGCCATGATGGAGGTCATTTAATGTTATACCCTTCGATTGATGCCTTACAACGTATCATCCCGTCGAAATACACGATCGTGACGGTGGCCGCGAAGCGGGCCCGCCAAATCCAGGACGGAAAAGCACCGAAAGTCGCCGCGCCAAAATCGTATAAGCCGGTCGGTCAAGCGCTAGAAGAATTGTATTCGGGTGACACGACAATCATCACGAACGAAAAAAACAACGGATGAAGTGTGACCCAAGTCGGATACGACTTGGGTCTCATTGTCTATAAGGGGGAGAATTGTGAATGTTGAACGATCGGAATATCTTGCTTTGTGTGAGCGGTGGGATTGCGGCGTATAAGGCGTGCGCGCTCACGTCGAAACTTGTCCAGGCTGGTGCGAACGTTCGGGTGGCAATGACCGCGTCAGCCGAAGAATTTGTCGGGAAAGCGACGTTTCAGGCGCTCAGTCGAAACCCGGTATACACCGACGTGTTCGAGGAACATGACCCGACCAAAATCGCCCACATCGACGTTGTCGATACGAGTGACTTGATCGTCGTCGCACCTGCCACGGCGAACATGATCGCGAAACTCGCGGCCGGTATTGCCGATGACTTCATCACGACCTCAATCTTAGCGGCGAAATGCCCGGTCATCGTCTCACCGGCGATGAACGTCAATATGCTTGAACATCCGGCCACACGTCGCAATATCGAAACGCTCAAAACGTTCGGTTATCAAATCATCGAGCCCGGTGTCGGCAACCTCGCCTGCGGCTGGATTGGGGGGGGACGTCTACCGGAACCGGAAGACCTCGTCCGGATTATCGAGAGCCAGTTCGTCCCGAAACATCTGCTCGGGAAGCAAGTATTGATTACGGCAGGGCCGACGGTCGAACGCATCGACCCGGTCCGCTTTTTATCGAATGACTCATCAGGCAAGATGGGCGTCGCGCTCGCCGCGGCTGCCCGCGATATGGGCGCACACGTCACGCTCGTCCACGGACCGCTGCAAGTACCCGTACCGGACGGCGTGACCGCCATCGCCGTCGAATCCGGGAAAGATATGCTCGAGACGGTGCTCGCGCGTTTCGATGACCAAGACCTCGTCATCAAATCGGCCGCCGTCGCCGACTATCGCCCGAAGATGGTCCATAGCGAGAAACATAAAAAAGTGCACGGCCCGTTGACGATCGAACTCGAAGAGACGACCGATATCTTGAAGACGCTCGGGGAGAAGAAGACGCATCAGCTCCTCGTCGGTTTTGCGGCAGAGACGGAGAATCTCGAGCAACACGCCCGCGATAAAATCGCCCGTAAGCGGGTCGACTACCTCGTCGCGAATGATGTGTCGAAGCCAGATATCGGCTTCCGCTCTGACGACAACGAGGTCATGTTGTTTCGCGCGGACGGGGCTCATGTCCGCTTGCCTCGTCAAAGCAAACGCGAGCTCGCCGTCGAGTTGCTCACCCACTTTAAGGAAGATTTGCGATGATCGCCCACGTCCATGTCGATGCGCCCGTCATCACAATAGACCGTCCGTTCGATTATGAAGTGCCGCCCCAGTTCGAGACGTTAATCGAACCGGGCATGCGTGTCTCGGTCCCGTTCGGCTCACGACGCCTGCTTGGAATCGTCACCGGTGTCTCAGAAGGGACGCGTGAAGGCTTGAAACCGCTCGAAGCCCTATTAGATGAAGAATCATCACTGACGGACGAGTTGCTCGACTTATCGACCCATGTGAAAGAGACGACGCTCTGTTTCCGGTCGTCGGCACTCCTCGCCATGTTGCCGGCGGCGCTGAAAGTGAGTTACGACAAAGAAATCAAAGGCGAGACGCTCCCGGACGGCGTTCGAGCCGGTACCCATCTTTCGGAGTATCCGAAAGAGACGCAGTCCATCATCTTGGCGCTCGCCAAAAAAGGGGACATCTTGCTCGCGCCGGTGTTAAAAGAGAAACGGACTGTCAAGACGGACCTCGTCATCGAACTGATTGATGCGACTGTCATCCCGGGCCGTGCGAAGAAACAACAAGAAGCGATTGAGTTGCTAAAGGACGTACCGCGCATGTATTGGTCGTCGTTACGTCAAATCGGGCTATCGCGCGCCCAACTGCAAAAAATGGAGTCGCTCGGTGCCGTCAAAGTGACCGAGGTCGAACTGAATCGCGACCCGTATGCCACGATCGAACAGGTCGTTGAGACGGTCCAATTGAACGAGAGTCAAGCGACGGCCGTTCATGCCATCCGTGACGCGGAAGCCGGGGAGACGTTGCTCCTGCATGGGGTCACCGGCAGCGGGAAGACAGAAGTCTATCTCGAAGCGATCGGTCAAGTCGTCGATGAAGGCAAACAGGCGATTTTGCTCGTGCCGGAAATTTCGCTCACGCCGATGATGGTGAAACGGTTCAAGCGCCGTTTCGGCGACCGGGTCGCTGTGCTTCATAGCGCCTTGTCGCAAGGGGAAAAATATGATGAATGGCGGAAGATCAAGCGGCGTGAAGTCGATGTCGTCGTCGGGGCACGCTCGGCCATCTTCGCCCCGCTCGAGAACATCGGCCTGCTCATCTTAGATGAAGAGCATGAGACGACGTACAAGCAAGAAGAGAACCCGCGCTATCATGCGCGTGACGTTGCGATTTGGCGGGCCCGATACCACGGTTGCCCGGTTGTCCTTGGTAGTGCGACCCCGTCACTCGAGTCTTACGCCCGCGCCCAAAAAGGCGTCTATCGCTATCTGCAATTGAGTGAGCGGTACGGGGGCGAGATGCCGCCGGTCCATATTATCGATATGCGGCGTGAACTCGCCAAAGGCAACACGACGATGTTCTCAGAAGATTTATTTGTCGCCATCAACGACCGCATCGCCAAAAAAGAACAGTGCGTCATCTTGCTCAATCGTCGTGGCTTCACGACGTTCGTCATGTGCCGTGACTGCGGGGAAGGACTCACTTGCCCGCACTGCGCCGTCAACTTGACGTATCACCAACACGGTGACCGACTCAAGTGCCACTACTGCGGCTATGAGATTGGGATGCCATCAAAATGTCCGACATGTGACAGCAAGAAAATCAAACAGTTCGGCACCGGCACGCAAAAGATCGAGACCGAGCTGTTGAACCGCATCCCCGAGGCGCGAATTATCCGGATGGACCAAGACACGACGTCCCGAAAAGGGTCGCACGAGCAACTGTTGAAACGCTTCGAGGATGGAGAGGCTGACATTTTGCTCGGCACTCAAATGATCGCCAAAGGACTCGACTTCCCGAACGTCACGCTCGTCGGGGTGCTCGCGGCGGATGCGACACTCGGCATGCCTGATTTCCGGGCGACCGAGCGCACGTTCCAGCTCGTCACCCAAGTCGCGGGCCGGGCCGGTCGAGGAAGTCTACCAGGTGAGGCGTACGTACAGACGTACAATCCCGACCATTACGTCATCGAGACGGCGAGCGAGCACGACTATGAATCCTTTTTCGCTCGTGAGATGCAGTTGCGCCAAGTCGGCAACCATCCACCGTATTGGTACGTCACGCTTGTCACGTTCGCGGCCGAAAGTCCGCTCGTCGCCCAAGCCGAGGCCGAGCTGTTCGCCTCTGATTTCGTCGAGGCGCATGTGGCCCAGTCACGGCTGAATGGACCGATGCCGGCACCGTTGTCTAAACTAAAGAACTTGTTCCGCTATCAGTTGTTCATCAAAACGAAACATCCTGAGGCGCTATATCCGGTCCTCGCCGCGTTGCAACAGGCACGCGCGAAGGCGATCAGTAAAAAAGAGTATCAATTGAGTATCGACGTAAACCCATACGTATTCATGTGAGGTGGAACCAGATGTATAAAGTAGTAGAGATTCCAAATGAGATTTTACGGGTCACGTGTGATCCGGTGACGAAATTTGATAAAAAGTTGCGTCAGACGGTCGACCGACTGTTCGACACGATGTACGAATATGACGGCGTCGGCGTTGCCGCCCCGCAGGTCAACTTGAACCAACGGCTCGCCGTCGTCCATACGGATGATGAGACGGGACCGCTCGTGTTGATCAATCCAGAGATCATCGAGACGTCGGGAAGCGAGGTCGGCCTTGAAGGGTGCTTGAGCATCCCGGGAGAGTTCGGATTCGTCGAACGGCATGAGACGATCGTCGTCAAGACGCAAGATTTGAAGGGGCGCTACCAACAAGTGAAGGCGAGCGGCTTCTTCGCTCGGGCGATTCAACATGAGATCGATCATCTCGACGGGGTGTTGTTCACGGACAAACTCGCCGTGCCGGAAAAAGGGACGGATCAACGCATCGTCTTCATGGGCACTCCGACGTTTGCCGTATCCGTACTTGAGCGCTTGCTCGAAGAAGGATACAATGTCGTAGGTGTCGTCTCGCAACCGGACAAGCCGGTCGGACGAAAACGCGAACTGAAACCGACGCCGGTGAAAGAGTGTGCCCTGCGCCACAACATCCCGGTGTTACAGCCTGAAAAGGTGCGCACCGATTATGCGGACATCTTGGCACTTGAACCGGATTTGATCGTGACGGCGGCGTACGGTCAAATTGTTCCGACCGAACTGTTAGAAGCGCCGAAACATGGAGCCATCAACGTCCATGCCTCGCTCTTGCCGAAACATCGGGGTGGTGCTCCAATCCATCAAGCCATCCTCGACGGAGACAAAGAGACGGGCGTCACGATCATGTACATGGTCGATAAGCTCGATGCCGGCGATATGATTGCCAACACGGTCGTACCAATCGAAGAATTGGACACGGTCGGTACGTTGTTCGACAAGCTCGCGGTCGCAGGGTCTGACTTGTTAATCAAGACGCTTCCTGCTTTCCTTGCTGGTTGGATTGAAGCCGTGCCGCAGGACGAGCGTGACGTCACGTTCGCACCGAACATCAGCCGGGAGCGGGAACAGATTGACTGGACCCGTTCCGGCACAGACATTTATAACCATATCAGAGGGATGAATCCGTTCCCGACGGCGTATACGACAATTGCGGGTGAACGGGTCAAACTGTTCTTCGGGTCGAAGACGTCAGGGACGGGTGAACCGGGAACGATTGTACGGCTTGAAGAGGATGGGTTTGTCGTCGCGACAGGTGACGCGGTCGCTATTAAAGTGATCGATTTGCAACCATCTGGTAAAAAACGAATGGACGGGGCCACATTTATGCGTGGGGCCGGCCAAAAGTTACAAGTCGGCGATCGACTAGGAGGATAATATGAACGTACGAGTTGCAGCGCTTGATACGCTAATCAAAATCGAACAAGGCGGCGCCTATTCGACGATTGCGGTCAACGACCTATTGAAACAAAAAAAATTAGCGACGAAAGACGTCGGCCTCTACACGGAGCTCGTCTACGGGACGCTCGGTCGGAAACGGACGCTCGATTATATTTTAGAGAAGCGGGTCCAAAACCCGAAAAAATTGGACAAATTTGTCTTGCCGCTCTTGCGGATGAGCGTCTATCAACTGTTTTATCTCGACAAGATCCCGGATCGGGCCGTGTTGCATGAAGCGGTTGAAATCGCGAAAAAACGGGGCCATTCGGGAACCGGCAAGTTCGTCAATGGCGTTTTGCGCAACGTCGTCCGGGATGGGTTCCCGGATTTGAGCACGCTGCCAGACGCTGAACGGATTGCCATCGAACATAGCCATCCTGATTGGCTCGTCGCCGAATGGGTGGAGACGTATGGTGTCGAAGCGACCGAGGCGATGTGCAAATTGAATAACGAACCGGCGCCGGTCACAGTCCGGGTCAACCGCCAACGTGTCACCGTTGACGAGATGATTGAACGGCTCGCTGAAGTCGATGTCGTCGCCACACGGTCGGAACTATCAGCGGACGGGCTCGTCATCGAGTCCGGAAACGTTCACGCGACGGCGTTCATCGACATGGGCTTGTTGTCGATTCAAGATGAGAGCTCGATGATTGTCGCCGATGCGCTTCAAGCCGCGAAGACAGAACGCGTGCTCGATGCTTGTGCCGCCCCGGGCGGGAAGGCGATGCATACGGCCGAACGCATGGACGGCGGAACGCTCGTCGCGCTCGACTTGCATCCGCATAAAGCGAAGTTGATTGAACGACAAGCGAAGCGTCTGCATATCGATGGAGTGACCGCACTTGCCCTCGATGCCCGTCAGGCCGGTGACAAGTTTGAACCGGAGAGCTTCGATCGGATTTTGCTCGATGTCCCATGTTCAGGACTCGGCGTCATCCGCCGCAAGCCCGATATCAAATGGACAAAAGACAAATCTGCTCTCGCCGGACTGCCGAAAGTCCAGCGTGAAATCATCGACGCCGTCTTGCCACTCCTCAAACGAGGTGGTACGCTAGTGTACTCGACATGTACGATCGACCCGTCTGAGAATGAGCAACAGGCCGATTACATTTTGTCGAACGGATTGACGTGGGATGAGACACTCCAGGACCGTCTTCCACAAGTATTGCGCCCGATGGTGTCATCGGACCGCGCTGAACTCAAATTACTCCCGACGACGTTCGGGACGGACGGTTTCTATATCGCCGCATTCAAGAAAGAGGTATAAACATGAATCCAAAAGCAGTTGAAAAAAATCCATTGGTCGGTGCCAAGCCGTCACTCTATTCCCTCACGTATTCAGAACTCGAACAGTGGCTCATCGAAGCAGGAGAAAAATCGTTCCGCGCGAAACAGTTATATGACTGGATGTACGTCAAGCGTGTGACATCGTTCGACGATATGACGAACGTCTCTAAACCGCTCCGCGAGAAATTAGACGCGGCGTTCCAATTGACGACGTTGAAAGAGCTCGTCCGTCAAGAATCACAGGACGGCACGATCAAGTTCTTGTTCGAGCTTCAAGACGGTTATTCGATCGAGACGGTGCTCATGCGTCACGAGTACGGCAACTCGGTCTGTGTCACGACACAAGTCGGCTGCCGGATTGGCTGTACGTTCTGTGCCTCGACACTCGGCGGTTTGAAACGTAACTTAGAAGCCGGTGAAATCACGGCGCAAGTCCTCGACGTCCAACGCGCACTCGACGCAAGTGGAGAGCGAGTCGACTCAATCGTCGTCATGGGTATCGGCGAACCGTTCGATAACTACGACGAATTGATGCGCTTCTTGCGCACGGTCAACCACGATGACGGCTTGAACATCGGTTCACGCCATATTACGGTGTCGACAAGTGGGATCGTACCGAAGATTTACAAGTTCGCCGATGAAGGGATGCGCATCAACTTCGCCATTTCGCTTCACGCGCCGACGACAGAGATTCGGACTCGTCTCATGCCGATCAACCGTGCCTACAACTTGGATAAGTTGATGGAAGCCGTCAACTACTATACAGAGAAGAGTGGTCGCCGTATCACGTTCGAATACGGTTTATTCGGTGGTGTCAACGACACGGAAGAACACGCCCATCAGTTGGCGGACTTGTTGAAAGGCGTCAAATGTCACGTCAATTTGATTCCAGTCAACCACGTGCTCGAGCGCGACTACGTCCGCACACCACGTAAACAAATTTTTGCCTTTGAAAAAGTGCTCAAAGACCGAAAAGTGAACGTGACGATTCGTCGCGAACAAGGTTCGGATATCGATGCGGCTTGTGGGCAGCTTCGAGCGAAGGAGCGCGAACAAGAAACGAGGTAATCAGGAAGATGGAATTAGCATACCGAACCGACCGGGGGCAAGTGAGAGCGCAAAACGAGGATGCCGTCTTGATTTTAGGGGACGAGCACGCCGGGATCGCACTCGTGGCCGACGGTATGGGAGGGCATGAAGCCGGGGAGGTCGCGAGTCAGCTCGTCATCGAGCAGTTTCGTCGTGCCTTCCCGACGCTGCCGGCCTCACCGATGGAGATGGAGAATTGGTTTCGCCACAACGTGGAACTGGCCAATGAGCAAGTGCTCGACTTCTCGAAACAAGCGAACCTGCTCATGATGGGGACGACGATTGCCGGTGTCTGCTGGCACGACGAGACGATCGTCATCGTCCACGTCGGGGATAGTCGTGTGTATGCCTTGCGTGACGATAAACTTCAGCAGTTGACAGAAGACCATTCCTACGTGAACGTGTTGAAGCAACTCGGGGAGTTGACTGAGGAAGAAATGCGCGTCCACCCGAAACGTAATATCATCACCCGTGCGATCGGCTCGAAAGAGCATGTCGAACCTGATCTGCAAGTGTTTGCCGAACCCGAGTTTGACACGATTTTAATCTGTACGGACGGCTTGACGACGCATTTGACCGATGACGAGATCAAGCAAGTCTTGGAACGTCCCGTCTCGGCGGACGTCAAGGCGGATCAATTGATCGATCGAGCCAACCGTTTGGGTGGGAGTGACAACATCACTGTTGCCCTCGTCCAGTTCACAGATAGAAAGAGAGGATGAATCCGATGCGAAGTGGAGAACGAATCAACGATCGTTATCGGATCGAACAGCAAATCGGCAGCGGCGGCATGGCAAATGTCTACCGGGCTCACGATGAGATTTTAAACCGAACCGTCGCCATCAAGGTGTTGCGATCTGAATTCTCGCATAATGAACAATTTATACGCCGGTTTGAACGAGAAGCCCATGCGGCGACGAGTCTGAACCATCCGAATATCGTCGCCATTTACGACGTCGGAGACGAACGCGACATCTATTACATCGTCATGGAACATGTCGACGGGATGACGCTGAAACAATATTTGCAAGAAGAGTACATATCTGTCGACGAGGCGCTTCGCATCATGGGACAGATTTGTGATGCGATCGACCATGCCCATGCGAATCGAATCATTCATCGGGACATCAAACCGCAAAACATGATGATCGATCAGAGCGGCAACGTCAAAGTGACGGACTTTGGGATTGCGGTGGCCATGTCGAACGCGACGCTGACCCATACGATGTCGGTCCTCGGGTCGGTCCACTACTTTTCCCCGGAGCAAGCGCGCGGAAAGTTCGCCGATGAGAAGTCAGATATTTATTCGCTCGGCGCCGTGCTCTATGAACTCGTGACCGGCCGGGTGCCGTTCATCGGCGAGACGCCGGTCGCCGTCGCGCTGCAGCATCTGCAAGACGACCCAATTCGACCGATGGATTTGAACCCGAACATCCCGCAAGCGCTCGAGAACTGTATTATGCAGGCGCTCGCGAAGTCACCGGGCGCACGTCATGCCTCGGTCGCCGCGTTCAAAAAAGATTGCATGACGTCACTTGATTCAGAACGTGCGAATGAACCGAAGCGGTCGAACGCTGAGCAAGATGCGTTTGATCAGACGCTCGTCATGGCGCCAGTCGTACCGGATGAGCCAAACGTCAAAGAGGCGCCCGAGCAACCGGTCGCAGTAAGTGAACCCGTGAAAGACAAACCGAAACGGAAGAAGAAGTGGTGGCTTTGGCTCTTGCTTGCGCTCCTGTTGATTGGTGGCGGGATCGGGGCTTACGTCATCGCTGACGAGATGTCCCGTGCCGTCGTCCCGGACGTCGTCGGCATGACGAGCGACGAGGCGACGACCGAGCTCGAAACGGCCGGTTTTGTCGTCGAGGCAACTGAACGGGCAAGTGACAACATTGCCGCTGGCGACGTCATCTCGCAGACACCGCAAGCCGGACGGAAGCCGAAACGTGGGACGACCGTGACAATCGTCGTCTCGGCCGGAAAAGAAACGGTCGAGATGCCGGATGTTGAAGGACTGTCCCAGTCGTCGGCCGAACGGACGCTCAAAGATCTTGAGTTCACGGATATCGAGATTCAGTCGGAGGCATCCGAGACGGTCGATAGCGGGGATGTCATCTCCCAATCGATCGCCCCAGGCAACGAGGTCGTCCCATCTGAAGAGACGGTGACGCTCGTCGTCTCGACCGGCAGTAATAAAATCGAACTCGCCAACTTGGCGGGCTATACGTTCGAGGAAGCGACGACGTATGCCGAACAGAATAGCTTGAAAATCGTCAAACGTGATGAGTATTCAACGAGCGTTCCTGCAAATCAAATCATCCGCCAACTCCCGACGGCAGGAACGGCAGTCGACCCGGGGACGGAACTGACCGTCATCGTGTCACAAGGGGTCGAACCGACCGACGTCTCAATCGAACGGGAAGTCAACGTCGAAATCGAGCCGCCGCCCGAAGGGGAAGAGGCTGAAGCGCTCGAAGTCGTCATTCGGACGGTCGATGCCCGTGGCGAAGTCGAGGTGTTGCGTGATAAGATAACGGAGACGACGACTTACTCGTATACGCTCGTCATCGCACCGGACGAAGTCGGAACCGCGACGATTGAAGTCGATGGCGAAGTTGTTCGCACGGATACGGTGACTTACGCACAAGCAAAAGAATCACAATGAAGAGGTGGCGTGCGCGTCGCCTCTTTTTCTAAGGAGGGAATGGAATGAAAGGTACGATTATTCGATTACAAGGCGGGTTTTATGACGTCATGACGGAAGAGAAACAAGAGATCCGTTGTCGCGCCCGCGGCAATTTCCGAAACCGGAACATCTCACCTGTCGTCGGCGACGATGTCGACATCCAAGACCAAGGGGATGGTACCGGTTATATATTGGCTGTTGACGAGCGGTCGAACCATCTCGTCCGTCCGCCAATCGCCAATATCGATCAAGCGTTCTTGTTATTCTCGGTAAAAGAGCCGGCGTTCTCGTTCCATCTGCTCGACCGTTTCCTCGTCTTGATTGAATCGAAGCAAGTCCATCCGATTATCGTTTTGACGAAAATGGACTTGTTGACGGAGTCGGAACGGGAGAAGATTCATGAAGCAGCGGCCTTATACCGTTCGATCGGCTATGAGGTCATCGAGACGTCGACCGAGGACGGATCGGGAATCGAACAAATTCGTGGGTCGTTTAAGGAGAAGACGAGCGTATTCGCCGGACAGACCGGGGTCGGCAAGAGCTCGCTCTTGAACGCGGTCGCACCTGAGCTTGAACTTGCGACCGGGAAAATCTCGAAATCACTCGGGCGCGGTAAGCATACGACGCGTCACGTCACCCTTATCACGCTTGCCGACGGGCTCGTGGCCGATACGCCTGGTTTCTCGAGCCTCGAGTTCCCAGAAGAACTCGAAGTCGAAGAGATGCGCTGGTGTTTCCCTGAGTTCGTCGAGCGGCACGATGACTGTAAATTCCGCGGTTGTGCCCATTTGAACGAACCAGGTTGTGCCGTCAAAACGGCCGTCGAAGCTGGAGAAATCGCTTCCACCCGCTATGAGAATTATGTTACGTTTATGGCAGAGTTAAACGATAGACAACGGAGGTACTGACATGATTAAAATTGCACCATCGATTTTAGCGGCGGACTTCGCCAATTTAGAGGCAGAAGTGAAGGCGGTCCAAGAGGCTGGAGCGGATTACATCCATTTTGACGTCATGGACGGTCAATTCGTCCCGAACATCTCAATCGGCCTACCGGTGTTAGCGAGCTTACGGAAGAAGTCGGACATGGTACTCGACGTCCATTTGATGATCGACCAGCCCGAACGGTTCGTCGAAGATTTTATCAAGGCCGGGGCAGACATCGTCACCGTCCACGTTGAAGCGACGAATCATTTGCATCGCGTGTTGCAACAAATCAAAGCGGCTGGCGCCAAGTGTGGTGTCGTCTTGAATCCGCATACGCCGCTGTCGTCGATTGAACATGTGCTCGGTGACGTCGACATGGTGCTCCTTATGACGGTGAACCCTGGCTTTGGGGGCCAGGCATTCATCGAATCGGTCGTCCCGAAAATTGCAGCGCTGAGCGAGATGCGCCAAGCGCGTCGTCTCGACTTTGAAATCGAGATCGACGGCGGTGTCAACGCAGAGACGGCGAAATTATGCATCGACGCTGGAGCTGATGTGCTCGTGGCTGGCTCAGCCATCTATAACGAGCCGAGCTATAAAGACGCAATCGATAGCATTCGTCACGCATCTCGTGTATAATCGTCAATAGAACAACAAATATTGTCGCAAGGGGTGTCACATTCTGTGGCTGAGAGGCATTTGCTAACCCTTTGAACCTGTTCCGTTCACACGGACGTAGGGATGTGGCGAAAATGCACGTTGCTACTCGATAGCAGCATGGCGTTTACGTCATGCTGCTTTTTGTCGTTCGCTCATATAATTAGGAGGGAAATAGATGAAACAACGTTTAAAATTACAGGCGCTCATTGAAATCTCATTGTTCGCCGCACTCGGTTTGATTTTTGATTTGCTCATCCCGTTCCGGATGCCGCAAGGCGGGTCAATCAGCTTGGCGATGTTGCCGATTTTCGTCATGGCGTATCGTCACGGTTTGAAAGGCGGACTTGCGACCGGTGCACTTGTCGGAACGCTGCAACTGCTGTTCGGGGCCTATATCTTCACGCCGGTCCAGTTCCTGCTCGACTACACGTTCGCTTACGGTGTCGTCGGGATGGCGGGGCTGTTCGCTGGTCAAGTGAAACGAGCCGCCAAGGATGAGGCGAAAAAGACGCTCGTCGTTTATTTGGTGCTCGGCGCGCTCCTCGGTTCACTGCTTCGTTACGGGGCCCACGTCTTGTCGGGGATCGTCTTCTTCGCCGAATACGCGGAAGGTCCGGTCGTCGCCTACTCGTTCGCCTATAACATGACGTACATGCTCCCGTCCTTCCTCGTGTCGGCCGTCGTCCTCGTCCTCTTGTTCGTCTCGGCACCGCGCTTCGCGACGCTCGCGACCCGGGACGTCCGCTAATGCGGGTGTTGATTGTGGCGGCCAGCCCGGAACCAATCTCGGGACTCCCGCGTGACGTCGATTACATCATCGGCGTCGATGGGGGGTACGAGACACTGTTGAACCACGGGCTGAACCCAGATCTCGTCGTCGGCGATTTCGACTCCTTCACGGGCGAAGTGCCGATCGACGCCGTCCGTTATCCATCTGAGAAAGATGTGACCGACCTCGAGATCGCTCTCGAGGCGGCACGGGGGCATGGCGCGACGGAAATGCTCATCTACGGTGCGCTCGGCGGCCGGCTCGATATGACGCTCAGCAATATTGGTCTGCTCGAGGCGTATCCTGAGATGCGTCTCGTCACGGCAGGGCAGACGGTACGACTCGTCGGGTCGGGACGCTATGAACTCCCGCGTCAAGACGGTCACTATTTGTCGCTCATCCCATGGAAGCAGGCGAACGTGACCATCCGCGGCGTCAAATATCCGCTCGACCGTCACGATGTCGTCAGCCATGAGGCGCTCACCATCTCGAACGAATGGGACGATGAAGCGGCGGACTTGATCGTGCACGACGGTATGGTGCTCGTGCTGTCTATCAAAAAATGAACACAAAAAAATCCCATCGGCGAATGCCGCTGGGATTTATTTCGTTCGTGTATAAAAATTATACGCGTTCAACGAGACCTGATTTAAGAGCGCGAGCTGAAACCCAAACTCGTTTAGGTTTACCGTCAACGAGAATACGAACTTTTTGTACGTTTACACCCCAAGTGCGTTTTGTCTTGTTGAGTGCGTGCGAACGGTTGTTACCTGATTTAGGTGATTTACCTGTTACGTAGCATTTACGTGCCATGCGTTTCCCCTCCTTTTTTATGTGGGTTCGTCCTAATAGACACTCGTTTATATTAGCACGGGTTTTTTCACGATGCAACTAGAAAATCATAGGATGACAAGAAAAAAACTTGACATTACTGGAAAGGATTTTAATAATGAATGAGGGTTACGGCTACAATTGACCGAGTTTATGGAGCAGGTTCTTTTAATAACTAGGTACTTATTGTAGAATGTAGTGAAGGAATCATTCCGAATAAAGGAGGCTACTCCATATGGCAATTGAAATGAAGACAACATATGGCAATATTGACATCACGAACGACGTGGTCGCGACACTCGCAGGCGGTGCGGCGATGGAATGTTTCGGCGTTGTGGGAATGGCGTCTCAAGCTCAATTGAAAGACGGGATCGCAGAACTATTGAAACGTGAAAACTACGCCCGAGGCGTGGTCGTACGTCAAGATGGAGAAGACGTACATATCGACATGCACATCATTGTAAGCTACGGGACGAAAGTGTCGGAAGTCGCATACAACGTGCAAAGCCGTGTAAAATACACGCTCGGTGAAACTTTAGGATTAAACGTTTCGTCGGTAAACATATTCGTACAAGGCGTTCGTCTGACGAATGACTGACGAGAACGAAGGAGGATTTGGTGTGGGTTTAAAACGTTTAGATGGATTGGTGTTCGCGAACATGGTCGCGAACGGTGCAGCCAACTTGAGCCAGAATGCGGATTATGTAGATTCGCTTAACGTCTTCCCGGTGCCGGACGGCGACACGGGGACGAACATGAATTTGACGATGACATCGGGTGCGAAAGAAGTGGCCGCACTCAACTCGGCGAATATCGCTGACGTCTCATCGAAGTTTGCACGCGGTCTCTTGATGGGGGCACGTGGGAACTCGGGCGTTATTTTGAGCCAGTTGTTCCGTGGTTTCGGTAAAGCAATCGAAGGCAAGACAGAAGTGTCGACAGTCGATTTCGCCGAAGCGTTGAAACGTGGCGTCGATACGGCATACAAGGCGGTTATGAAACCGGTTGAAGGAACGATTTTGACGGTTGCTCGTGAAGCGGCCGACGAAGCGCTCCGTGCTTCAGAGTCGACGAGCGACTTCAACGAGTTCATGGAACGTGTGATCGTGGAAGCGAAAGCTTCACTCGAGCGGACGCCGGACTTATTGCCGGTCTTGAAAGAAGTTGGCGTCGTCGATTCGGGCGGCCAAGGCTTGCTCGTTATTTATGAAGGGTTCCTTGCGAGCCTTGAAGGAAAAGAGCTCGAGAAGCCACATGCACCGGTCATGGATGCGCTCATCGAAGCCGAACATCATGCCCACGCCGCGCAAGGATTCATGTCGACCGAAGACATCGAGTTTGGTTATTGCACGGAAATCATGGTTCGTTTCCAAGACGCGAAGTTGAAGGATGCCCCGTTCAACGAGGATGCGTTCCGCAACGAACTGTCTGAACTCGGGGACTCACTCCTCGTCGTCGCAGATGAAGAGTTGCTTAAAGTTCACGTTCACGTCGAGACGCCAGGCGACGTCATCACGAAAGGACAGCGTTACGGTGAACTCGTCGCTGTCAAAATCGAGAACATGCGTCAACAGCACTCGACCATTTTAGAAGAAGAACACGGCGCGAACCAACATGGCGTCCAACCGACGGCTCCGAAGGCGAAAGCGCCATATGCGATTGTCACGGTCGCGATGGGTGAAGGTGTCAGCGACTTGTTCCGTTCACTCGGTGCGGCTCACGTCATCGAAGGCGGCCAGACGATGAACCCGTCGACGGAAGATATCGTCAAGGCGATTGAAGCGGCCAACGCGGATCATGTCTTCATCTTCCCGAACAACTCGAACATCATCATGGCTGCCGAACAAGCGGCTTCGGTCGCACCTTGCGGCGTCTCGGTCATTCCGACGAAGACGGTGCCACAAGGACTTGCGGCAGCGATCGCGTTCAACCCGGAAGCCGATGTCGAGACGAACGAAAGCGTCATGAAGACGGCGGCTAGTACCGTCAAGTCTGGTCAAGTGACGTATGCGGTTCGTGATACGAGTATCGACGGCGTCGAGATTCGTAAAGACGACCACATGGCGATCGCCGAGAAGAAAATCGTCGCCTCATCGGCCTCGAGCCTCGAAGCGGCGAAGAAATTAGTCGACGCCCTCGTGGATGCCGACGATGAGATCATCACGATCTTGACGGGCGAAGGTTCGTCAGCAGAAGACGTGGAGGCACTCTCGGCGTACATCGAGTCGAAGAACGACGAGATTGAAATCGAGGTTCATGACGGGAAACAACCGCTCTACTCCTACATTTTTAGTGTGGAATAAGCTGTAACTCAGCCCTACCTTCTGTATAATGAAGGTAGGGTTTTTTTGAAAGGGGGAAATGCGATGAAATATCGCAGTGTGTTTGATATCATCGGACCGGTCATGGTCGGTCCATCGAGTTCGCATACGGCCGGAGCCGCGCGCATCGGCCTCATGGCTGGGAAGTTGTTCGGGCGAACGCCACGACTCGCACACATCACGTTTTATGGGTCGTTCGCCGATACGTATCGGGGGCACGGTACCGATGTGGCCATCGTCGGTGGGATCATGGGCTTCGATACGTTTGATTTGCGCATCCCGCAAGCGCTCGATATCGCGAAAGAGCGCGGCATCGAGGTCGTCTTTGAGACGAGCGATGCGCTGACGGACCATCCGAACACGGCCCGCGTCCGGCTAGAAGACGAGGACGGTACGTTTGAAATCGTCGGGATTTCAATCGGCGGCGGGACGATCGAGATCACCGAGTTGAACGGATTCCCGCTCAAATTGTCGGGCGGCGGGCCGGCACTCGTCGTCTTGCACCACGATCGCTTCGGGGCGATCGCGGCCGTGACGGGTATTTTGGCCCGGCATGAGTTGAATATTGGGCACATGGAAGTGAGCCGTCATGAGAAAGGCAAGCAAGCGCTCATGGCGATCGAGATTGATGATCATTTGTCAAAAGACGTGTTAGCGGAAATCGAGCGGTTACCTCAAATCGAGCGGGTAGCCATCTTTGGGGAATAAGGAGACACCAATATGTTTAAATCAGTAGAAGAATTAGTCAGAACGGCAACGGAACGAGGGATTCCGATCTCAGAAGTGATGATCGAGCAAGAAGTGCACGTCAGACGCTCGACGCGTGAAGACGTCGTCGGCATGATGGAACGCAACCTCGAGGTGATGGAAGAGGCGGTTGCGCGGGCACTCGAAGGCGTGACGTCTGTGACGGGGTTGACGGGGAATGACGCCGTGCTCATGACCGACTATATCCGCTCGGGCAAGTCGCTCGCTGGGGATTTGATTTTAGACGCGGTCGCCAAAGCGATCGGGACGAATGAAGTCAACGCGGCGATGGGACGCATCTGTGCGACCCCGACGGCCGGCAGCGCCGGTGTCGTACCGGGTACGTTGTTTGCGGTCAAAGAGCGTCTGGAAATGGACCGTGACGCGATGGTCCGCTACTTGTTCACGTCTGGTGCGTTCGGGTTCGTCGTAGCCAACAACGCCTCGATTTCAGGGGCGGCCGGTGGTTGTCAGGCGGAAGTCGGTTCGGCGACCGGAATGGCCGCGGCGGCCATCGTCGAAGCAGCCGGTGGGACGCCGGAACAATCGGCGACGGCGTTTGCGATCGCCTTGAAAAACATGCTCGGTCTCGTCTGTGACCCGGTGGCGGGTCTCGTCGAAGTGCCGTGTGTCAAACGGAACGCCATGGGTGGAGCGAACGCGATTGTCGCGGCCGATATGGCCCTCGCTGGTATCACGTCTCGCATCCCTTGTGACGAGGTCATCTCGGCGATGCATGAGATCGGCCAGATGATGCCGACCGCGTTGAAAGAGACAGCCCGCGGCGGACTTGCCAATACGCCGACGGCCCGCCGTCTCGAACGAAACATCTTTGGAGAGAAAGAAAATGTCGAGAAGTGAGGCGCTGACGACGCTCAAAGGGGTCGGGCCAGAGATGGCCAAAAAATTAGAGACGATGGGTCTCGAACGAATCGAGGACGTGCTGGAGCACGTCCCGTTTCGTTATGAAAATTATAATAGCGGCACGGTAACGACGGCCATCCACGGCGACCTCGTCAAATGGAGCGGTACCGTCCAAGCGGAACCGCTCGTCCGTTATTACAGTAAAGGCAAGAACCGGCTCCAATTTCGGCTATTGCTCGAGGAACGCTACGTCGTCCACGTGACGATGTTCAACCGGGCGTTCTATAAAGACAAGCTCACGCTCGGCGCCACCGTGACGGTCAAAGGGAAATGGGACATGAACCGGATGACAATCAGCGCGACCGACCTCGAGTTCGGTGAACTGTCGGACGGGCTGCAACCGATTTATTCGCTTCGGGCCGGGTTGACCCAGAAGAACTTCAGCCGGATCGTCAAGCTTGCGTTTGAACAGACGACCTCGTTCGAGGACCGCCTGCCGGAATTGATTCGGCAACGCTATCGTCTCGAGGATCGGGAGGCGATGTTAAAAGGGATGCATTTCCCTGATTCGGTCGAGACGTACAAACAGGCACGCCGCAGTTACGTCTATGAAGAATGTCTGCTCTATCAATTGAAGCTTCAGGCGTTCCGGAAGATGGAACGGTCGGGTAAAGGCCGTGCCCTCACGCTCGATAAGCCTCAATTGAACGAATTCGTCAAACAACTTGCGTTTCCGTTGACCGGGGCGCAGACGCGTGTCATCCGGGAAATCGTCGGGGATTTAGAAGTGCCAGAACGAATGAATCGGTTGCTACAAGGGGATGTCGGGAGCGGAAAGACAGTCGTTGCCGCGATCGCCTTGTATGCGACGGTGAGCGCCGGCTATCAAGGGGCGCTCATGGTCCCGACCGAAATTTTGGCTGAACAGCATCTCGCCTCGCTTCAAGCGCTGTTTGAGCCGTACGGGATTCGAGTCGGTTTATTGACGAGTTCGGTCAAAGGCAAGGCCCGTACTGAGTTGCTTCAGGCCATCAAAGCGGGGGACGTCGATATCATCGTCGGGACGCACGCCTTGATCCAAGGGCCGGTCGAGTTCTCGCGCCTACATTTAGCCATCACCGACGAGCAACACCGGTTCGGAGTCGAACAGCGCAAGATGCTCCGTGACAAGGCGGAGCTCGCCGACGTGCTCTATATGACGGCGACACCGATTCCACGGACGCTCGCCATCAGTGCTTTCGGCGAGATGGACGTTTCGACGATCGATGAGATGCCGGCCGGCCGGAAACCGATCGAGACGTATTGGGCCAAGACCGACCAAATCGATCGGGTCCACGCGATGGTCGACCGTGAACTGACGCTTGGACGCCAAGCGTACGTCATCGCGCCGCTCATCGAGGAATCGGACACGCTCGAGGTCGAGAGTGCGACCGCACTCTACGAAGTGTTGCGGGAACGTTTCCCAAACTACGCGGTCGGTCTCATGCACGGAAAACTGTCGAGCACCGAGAAAGATGACGTGATGAAGGCGTTCGCCAGCAATGCCCTCCAAATCCTCGTCTCGACGACGGTTGTCGAGGTCGGCGTGAACGTCCCGAACGCCTCGCTGATCATCATCCATGATGCGGAGCGGTTCGGCTTGGCGCAACTACACCAGTTGCGCGGACGCGTCGGTCGAGGCGCCGCCCAATCTTATTGTATATTGGTAGGGGACCCGAAGTCCGATGTCGGCAAACTTCGTTTGAAGACGATGACGGAGACGAACGATGGATTCGTCTTGGCCGAGAAAGACTTGGAATTGCGCGGGGCCGGTGATTTCTTTGGGACGGCCCAAAGCGGTCTTCCGAGCTTCCGCGTCGCCGATCCCGTACTTGATTTAAAAGTGATGGAGGTAGCGATGCAAGACGCGGTTCGTCTGCTCGGCAGCGAGGCGTTTTGGAATGAAGCGACGTATGCGCCGCTCCGTCAATACTTGAAGCGACTCGACTTACTCGTCGGGAGCCGCTTGGAATGAGAAACAACACTTGAAAATACAATCTAAAGAATATATACTGCTATTAGTACCAGGTATTAAGTTCTTTAGCATATAGTTTAGGAGGGAACTGAATGCGGGTACCTAAGAAAGAGCGGCAACGCTTATTGCAAGAAACGATTGATCGTAACCCGTTCATCAAAGACGAAGAGCTGTCGAAGCAGTTCGCCGTCAGTATTCAAACGATTCGTCTCGATCGGATGGAGTTGAAAATTCCGGAAGTGAGAGAACGGATTAAGCATGTAGCCTCAGAACACCTCGATGAAGTGAAGTCGCTCGCCATGAGCGAGGTCATCGGTGATATGATTGACTTGAAGCTCGATGAATCGGCCATCTCGGTTCTCGACATTGAGAGAGAACACGTCTTTAGCCGCAACGAGATCGCCCGGGGACATGTATTGTTCGCCCAGGCCAACTCGTTAGCGGTGGCGCTCATCAATGATGAATTGGCGTTGACCACTAAAGCGGACATCCGCTTCAGTCGCCAAGTCCATCATGGAGAGCGAGTCGTTGCCAAGGCTCGTGTGATCAAACTGCGTCGGGACGGAAGAACGGACGTCACAGTGGATAGTTATGTCGGCGAAGAGTGTGTCTTTAGCGGAGACTTCACGATTTATCGTCGCGGTGAGGAGGAACAGGCATGAAATTAGCAATTGATGCAATGGGCGGGGATCACGCCCCGAAAGCGATCGTGGAAGGCGTCAAGCAGTTTGCCGACGCATTCCCGAACGAATCGATGGAACTGTTTTTAGTCGGAGATGAGGTCAAACTCGCTTCGTACGGGTTGACCGACCCGCGAATCAAAATCGTTCCAGCGAGCGAAGTCATCACCGGTGACGACGAACCGGTCCGAGCCGTCCGTCGCAAAAAGGACAGCTCACTCGTCGTGGCGGCCAAACTCGTCAAAGACGGAGAGGCCGACGCACTCGTCTCGGCTGGGAATACCGGTGCTCTCATGGCGGCGTCACTGTTCGTCATCGGACGGATCCCAGGAATCGAGCGCCCCGCGTTGTCACCTACGTTCCCTACATATACGGGTAGCGGTGTCGTCATTTTAGACGTCGGGGCCAACCCGGACGCGAAGGCCGAGCACTTGGTCGACTATGCGATCATGGGCTCGCTCTATGCCGAGCACGTTCGCGGCGTCAAACGTCCGCGGGTCGCGCTACTGAACATCGGGACCGAGGCTGGGAAAGGAAACGCCCTCACGAAAGAGGCGTACCCCCTCCTTGAACAAGCCCCGGTCCACTTTGTCGGCAACGTGGAAGCGCGTGAGGCGATGTCCGGTGATGTCGATGTCATCGTCACGGAAGGGTTCGCCGGAAACATCTTGCTCAAAGGTGTCGAAGGTTCGTCGTCGATGCTCATGAAGATGATGAAAGAGCAGTTCACGAGCGATCTCGTCTCGAAGCTCGCCGCTCTCGTCTTAAAACCGAAGTTGAAGCTATTGAAACAAACATTAGATTATCGGGAACACGGTGGGGCCGGCTTGTTCGGAATCAACGCCCCGGTCATTAAAGCACACGGTTCGAGCGACGCGCTCGCCATCATGAGCGCGCTCAAACAGGCGAAAATCATGGTCGATCACGACGTCGTCGCGAAAATCAAACAAGCAAAAGCCACAAACTAATTCAAAGAAGGTGAGTACATGGGGAAAACAGCATGGGTATTTCCGGGACAAGGGTCACAAGCCGTCGGCATGGGCCAAACGTTCCTCGACAATCCTGAACAACTGCAAGCGATCAACCGTCGCCTCGGATTTGATTTACTCGACGCCATGGCGGCAGGATCAAAAGAAGAGCTTCAACGGACAGAAGTGGCCCAACCGGCCATCGTGGCGCATGCGGCATCACTCGCACAAGCTCACGCCAAAACGGGGGCCACTCCAGACTTGGTGATCGGTCACAGCGTTGGAGAATATGCGGCACTCGTCGTCGCCGGCGTCATCGACTTGGAAGAAGCGAGCGTGCTTGTCCACGAACGCGGCAAGCTCATGTCAGAAGTGAAGGATGGGACGATGGCAGCCGTCATCGGTATGACCGATGTCGACGAAGCGTTCCATGTGACGGAGAAAATCAGTGCTAGCGGGAACCTTGTACAAATCGCCAACTACAACTGTCCGGGTCAGTTCGTCATCTCGGGGCATGTCGATGCGGTCAAACAGGCCGAAACAGACTTGAAAGAAGCGGGTGCGAAACGCGTCTTGCCGCTGAACGTCTCAGGGGCGTTCCACAGCTCCTACATGATGCCGGCCGCGACGCGGTTCAAAGATGTGCTCGCTTCTTCGCCGTTCAAACCGGCGGCGATTGGGATCATTTCCAACGTCGATGCGGATGTCCATACCGACCCGGAAAAATTGAAAGCACTTCTCACTGAGCAATTGTACGCCTCGGTCCGATTCGAAGCGTGTGTTCGCAAAGCGATCGACGCTGGTGTCGACACGTTCATCGAGTTCGGTCCGACGTCACCGCTGTCAGGTCTTATCAAACGGATCGATTCGAAAGTGACGATCAAACAGGCGACGACGCTCGAAGAGGTGGCCGCGTTAGGAGGAGAAGTACGTGCATGACCAAGTAGCAATCGTGACAGGCGCATCTCGAGGAATCGGGGCCGCCATCGCGAAGCGTTTAGGGGAGGACGGCTTTCGGGTCGTCGTGAATTACTCGGGTAGTGTTGAGAAAGCGAACGCTGTCGTCAGCGAGATCGAAGCGAACGGTGGCGAGGCCATCGCCGTCAAAGCCGACGTCTCGAGCAGTGATGATGTGAAAACACTCATCAAGACGGCGGTCGACACGTACGGCCGCATCGATTGTCTCGTCAACAATGCAGGCATCACGCGGGACGGTCTGCTTATGCGCATGAAGGAAGCTGACTTTGACGATGTCCTGTCGACAAACTTGAAAGGTGCGTTCTTGACGTCGCAAGCCGCGACGCGGACGCTCTTGAAATCGAAGGCGGGCCGCATCATCAATATCGCTTCGGTCGTCGGGATCACGGGGAATGCCGGTCAGGCGAACTACGCGGCGGCGAAAGCGGGGCTCATCGGGCTGACGAAGTCGGTCGCGCGTGAACTCGCCGGACGTCACGTGACGGTGAACGCCGTCTGTCCTGGTTTCATCCAGACGGACATGACTGACGCGTTGACAGATGCGCAACGCGAGGCGACGCTCGGTCAAATCCCGTTCAATCGCTTCGGTCAGGTCGAAGATGTGGCGAACCTCGTCTCATTCCTCGCCTCTCACCAAGCGGCTTACGTGACGGGTCAGACGATTGCCGTTGACGGCGGCATGACGATGGCTTAAAATCAGAACTTTACCAATCGAAACACATTTTATATACTTTAATTTGGAGGGATTTTATCATGACAACAGAACAAATCTTAGTAGACGTACAAGCAGCAGTGGCAGAGAAACTCGGGAAAGATGTATCTGAGATCACAGCCGACAAATCATTCAAGGATGACCTCGGTGCGGATTCGCTCGAAGTAATGGAAATGGTCATGGACCTTGAAGACAAGTTCGATATCACAATCGAAGACGAAGATGCTGAGAAGCTCGCGACTGTTGGCGACGTCGTCGCTTACATCGAAACTAAATTGTAATCAAGCCTCCCACCGCTCGTCATGAGCGGTGGGCTTGTGCTTATACACGGAGGGAATTATGACAAAGGACAAGCGACGGTTTGACCGTCAAGGGTCGGCGCAACGGCGTCGGCGAAATGAGCTCGAGCGGTCACGGATTCTCGAGCAGTTTAAAGTACTTGAAGAACGGTTGTCGGTTCGATTCACGAACCAAGACCTATTGATGCAAGCGTTCACCCACTCCTCATACGTCAACGAACAACGCGGTCTGAAAAAAGACAATGAGCGCTTAGAGTTTTTAGGCGACGCGGTGCTCGAGTTGACGGTGTCTCGGTTTTTGTATGAGACGTATCCGGAGCGCTCCGAGGGGGAATTAACGAAGTTGCGGGCGGCCATCGTCTGTGAGCCATCACTCGTCAACTTTGCGGAAGCCTATGCTTTCTCTGATTTTATCTTGCTTGGGAAAGGCGAAGAGTTGACCGGCGGACGCAAGCGCCCGGCGCTACTTGCGGATGTGTTCGAGTCATACATCGGCGCGCTCTATCTGGACCAAGGGATTGAACCAGTCGAACAGTTCCTCGCCGAAGCGGTTTTTCCGAAAGTCTTGGCCGGTGTGTTTGAAGAACAGACCGATTATAAGAGTCAGCTCCAAGAAAGCGTCCAGCGAGAAGGTCTCGAGCCTGTCTCGTACACGATTATCGAAGAGCGTGGTCCGGCCCATAGCCGGGAGTTCGTCGCCCATGCCCGTCTGTCAGACGATATCGTCGGCGAAGGCATCGGCCGATCGAAGAAAGAAGCCGAGCAACTCGCGGCGAAAGAAGCGTTGATTGAATTCAACCGGCAGTACGCCGGCCTATAAGAAAAGGAGTGGACCTCAAGAGGTCCACTCCTTTTCTGTCATCTCATCACGTCAATTGTCCGAGTTCTTCGACAATCCCATCCACTTCAGAGATCGACAGCGATGAGCGGTTCATCACGTAGTCGTAAATCTCTTTGACGGCCGAGGCGTCGGCACGGTTATATTCTTCCGCTTTGATAGCGCCGCGGTTGATGATGTTCATTTTGTCGAGAATTTCCTCAATCATTTGTTCGTTAGTCATCGGTCGTACCCCTTTCTACAGTTCTTTTTAGAATAGCATGATTCTAGCATTTTGACGAACTGGCAACTGTGGTAAAATAAACAAATGAATGCTTACTGAGGATAGGATGGTCACGATGCACTTAAAACGAATCGAACTCGCTGGCTTTAAATCGTTTGCCAAGCGGATTGAACTGGATTTTCGTCCCGGCGTCACAGCCGTGGTTGGGCCGAACGGGAGCGGGAAATCAAATATATCGGACGCTGTTCGCTGGGTACTCGGTGAGCAGTCGGCCAAATCGCTCCGCGGAGCGAAAATGGAAGACGTCATCTTTGCCGGCAGTGAAGGTGAGAACCATCGCAACGTCGCCGAAGTGACGCTCGTCCTAGACAACACGGACGCCCATTTGCGGTTGCCGTATGAAGAAGTCAGTGTGACGCGCCGTGTCACGCGGAGCGGCGACAGCGACTACTTCATGAACAAGAAGCCGTGCCGGCTTAAAGATGTGATCGACCTGTTCATGGATACGGGCCTATCACGCGATGCGTTCGCCATCATCGGGCAAGGACGGGTCGAGCAAGTTATCTCCGGAAAACCGGAAGATCGTCGGGCTGTCATCGAAGAAGCGGCCGGGGTGTTGAAGTACCGGCAGCGTAAAAAACAAGCCGAACGGAAGCTCCAAGACACCGAGTTGAACTTGTCTCGGGTCGATGACATTTTGTATGAACTCGCCGATCGGGTCGAGCCGCTCCGAGAGCAGGCCGCGCTCGCACGCGAGTATCAAGTCGCCAAAGCGCGCCACGATGAGCTCGAGACGGGTATTCTCGGCGCCGAGATCACAGAACTTGGTACGGGCATCGCTCGTGTGTCCGAGCAACTGCGGACGGCCGAGACGAATCTCGCCGAGCAAGACGGCGCGTTGACCGCGATTTCAGAAGAGCGGACGACGCTTGAGGCGACACTCGCCAAAGATCGAGAAACGCTCGACACACTCCATCAAGAAGAACGGTCTCAAGCGACCGAGCTGGAACGGTTGACAGGTGAGATCAAGCTCGCGAAAGCCCGTGAAGAGCACGGGGCAGAGACGAAAGAACGCCTCGAGCGCCAACGGGTCGAATTGGCCGAAGAGACCGAACAGTTGACGCAGAAGTTGAACGTGGCAAACGCGGATATGGCGTCAAAAGCTGAGGCGTTACATACCGTGGAAGCGGCACGTGCCGAACTTGACGCGCAATTGACGGCGGCGACGCGTGACTTTAACGCAGAAATCGAACAGCTTCAAGGCGAGGCGTTCGAGTTGGCGACGACACGGGCCACGCTGAGCAACCAACAGAAGCGGGAACGGCGCGATATCGAACAAGCGGAAGAAGCGAAAGCTCGTCTGCTTCGCGAAAACAAGGATCGCCTTGACGTGCGGACCGAACAGACGGCATCACTCGAGGCCGAACAAGCTCGTCTCGACGAGGCTCGGGACACGTGGGAGACGCTCATGGCGGAAGAAGCTGATTTGACCGAACGGGAAGCGACGCTTCGAGACAAATTGTCGCGGGCCGAGCAGTCGTACCACGACCTTGACCGCCGGCGTCAGAAGACCGAGGACCGGATCGAGTTGCTCGAACGGATGAAACAGTCGTACGAAGGCTATTTCCATGCGGTCAAATTTGTCTTGAAAGAACGGGGACCGGGCGTGCTCGGTGCCGTCGCAGAATTGATTCGCGTTCTCCCGTCGTATGAGGCCGCCATCGAGACGGCGCTCGGTCAGACGCAACAACATATCGTCGTCGAGACGGAAGAGGTCGGACGCCGAGAGATTGAACGATTACGGAAAGCAAGTGCCGGACGAGCCACGTTCGTACCGATGACGAGCGTGAAGGAACGTTACGTCCCGAGTGAAGTCGCACACCGTCTCGAATCAGTCGACGGATTCGTCGGCATCGCCGCCGACCTCGTCGAGACGGACCCGGCCTACGAGAAATTGAAACGGTCGCTCCTCGGCGCCGTGATCGTGGCCAATTCCCTCGAGGTGGCCAACCGGATCGCCAAGACGACGGGGTATCGCTATCGCATCGTCACGCTCGAAGGGGATATCGTCAACGTTGGTGGGTCGATGACCGGGGGTAGCCGGAAGCAAGGTGTCGCCTTGTTCACCCAGTCCCGTGAACTCGATGATTTGAAGCAAGGATTGACGCAAGGGTTGGCCATGCTTCACGAGCAACAGTTGCGGGTGTCGACGTACACCGATGAGATGTCCCGACTGCGTGCGTCGCTCCAGACGCTCAGGCTCAAGAAGCGCGAGGCCGAAGAGACGCTCCGTTCGACGGAACAGGCGTTTAGAAACTTGGAACGGGTGTCGCAAGACGCCAAAGCGCAACTCGAACTGTTCGACCATGAGATGGCGCGTTACGCCCAAACAATCACATCCGCCACGAATGAGTTGACAAGGCTCGCCGAAGAACTTGAGGCGACGGATGCATTGCAAGCCTCGATTCGGACCGAACTCGAGGCGCTCCGCGGCGAGCAAGCCAAAGGCGCCGAGACGACGGGGCAACTTCAGGCAGCCATTCGTCAAAATGAACTCGATCGTCAACGCAATATGCTCGACCTCGACCGCGTCCGCGCAGAAGTCGAGCGGCTCGAGGCCGAGGTCGCTAAACAGACGTCCCGCCTCGGGCAGATCGAGCGTGAGCTCGAACATGTGGCAAGCGGCCGGGTCGTCTCGTCTGCCGAGCTCGAGCTCGAGCACGTCGAGGCGGTCAAACAGATGGACGGATTGAAAGAGCGGATGGCGTTGCATACGAAACAGCTTCACGCCGAAGAAGAGTCGTATCGCATCCTCAGACAGCGTGAACAACAGGCGTCGGACGTGCGTCGTCGGGTCGAGGCGGATGTCCGCAAGCTCGAGACCGAGGCGAACGAGCTCGAGTTGAAGCGGAAGTGGAAACTCGACGCACTCGAGGAACGAGGGCTCGTCCTCGATTTGCTTCCGACCCTCACGATTCCGCTCGATGAGGCGAAAGAAGAGTTCAAACTGCTCGTTCGTCAAATCGAAGAAATCGGACCGGTCAACTTGAACGCGATCGAGGAGTTCGACCTCGTCAATGAACGCTTCATGTTCTTGTCCGAGCAACGGGACGACCTCGTCAGCGCCAAAGAGGATTTATACGACATCATCACCGAGATGGACCGTGAAGTGACGCGCTTGTTCAAAGAGACGTACACGCTCGTTCGTGGTCACTTTAAACAGACGTTCAACGAGTTGTTCGGCGGGGGGGAGGCCGATTTGAAACTCGTCGACGAGTCCGACCTGCTCAACACGGGCATCGAGATCGTCGCCAAACCGCCCGGGAAGAAGTTGCAGACGCTCAGTCTGTTATCAGGCGGAGAGCGGGCCTTGACGGCGATCGCGCTTCTGTTCGCCATCCTGAAAACGAGACCCGTCCCGTTCTGTGTGCTCGATGAAGTCGAGGCGGCTCTCGACGAGGCGAACGTCCATCGGTTCGGGGAATATATCCGGACGCTCTCAATCGATACACAATTCGTCATCATCACCCACCGTAAAGGGACGATGGAGGCGGCGGACACGCTCTACGGCGTGACGATGCAACAAAACGGTGTCTCCGAGGTGCTTTCGGTCGAACTATCCGAAGCGAAGCGCGTCGTCGAGACGGAACAAGAGATGGAGGAATTAAGTTGAGTTTTTTTAAGAAGTTAAAAGATAAATTGACGACCTCGACACAAGAGGTGTCGCAAAAGTTTACCGACGGATTGACGAAGACACGAGACGGATTTGCCAGTGCCGTCAACGACCTCGTCTATCGGTTCCGCGAAGTCGATGAGGATTTCTTCGATGAACTCGAGGATTTGCTCATCCAAGCGGATGTCGGCGTGACGACGACGATGGACCTCGTCGAAGATTTGAAAGAAGAAGTGAAACGTCGCAATTTGAAAGACCCGGTCGCTGTCCGTGACGCCCTCGTCGAAGTCGTGGCGAACCGTCTCCAAGAAGACGAGGCAGATCGTGAGTTGAACATGCAGGACGGATTGACGGTCATCTTGTTCGTCGGCGTCAATGGTGTCGGCAAAACGACGACGATCGGCAAACTCGCCCATCAATTGAAGTCGGAAGGGCGTTCGGTCATGCTCGCGGCAGGCGACACGTTCCGGGCCGGTGCCATCGATCAGCTCCAAGTCTGGGGCGAACGCGTCGGAGTCCCGGTCATCCGTCAAGCCGAAGGATCGGACCCGGCCGCGGTCGTGTTCGACGCTGTGCAGGCAGCGAAATCACGCGGCGTCGACGTCTTGATCTGTGACACGGCCGGACGTTTGCAAAACAAGGTCAACTTGATGAAAGAGCTCGAGAAAGTGAAGCGCGTCATCGAACGTGAAGTACCGAACGGGCCGCACGAGGTATTGCTCGCGTTAGATGCCACAACGGGACAAAACGCGATGGTTCAAGCGAAAGCGTTCAAAGAAGCGACGAACGTGAGCGGGATCGTCCTCACGAAGCTCGACGGGACGGCTAAAGGGGGGATCGTGCTCGCGATTCGAAACGAGCTCGATATCCCGGTCAAATATGTCGGTCTCGGTGAGAAAGTTGATGATTTACAGGCGTTCGACCCGGAACAGTTCGTGTACGGATTATTCGGGGACATCTTCGAAGAAAAACAACAGACAAACGATGACCTCGCCTAACTTTCACTGTTAAGAAAAAAACTTGACAAGAGGTGGGGACGGCTGTACTATTGGTAGTTGTAAAGGGATTTCACTTAACATGTGGAGGTGGAGGTCATGTCGCTCGAAAAGACGAATCGAATGAACTATCTGTTCGATTTTTATCAAGCGCTTCTCACACCGAAACAGCGCAACTATATGTCTCTTTATTACCTAGATGACTACTCGCTCGGAGAGATTGCGGAAGAGTTTGAAGTCAGCCGTCAAGCGGTCTACGATAACATAAAGCGTACCGAAGCGATGCTTGAGCAGTATGAGGAGAAGTTGGCCTTGTTCGAGAAATTCGAACAGCGGCAACGACTGCTTCAAACGCTCAAACGTCAAGTCGAGCACTCGCCCGATTTGACGGAAACGATTTCGGCGCTTGAGAATTTAGAGTAGGGGGCTGAAGCATGGCATTTGAAGGATTATCCGAACGGTTGCAATCGACACTGGCGAAAATGCGGGGGAAAGGTAAAATTTCCGAAGCAGATGTCAAAGAGATGATGAGAGAAGTTCGTCTCGCTCTCCTTGAAGCCGATGTCAACTTCAAAGTGGTCAAACAGTTCGTCAACGACGTGAAAGAACGGGCCATCGGCCAAGACGTCATGAAATCGTTGACACCGGGCCAACAAGTTGTCAAAATCGTTCATGAAGAGCTAACGACTTTGATGGGGAGCGACGTCGTCCCGATCACATTTAACCCAAAACCACCGACAGTCGTCATGATGGTCGGGTTACAAGGTGCGGGGAAAACGACGACGACCGGAAAGCTCGCGAACTTGATTCGCAAAAAGCATAACCGGAGTCCACTTCTCGTCGCGGCGGATATTTATCGGCCCGCGGCCATCAAACAGCTCGAGACACTCGGCAAGCAACTCGATTTACCGGTGTTCTCACTTGGCGACCAAGTGAAGCCGGAAGAAATCGTCACAAAAGCGCTCGAGTACGCCAAAACCAATCATCACGATTTCGTGTTGATCGATACGGCCGGTCGCCTTCACATCGACGAGACGCTCATGGGCGAACTCGAAAACGTGAAGACGATTGCCAAACCAAATGAAATCTTCCTCGTCGTCGATGCGATGACGGGTCAAGATGCGGTCAATGTGGCCGACAGCTTCAATGAGAAACTCGGAATCACCGGCGTCGTGCTCACAAAGCTCGACGGTGATACACGTGGTGGGGCAGCCCTTTCAATCAAGGCAGTCACGGGAGCGCCGATTAAGTTCGTCGGTCTCGGTGAAAAGTTGGATGCCCTCGAACCATTCCACCCGGAACGCATGGCGTCACGGATTCTTGGGATGGGGGACGTGCTCACACTCATTGAAAAAGCCGAGTCACAGATGGACCAAGATGCTGCGAAGGAGCTTGAAAGCAAAATTCGCGATGCATCGTTCACGTTCGATGATTTTATCGAGCAGTTGGGTCAAGTGAAAAACATGGGCCCAATTGATGAATTGCTCTCGATGTTACCTGGTGCAGGTAAGATGAAAGGGTTGAAGAACGTCCAAATCGACGAGAAGCAACTCGATCATGTCGAGGCGATCATTCGCTCGATGACAAAGCATGAGCGCTCCAATCCTGAAGTGCTCAACGCGAGTCGTCGCAAGCGAATCGCAAAAGGGAGCGGTCGTTCCATCCAGGAAGTGAACCGTCTCATCAAACAGTTCGATGACATGAAGAAGCTCATGAAGCAGATGTCAGGACAAATGAAAGGGAAGAAAAAAGGTCTCGGCCTTCCGTTCTTCTAAGAAAACTTTTGTCAGTCGGGCAAAAAAACAGTATACTATTAAAGTTGTCAATTCTTAAACACATGATGGAGGTATATTACCATGGCAGTTAAAATTCGTCTCAAGCGCATGGGCGCAAACAAATCACCTTTCTACCGGATCGTTGTAGCTGATTCACGTTCACCACGTGATGGCCGTTTCATCGAGCAACTCGGTCACTACAACCCGGTTGCAAAACCAGAAGCAGAAGTTCGCATCAACGAAGAACTCGCTCTCAAATGGTTGGCAGACGGCGCGAAGCCATCTGACACAGTACGTAACTTGTTCTCTAAAGCAGGGATCATGGAGAAATTCCACAACGCGAAAAACGCGAAGTAAGGATGTGGCCGACCTTTTATGAGGTCGGCCCATTTTTTTGAGGAGGCATAACAATGGAATGGTTACACGTAGGTAAGATCGCCAATACCCACGGCTTGAAAGGGGAACTGAAGTTGCTCGCCGCGACCGATTTCCCGGCCGAACGCTTCAAGAAAGGCGAGACGCTCTATTTGGACGTCGATGGCAAGAAGCTCCCGTTCGAGGTGACGACGTATCGTCCGCATAAGCAGTTCCATCTCGTGACGTTCAAAGGGCTTGAGAATATCAATCTCGTCGAGAAGTATAAAGGGATGAAACTATACGTTCACGTCGAGCACGTTCACGAGTTACCGGAGCATGAGTTTTACTATCATGAGATTATCGGTTGCGAGGCCGTCGTCGACGGTGAGGTCATCGGTGTCGTCGACGATATCTTCGAGACTGGTGCCAACGACGTCTGGGTCATCAAACGCCCTGGCAAGTCGGACGCCCTCATCCCGTACATCGAATCGGTCGTGAGCGACATCGATGTCGAGGCGAAACGTGTCGTCATCACCCCGATTCCGGGAATGATTGACGATGAAGATTGATGTTTTAACGTTATTCCCCGAGATGTTCGCCCCGCTCGATCATTCAATCGTCGGACGGGCCCGTGCCCTCGGACAAGTCGAGATGGCGTTCACGAACTTCCGTGACTTCTCGACGAACAAACACCATAAGGTCGACGACTACCCGTACGGAGGCGGGGCGGGCATGTTGCTCACCCCGCAGCCGATCTTTGACGCCTTCGACGCCATCGACAAGAAGCGTCCCCGCGTCATCGTCACGACGCCGACCGGACGCCGTTTCGACCAACAGATGGCGGAAGCATGGGCGTCCGAGGAACACTTGATCTTTTTATGCGGCCATTATGAAGGGTTCGACCAACGGATTCATGATGAGCTCGCGACGGACGAAGTGTCAATCGGTGACTTCGTCATGACCGGCGGTGAGCTCGCCGCGATGGTCATGATCGATGCGACGGTCCGTCTCATCCCGGAAGTACTCGGCGATCAGGCGAGCCATGAAGATGACTCGTTCTCGACAGGGCTACTCGAATATCCGCACTATACACGCCCCGCGGAGTTCCGTGGTCTGAAGGTGCCTGACGTCCTCTTGTCGGGCAATCACGCCAAAATCGAAGCGTGGCGCCGAGAGCAGTCGCTCCTGCGCACGTATCGCCGGCGACCGGACCTGCTCGAGCGCATCGAACTGTCGAAGGCAGATAAAAAATTCATTGAATCGTTGCGCGATTGACCGAATTGTGCTATGTTTGAGCATGTGGGTTAACCCCACCAATTACCGATGTTCCGCTGTTGGATGCTTGGGCAGATGAAGATATGAACATTGAAGAAAAAGGAGAACTATTCATGAACACACAAAAACTGTTCCGTGAAATCACAGAAGAACAATTCAAATCAGACGTACCTGCTTTCCGTCCTGGTGACACAGTACGTGTCCACGTTAAAGTCGTAGAGGGAACGCGCGAGCGTATCCAGATCTTCGAAGGCGTAGTCATCAAGCGTAAGGGTGGCGGCATCGGCGAAACATTCACAGTTCGTAAGATTTCTTACGGCGTAGGTGTTGAGCGTGCATTCCCGCTTCACTCACCACGTGTCGCGCAAATCGAAGTCGTTCGTTACGGTAAAGTCCGTCGTGCGAAACTCTACTACCTCCGCAACCTTCGCGGTAAAGCAGCACGTATTAAAGAAATCCGTCGTTAAGATGGGGATTAAGCTTGTCGCTTGCGACAAGCTTCTTTTTTTCTAGTACAATAAGTTCAAACGGACAGAGGAGTGAGGCAAGTTGAAAGAAGTGTTCAGTTGGCTTAAGGCGATCGTCGTTGCGCTCGTCATCGCGTTCGTGATCCGGACGTTCATCTTTGTACCTGTTATCGTCGAAGGAGAGTCGATGATGCCGACGCTCCAAAATGCCGATCGCATGATCGTCAGCAAAATCTCGAACTACGTCGGTGAGCTCGACCGGGGCGATATTATCGTCTTCCACGCGACGGAATCGAAAGACTATATCAAACGCGTCATCGCTATTCCTGGCGACACGCTCGAATATCGGGACGACACGCTTTATTTGAACGATGAGGCGGTCGAAGAACCGTATTTAGAGGATTTCCAGGCACAGATGAACGGCTTTCCTCTTACCGAAAACTTTACGCTCGAACAAGTGACGGGCGAGACGGTCGTACCTGAAGGCTCGTACTTCGTCATGGGTGACAATCGTCAAAACTCGAAAGACAGCCGTGAAATCGGCTTTGTCCCGAAAGAGGACGTCGTCGGCAAAACGAACTTCGTGTTCTGGCCGCTCGGTGATTTCGGGACCGTACAAGAATAAGGTGGTGTTTGTTTGGCAATTCAATGGTTCCCTGGCCACATGGCCAAGGCACGAAGACAAGTAACAGAAAAGTTAAAGCTCATCGATGTCGTCATCGAACTCGTCGATGCACGTGTTCCACAATCGAGCCGTAACCCGATGGTCGATGAGATCACGGAAGGCAAACCGCGTCTCATCGTCTTGAATAAAGCCGATATGGCCGATCCGGTCGTCACTGACGCCTGGCTCCGCGCCTTGAAGCGCGATGACATCGAGGTCGTCGCCGTCGACGCGAAACATAGCAAAGGCTTGAAACAGCTCATGTCGGGCGCCGAGAAGCTCATGCAAGAGAAGCATGACCGCATGCGTGAGAAAGGCCGGAATCCCGGCCCGATCCGCGCGCTCATCATCGGCATCCCGAACGTCGGCAAGTCGACGCTCATCAACCGTCTCGCCGGACGTAACATCGCTGTCACCGGCGACCGTCCGGGTGTCACGAAGCGTCAGCAATGGATCAAGATGAAAGGCGGCGAGATGGAATTGCTCGATACGCCAGGGATTCTTTGGCCGAAGTTCGAGGATCAGATGGTCGGCTATCGCTTGGCGGCGACCGGTGCCATCAAAGATGATATCTTGAACCTTGATGATATCGCGCTCTATACGGCCCGCGAGCTATCGGCCCGCTATCCGGACCAGTTGAAAGAGCGATTCAAAATCGATCAACTGCCGGAAGATGCCGTCGAACTGCTCGAATTGATCGGGAAGAAACGTGGACTCGTCAGCGGTGGTTACGTCGATTTCGAGAAAGCGAGCGAATTACTATTGAACGAACTGCGTCATGAGAAAATCGGACGCGTCTCCCTCGAGACGCCGGCCGACCATGACATGGCGTGAAGTCCTGTGCAAACAGGGCTTTTTTGAATAGGAGGAACGGAATGACGATTCAAGCGATTAAACAACGGCTACAGACGGTCCGATATGAAGAGTGGGAGCAGGTACGGGCCGAGTTGAAAGACGACCCGCGGACAGGCGTCCAGACGCTCATCCGGCAACGGGAGCGGCAGTTCGCACAAGAACATGCCCTCCGTGCCGACTATACGGCCCGTCAGGCGTTCGAAGACGCTTGGAAGGCCCAAGGGTTCCGTCTCATCGGCGGCGTCGACGAGGTCGGTCGAGGGCCGCTCGCGGGACCAGTCGTCGCGGCGGCCGTCATCTTGCCGGAAGGGTTTTATCATCCCGGCCTGAACGATTCGAAAAAGATGTCGAAACGGGCGCGGGAACTGGCATACCGCATCCTCATGGACGAGGCATCGGTCGGTGTCGGCATCGTCGACGCTGACGTGATCGACCAGGTCAATATTTATGAGGCGACGAAACTGGCGATGGTGGAAGCGGTCCGGCAGCTCGGAACGGTCGATGCGCTGTTGATTGACGCGATGCGCCTCGACCTCGACATCCCGCAGCAGTCGCTCATCAAAGGGGATGCCCGGAGTGTCTCGATTGCGGCAGCGAGCGTCGTCGCCAAAGTCGTTCGCGACAACATGATGGAGGATTACGCTATTCTCTATCCCGGGTACGGGTTCGAACGGAATGCGGGTTATGGCACGAAAGACCATTTGACCGGCCTCGCGGAACACGGCATCACACCGATTCACCGGAAGTCGTTCGCACCGATTAAACAGATGTAGGAGGGGAAACGATGCGCATCGATCACCAAGGCGTCCTGCCGTTCAAGGTCACCGAACAAAATTCACGGCAACTGCTCGTCGGCAATACAGTCGTCGGCCGGGTGCTCCAACTGTTGCCGGGAGGCGAGGCGGTCATGCAGCTGCCGCAAGGCATGTTCCGGGTCGGGGTGAACGCCGACGTCAAAGAGAACGTGACGTACAAGATGGTCGTCACCGAGCTCGAACCGAAACTCGTCTTGAAGGTCGTGCCGCAACAAATCGAGGCGCAGCAGGCCCAACGGTCACCGCTCGCCCAGCTCGGCAGCGAGCTCGGGCGCCTGGCTCGCCAACCACTCGCTACGCCCGAGCCGCTCCAGGCGCAAGGCCGGCAGCTGCTCGAGAGCGGGGCCGGTGCTGACGTGAAGCAACTCGTTGGCGAGCTGTTCAAAGCGAAAGGCGACCCGAAGTTCGAACAGTTCGTCCGGGCCCAGGAGACGTTCAACGCCGTGCAGACCCCGCCGTTCGTCGTTCAAGCATTTCACATACCGCATTTAGGGCCGTTTGAACAAGTGCGGTTCCGTCTCGAGGCGCCGAAAGGCGAGGTCATCGACTCCGACCACGCCCGTATCGTTCTATTCCTCGAGACCCCGAAGTATGGAGAGACGGGCATCGATTTGCTCGTCCAGAAGCGGCACGTGTCGGTTAAAGTGTTCAACGAGCAACATGACTTGAGTCCGTTCGTCAACGCCTACGAGCCGTTGCTCGGTCGGGCACTCGAAGCGAGCGGCTATGAGCTGTCCCGCTTCTCGTTCGAAGCAAAGCGTGAAACGGTGCCGGACACGTTCGCCCCACTCGGAAAGGTGGACCAACGCGTATGACCGATCGCAAACAAGCCATCGCCTTGTCCTATGAGCAATCGATGGAGTCACCGCGCGTCGTCGCCAAAGGGGGCGGACTCGTCGCCGAGCGCATGCTCGCGCTCGCGCAAGCGAACGGTGTGCCGATTCATGAGGACCCGGCCTTACTGTCACTCTTGTCCGCGCTACAGATTGAAGAGCAGATTCCAGACGACCTGTACCAGGTCATCGCCGAGCTTTTCGTGTTTCTTTATCAGATGGAACAAGGAAAAATCGAGGATGTCTAGGGGTAGATGTGAAAAAAAGATGAAAACTTAAAGCAAGAACGATAGACAGCGCTTTCAGTTTTTCGTTACAATAGACGTGCCGATATTAAAGGGGACTAAGGGGGAAACGAAATGAATATCCATGAGTATCAGGCGAAAGAATTGCTTCGGGCGTTTGGAGTGGCCGTACCTACGGGCTATCCAGCGTTCACGGTTGAAGAAGCAGTCTCAGCCGCCGCCAAGCTAGACGGTGAACTAAAAGTTGTCAAAGCTCAGATTCACGCAGGAGGCCGCGGTAAAGCCGGCGGTGTCAAACTTGCGAAGTCAGATGAAGAAGTCAAACAGTACGCGTCAGAGATTCTCGGCAAGACGCTCGTCACGCATCAGACTGGACCAGAAGGAAAAGTCGTGCAACGCCTTTACATTGAAGAAGGCTCTGCCATTGACCAAGAATTTTACTTAGGACTTGTGCTTGACCGTTCGATCGGCCGAATTGTCATCATGGGTTCATCAGAAGGCGGTATGGACATCGAGGAAGTCGCTGAACATACACCTGAAAAGATTCATAAAGAAGTCGTCGACCCAGTCGTCGGACTCCGTTCGTTCCAAGCACGCCGTCTCGCGTTCAAGATGGAAGTGCCGACCAAACTCGTCAACAAATTCAGCGACATGGTCATGAAATTGTATAAAGTGTACGTCGAGACAGATTGCACGATCGCGGAAATCAACCCGCTCGTCACGACGAAAGACGGCAACGTCATCGCACTCGATGCGAAGCTCAACTTCGACAGCAACGCGCTTTATCGTCATAAAGACATCGTCGACCTTCGCGACACGACAGAAGAAGATCCGCGTGAAGTCGAGGCGTCAAAACACGACCTTAGCTATATCGCGCTCGACGGCAACATCGGTTGCCTCGTTAACGGGGCTGGCTTGGCCATGGCGACGATGGATATCATCAAGCATTACGGCGCCGAACCCGCTAACTTCCTCGATGTAGGCGGCGGTGCAACGAAAGAAAAAGTAACGGAAGCGTTCAAATTGATTTTGTCAGACGACCAAGTCAAAGGAATCTTCGTTAACATCTTTGGTGGCATCATGAAGTGTGACATCATTGCTGAAGGTATCGTCGCGGCGACGAAAGAAATCGGTCTCGATTTGCCACTCGTCGTCCGGTTAGAAGGCACGAACGTGGATGCGGGACGACGCATTCTCGATGAATCTGGACTTGCGATCACTTCGGCGAGCTCGATGGCTGACGGTGCAGAAAAAATCGCGGCACTCGTTCGATAAGGGGGAAACGACATGAGTATTTGGGCGAATCAAGATACAAAAGTAATCATTCAAGGGATCACGGGGAAACAAGGTCTGTTCCACGGCGAACAGATGCTGGCATATAACACGAAATTGGTCGGAGGGGTGACACCTGGTAAAGGTGGCACGACCGTCCTTGACGGCGTACCGGTCTTCAACACCGTATCCGAGGCAGTCGAAGCGACTGGCGCGAACGCGTCAATCATCTACGTGCCACCTGCGTTCGCAGCCGATTCGATTATGGAAGCGGCCGATAGCGGCATCGAGTTGATCATCTGTATCACAGAAGGTATCCCGGTCATCGACATGATTCAAGTGAAGCGTTACCTCGAGGACAAACCGGCCCGTCTCATCGGACCGAACTGCCCGGGGATCATCACGCCAGGGGAAGCGAAACTTGGCATCATGCCAGGCTATATCCACACGAAAGGCCACGTCGGCATCGTCTCGCGCTCAGGGACGCTCACATACGAAGCGGTCCATCAGTTGACGACTGCCGGAATCGGACAATCGACAGCTGTCGGGATCGGTGGAGACCCGGTCAACGGAACGAACTTCATCGACACGCTCCAAGCGTTCAATGAAGACGAGGACACGAAAGCGGTCATCATGATCGGTGAAATCGGTGGAACGGCTGAAGAAGAAGCTGCTGAATGGGTGAAAGCGAACATGACGAAACCGGTCATCGGTTTCATCGGTGGACAAACAGCCCCTGAAGGCAAGCGGATGGGCCATGCCGGCGCCATCATCTCAGGCGGAAAAGGTACAGCTGCTGAGAAAATCAAGACGTTGAACGCCAACGGGATTGAAGTCGCCGAGACGCCTGCCGTCATCGGAGAGACGCTCATCCGGGTGTTGAAACAACAAGGTTTGTATGAAGCTTGCGTGACGGGTCAACCGACAACGTAAACCATTCGGAATGAGGGATGCGCGGCATCCCTCATTTTTTTAGAGGAGATTGTGATGAATCAAACAATCGCTCGATTCGCAGCCGAACGGTTGCCGGTCGAGTTCGTCCATCATTACTTGTCGCACGCGCATATGAACATGCAGCAGTTCCATCCGAGCGTCCGAAGCAAAGCAGAACGGGCGCTTCGTTCCACGGTCACGTACGACCGTTTTTTGACGTGGGAGGATGAATTGTTCCCGTCCGCGCTGCTCCATATTCCGAATCCGCCATATTGTTTGTTTTATCGAGGTGATTTAGAGGTACTACATCAACAAACGACCGCATTGGTCGGAAGCCGTGAATTGAATCGTATCAGCCGACGACTCGTCGAACATTTCCGTCCTTTAATAGAAGAAACTGTCTCCGTCTCGGGTGGGGCGCTCGGCATCGACGGTCTCGTCCATGAGCTGTCGCTCGATCATGACCGGCCGACCATCGCCATCCTCGGAGCGGGCTTTTCGCACTTGTATCCACAGGTCCATTCGCCCTTGTTCGAGCGGATTTCGCGACACGGGTTACTCCTCACGGAATACACACCGGAAACACCTGTCAAAAAATTTCAATTTTTAGAACGAAATCGTCTCGTCAGCGGACTTGCCGATCGTCTCGTCGTCATCCAGGCTCGTCAAAAGAGCGGGACGATGAACACGGTCGGACATGCCCTCGAGCAAGGAAAGACGGTATTCGCGGTGCCTGGAAGCCCGCTCGATCCGCTCGCGGCTGGTCCGAATCAATTGATTGAAGACGGGGCGATTCCATTGACGACTGCCGATCAAATTCTAACATGTTCAAGGATTGGACGTTGACAAACCATCGACAACATGAATATTATGGTAGGGATTTAAATGACCTCTAAAAGGGGAGCAGATGTATGGCAAAATACTTGGTGATCGTCGAATCACCCGCGAAAGCGAAAACAATTAAACGTTATTTAGGATCGAATTACACGGTCAAGGCATCTATGGGTCACGTCATCGATTTACCGAAGAGTCAACTCGGTGTCGACGTGGAACATGACTTCGAACCGAAGTACATCACGATCCGTGGCAAAGGCCCAGTTTTGAAAGAATTGAAGACGGCAGCCAAAAAAGCGACGAAAATCTTTCTCGCGGCTGACCCGGATCGCGAAGGGGAAGCGATTGCTTGGCATTTAGCACGTGCCCTCGGTGTCGACGAAACGACGGAATGTCGCGTCGTCTTTAACGAGATCACGAAAGATGCGATTAAAGAGTCGTTCAAACACCCGCGTAAAATCAACCATGATCTCGTCGACGCCCAGCAGGCGCGTCGAATTTTGGACCGTCTCGTCGGATACGGGATGAGCCCATTACTATGGAAGAAAGTCAAAAAAGGATTATCGGCCGGACGCGTTCAATCCGTGGCCGTTAAAATGATTATCGACCGGGAGCGGGAGATCAATGCCTTCGACCCAGAAGAGTATTGGACCATCAAACTCACCCTCAACCATGAAGGCGAATCGTTCGAGACTTCGTTTTATGGTAAAGACGGGAAAAAAATGGAGCTCAAGAGCGAGGCAGATGCCGACGCGGTGCTCAAAGCGATTGACGACTCATTCAAAGTCATCGACGTCACGAAGAAAGAGCGGAAGCGCAACGCGTCGCTCCCGTTCACGACGAGCTCGCTACAGCAAGATGCGGCTCGTAAATTGAACTTCCGTGCCAAGAAGACGATGATGCTCGCGCAACAGCTATACGAAGGGATCGACCTCGGGAAGAAAGAAGGCACCGTCGGTTTGATCACGTATATGCGTACCGACTCGACGCGTATCTCAGATTTGGCGAAAGCGGAAGCGAAAGAGTATATCGAATCCACATTCGGAGAAGAGTACGTCGCGTTGCAGAAGCAAAAAGAGAAGAAAGCCGCGAACGCCCAGGACGCACACGAAGCGATTCGTCCGACTTCGGCGTTACGCGACCCGGCCTCGGTGAAAGCGTACTTGTCGCGTGACCAGCTCCGCTTGTACAAGTTGATTTGGGAGCGCCTCGTCGCGAGCCAAATGGCGCCGGCCATCCTCGACACGGTGAAAATCGACGTCGAGTCGAACGGCATGATTTTCCGTGCCAACGGGTCGACCGTCAAATTCCCTGGTTTCATGAAAGTGTATATCGAATCGAAAGATGAAGATATCGAAGACACGAACCCGGAGAAAGAAGGGTTGCTCCCACCGCTCGAAGTGGATGACCTCGTCAAGTTCGAGTCAATCGAACCGAAGCAGCACTTCACACAGCCGCCGCCACGTTACAGTGAGGCGCGTCTCGTTCGGGCGATGGAAGAACTCGGAATCGGTCGTCCGTCGACGTATGCACCGACGCTCGATACGATTCAAAAACGCGGATATGTCGTCCTTGAAGAGAAGAAGTTCGTCCCGACAGAACTTGGCGAACTCGTCATCGAGATGATCGATGAGTACTTCAACGACTTTATCACCGTCCAGTTCACGGCCGACATGGAGACGCTCCTCGACTCGATTGAGAACGAGGAAGTCGAATGGACGGAAGTCGTCGCTCCAATCTATCGCAGTTTCGAGAAACGTCTGAAACGAGCCGAGTCAGAGATTGAGAAAATCGAAGTGAAAGATGAACCGGCCGGCATCGACTGCGAAGTGTGCGGTTCGCCGATGGTCATCAAGATGGGCCGTTACGGGAAATTCATGGCATGCTCGAACTTCCCGAACTGTACGAACACGAAACCGGTACAAGTCGAAATTGGCGTCCCATGTCCGAGCTGCAAAGACGGACAAGTCGTCGAACGACGCAGTAAGAAGGGTCGTCTGTTCTACGGTTGCTCGAACTATCCAGACTGTGAGTTCGTCTCATGGGACAAGCCGGTCGCGAAACCGTGTCCGGAATGTGGTAAGATGATGGTCGAGAAAAAAATTAAAGACGGTGTGAAATATCAATGTACGAACTGTACCCATGCCGAGGTACATCAGTTAGAGGAGGATTAACTTTGCAGCAACGTGTAACTGTGATCGGAGCGGGCCTCGCCGGCTCCGAGGCGGCTTGGCAACTCGCGAAACGCGGAATTCAAGTCGATTTGTATGAAATGAGACCGGTCCGAAAAACACCGGCACACCATACGGACCAATTCGCTGAACTGGTCTGCTCGAACTCGCTTCGAGCGAACGGGCTACAAAACGCGGTCGGCGTCTTGAAAGAAGAGATGCGCACGCTCGACTCGCTCATCTTGAAAGCGGCCGACACGGCAAGTGTACCGGCCGGCGGCGCTCTCGCCGTCGACCGTCATGACTTCGCCGGATTCGTGACGGACACGTTGAAGAACCATCCGAACGTGACCGTGCACAACGAAGAGATCACGGCGATTCCGGACGGGATCGTCATCATGGCGACCGGTCCGCTCACGTCACCGGACCTCTCGGCTTCGCTCAAAGCGTTCACAGGTGAAGATTACCTTTACTTCTACGACGCCGCGGCGCCGATTTTGGACGGCGAGACAATCGACCGGGACAAGGTCTACTTGAAATCACGTTACGACAAAGGTGAGGCGGCGTACCTCAACTGTCCGATGACGGAAGAAGAGTTCGACTTGTTCTACGACGAGCTCGTCAAAGCAGAGGTCGTCCCGCTCAAAGAGTTCGAGAAAGAGATTTACTTCGAAGGCTGCATGCCGTTTGAAGTTCTCGCCCAACGCGGCAAGAAGACGCTCTTGTTCGGACCGATGAAACCGGTCGGCCTCGAAGACCCGAAGACGGGCAAACGTCCGCACGCGGTCGTGCAGTTACGGCAAGATAACTCGGCCGGCACGCTGTTCAACTTGGTCGGTTTTCAAACCCATCTCAAATGGGGCGAACAGAAACGGATCCTTCAACTCATCCCGGGTCTCGAGAACGCTGAAATCGTGCGCTACGGTGTCATGCACCGGAACACGTTCATCAACTCACCGAGCCTGTTGAAACCGACGTATCAGGCGCGGACACGCGACACGTTGTTCTTCGCCGGGCAGATGACCGGTGTGGAAGGGTACGTCGAATCGGCGGCGTCAGGACTTCTCGCTGGGATTAACGCAGCGAAACTGATTGCCGGTGAAGACCTCGTCGTCTTGCCACGCGAGACGATGCTCGGTTCGATGGCGCACTATATCACGACGACGGACGGCAAGCACTTCCAACCGATGAACGCAAACTTCGGTCTCGTGCCGTCGCTCGAGGATGCACCGCAGAAGATGAAGAAACAAGAACGGTACGAACGTTACGCGAACCGTGCCCTTGAAACGATTCAGCAATATAAAGAGATTTAAGGGAAAGGAGCCATTTTTTGGCTCCTTTTTTGTGAATTTAAATTTCAATTGTGTAATTTGTACAACACTTTGAAAATTTTCAGATTATTGAGGGGCTATCTATTGTCACCTCTGACGGGGTATGCTATGCTAATTTCGATTTGACGAGAACATGCGTTTTTAAGTTGAAAACGAGGGGGCGAGAGAATGGGATTCGGTGACGATCAACAGTCATTTTTGCGCTATTGCCAAGTCGAACGCCGGCTGTCTCCTCACACGAAACGCTCTTACGAGCAGACGCTCGACCAGTACGCCGCTTATTGCCAATCGACACATCAAGATTCGTATGATGTGCAGTCGGCGCGGCGTTATTTATATGCCCTTTATGAGACCGACAGCGCCACGACGACGGTCGCCCAAAAAGTATCGTGCCTCAAGCAATTCGGGAAATTTGTGGCACGTGAGACGGGTGTCGAGCCTCTGTTCCACGGACTAACGTCTCCGAAACGGCGCAAGACGCTGCCGACGTTCGCCGTGCCTAGCGAAGTCGAACAGCTCATCGCGACCGCGGACGGACAAGATGATCCGTTCCTGCGGGCCCGTGACGTCGCCATCGTCGAGATGTTGTACGGGACGGGCATGCGCGTCGCCGAGTTGTGCGGGATGGACGTGTCGTCCTACGATGCCGACCTCGCCTTCGTGCATGTCGTCGGGAAAGGGAAGAAAGAACGCTACATCCCAATCGGACAGTTCGCCATCGCGGCGCTCGATCGTTACCTCGACGTGCGCCAAACATGCGCTTCCCCCCAAGAAACGGCATTATTCCTCAGTCAAAAAGGGAATCGAGTGACAACAGACCAAATTCGCTACGTCATGAAGCGTCTGAGGAAGCAAGGCGGCCTGCATAAGCCGTTGACGCCTCACTCGCTCCGTCATAGTTTTGCGACGGACCTGCTCGAGCGCGGGGCTGACCTCCGTGCCGTCCAAGAGTTGCTCGGTCACGAGTCACTCTCGACGACGGGTCGTTACACTCACGTCTCGACGGAGCGCTTGCGAGCGGTCTATCAAGCCACACATCCGAGAAAGTAGGAGGTCATCAGATGTTTCACGCAACCACGATTTTCGCAGTCCGCCACAACGGGCATGGTGCCATGAGCGGGGATGGACAAGTCACGTTCGGAAACGCCGTCATCATGAAAAACAAGGCCAAAAAAGTACGACGTCTCTACGGCGGTAAAGTCGTCGCCGGGTTCGCCGGAAGCGTGGCCGACGCATTCACGCTCTTCGAGAAGTTTGAATCGAAGCTAGAGATGTACAACGGGAACTTGCCGCGTGCGGCCGTCGAGCTGGCTAAAGAGTGGCGCGGGGATAAGATGCTCCGTCAACTCGAAGCGCTTTTGATCGTCATGGACCGTGAGCACCTACTGCTCGTGTCTGGGAACGGCGAAGTGATCGAACCGGATGATGGCATTTTAGCGATCGGTTCGGGCGGGAACTATGCGCTCGCTGCCGGGCGCGCCCTCGTACGCCATTCGCCTGAGAAATCAGCGGAAGACATAGCCCGCGCCGCTCTCGAGATTGCCGGAGAGTTGTGCGTCTATACAAACGACCAAGTCATCGTAGAAACGATCGGAGGCGATTCTGAATGAAACGTGAACTGACACCACGCCAAATCGTAGCGGAACTAGACCGCTTCGTCATCGGACAAAAGGATGCCAAGCGCGCCGTCGCGATCGCACTCCGCAACCGTTATCGTCGCCAAAAATTGAGTGCCGACCTGCGTGATGAAGTGACACCGAAGAACATCTTGATGATCGGCCCGACCGGTGTCGGGAAGACGGAAATCGCACGCCGCTTGGCCAAACTCGTTGGCGCGCCGTTCGTCAAAGTCGAGGCTACCAAATTCACTGAAGTCGGCTACGTCGGCCGCGATGTCGAATCGATGGTCCGTGACCTTGTCGAGGCGTCGGTCCGTCTCGTGAAGGAAGAGAAGAAAGAAGGCGTGAAAGAGCAAGCGGAAGTCGCTGCGACTGAACGCATCCTTGACGCTTTGCAAGGCAAGGCCAAAGTCGAACCGACCGCATCGAACCCGTTCGAGGCGTTGTTCGGCGGCCAAGCTCAAAAGACCGAAGAGCCGACTAACACGCAGTCGTCCGACCGCGCACAGTTGCGTCGCTTGCTCGAGCTCGGTGAACTCGAAGAACGATTAATCGAGGTCAATCTCGAAGAAAAGCAGACCGTCGACTTGTTCCAAGGACAAGGCATGGAAGGTTTATCGAACTTGCAGGACATGCTCGGTCAAATCGTGCCGAAGAAACGGAAGAAACGCAAGTTGCCGGTCCGCGAAGCACGTCCGCTCATCGTCGCCGAGGAAGCGGAGAGTTTGCTCGATATGAACGAAGTTCATGACGAGGCCGTGCGCCGTAGTGAGCAGATGGGCATCATCTTCGTCGATGAGATCGACAAGATTGCAACGAAGTCGCAAGATCATGCCGGTGTCTCACGAGAGGGAGTCCAACGTGACATCTTGCCAATCGTCGAAGGATCGACCGTCGTCACGAAGTATGGACCGGTCAAGACGGACCACGTGCTCTTTATCGCCGCCGGAGCATTCCATATGGCGAAGCCGTCCGACTTGATTCCTGAGCTCCAAGGACGTTTCCCGATTCGCGTTGAACTGAGCAGCCTGACCGAAGAGGACTTCGTCAAGATTTTGACGGAGCCGTCCCAGGCGCTCATCAAGCAGTACACGGCACTCCTCGAGTCGGAGGAGATTAGCGTCGAGTTCACGCATCCAGCCATCGAAGAGATTGCGCGCATCGCGACGCACGTCAACCGAGAGACGGATGACATCGGGGCCCGCCGTCTGTATACGATTATGGAGCGCGTCCTCGAGGACTTGTCGTTCGAGGCGGCCGACATGCCGCAAACGCATGTTCAAATCACACCGGCCTATGTGAAAGAGAAAGTCGGCTCGATTGCGGAAGATCGAGACCTTAGCCAATTTATACTATAAGATTCTGTATGCACATACAGGGAGGAAAATAAGAATTATGAACTTACTAGACAAAACACGCCAATTGAACACGATGCTTCAACAAGAGGCAAGCGCGCACGTAGACTTTAAAGAAATGGCGGATAAGATGCGCGAAGTACTCGAAGCAAACACGTTCATCGTCAGTCGTCGGGGCCGTTTGCTCGGCTTTGCCATCAAACAACAAATCGAGAACGAACGCATGAAGGCGTTCTTGGTCGACCGTCAATTCCCGGAGCCATACGCCTCAAACTTGTTCAACGTCAAAGAGACGACGGAAAATATCGGCATCGACAGTGAGTATACGGCGTTCCCGGTCGAGAACCGTGAGTTGTTCCTCGACTCGATGACGACGATCGTTCCAATCATCGGTGGTGGCGAGCGTCTCGGTACACTCGTGCTCGGTCGGCTCAACAACGAGTTCACGGAAGATGACCTCGTCTTGGCCGAATATAGCGCGACCGTCGTAGGGATGGAGATTCTTCGTGAGAAAGCGGCCGAAGCGGAGGCGTCAGCCCGTAAAAAAGCGGTCGTCCAAATGGCGATCAACTCGCTCTCGTATTCTGAGCTTGAAGCGATCGAGCACATCTTCGAAGAGCTTGGTGGCAACGAAGGTTTACTAGTTGCTTCCAAAATTGCCGACCGTGTGGGAATCACTCGTTCGGTCATCGTTAACGCACTCCGTAAATTGGAAAGTGCGGGTGTCATCGAGTCACGTTCTCTCGGTATGAAAGGAACGTATATTAAGATACTGAATGACAACTTCTTGTTCGAATTACAAAAGTTGAAATCGAATTGAAATAAACTAGATTCAACTGACGAATACTAGAAAGTCTTTCGAATTAGGACTTTAGACTTACAAAGTCGCTCCCGACGTAATGGGAGCGACTTTTTTTAGTGCAAAAGTAATTATTTTCAGAATTCGTCGTAAATTCGACAAAAACAGAAGACAGCATTTACCTGTTTTAATAAAAATATCTTTCAACACTGTTACAGATTTGTTTCAATGAAATAGTGGATTTTCCAAATAAGGTATATACATGCATTCTTTTAGTGAAAGCGAGTGAAACGCATGAACTGGATCGGTAGCGACTATCAATTAATGAAGCAAGCGATCAATCATTCGGTCGTAAATCAAAAAGTCATCAGCCATAACCTATCGAATATCGATACCCCGAACTTCCGGGCGAAGCAGGCCGTGTTTGAACAGACGCTGAACAACGAGATGCGTCTCAAGCTGGCAGGCGGTCGTCCGAGTGAGCGCTCGGCGACGACGATCACGGACCGGGCCGGAGGCGCGATGCGAAGTGACGGCAATAACGTTGATCTCGATTACGAGATGAGCGAGTTGGCACGGAACCAGCTTCAATACGAAGCGATGATGGAACAGTTGAACCGCCGGCTCGGCGGACTCAAAACCGTCATTAGAGGAGGGCGTTGACGATGGGCATGTTTGATAGTTTTCATATCTCGGCGACGGCACTGACGTCGCAACGGTTACGGATGGACACGGTGTCCGCGAACATCGCGAATGCCCAGACGACACGCGGCAAGTTAGTCGACGGGGAGTGGCAACCGTACACGCGAAAGATGACCGTGATGCAGGAAGCACCGTTTCGCCAACAGCTGTCCGCTGTCAGCGGCGGGGTCGAAGTCTCACAGATTGTGGAAGATGAGAGCCCGTACAAGCTCGTCTATGACCCGAGCCATCCTGATTCGGATGACCGGGGCTATGTCCAGATGCCAAACGTCGACCTGTTGAAAGAAATGGTCGATTTGATGGGAGCGACACGGTCGTACGAGGCGAACATCGCCGCGATGAACGCCACGAAGGCGATGCTCGTCAAAGCGATGGAAATTGGTAAAGGATAAGGAGTGATCGAGGATGCAGATTAACCCCATTCAATTGATTGGCACACAACCCACAGTCGCGCCGGCCGTGAAAGAGACGCCATCCCAGTTCGGAACGTATTTGAACGAGGCGATGCGCTCATTAAATGACGTCCAACAAGCGACGAGCTCGGCCCGAGCCGATCTCGCCGTCGGGAAAGCCGATTTACATCAAGTCATGATTCAAAGCGAAGAGTCATCGATTGCGATGCAACTCGCCATAGAGGTGCGGAACAAAGCGGTCGAGGCCTATCAAGAAATGATGCGAATGCAAGTTTAAAGTAGAGGATGACGAGTAGCGATGAATGAAAAGTTAAAAGAACGATTCGGTTCACTGACCGGTTCGCTTCAAACGATGAAAACGAACCGAAAAATCATTTGGGGTCTCGTCATCGTCGGCGTGATTCTTGTCGCGGTGCTCTTGACCGTCTGGCTGTCGCGCCCGAACATGGCCCCGCTCTATACGAACCTGTCCGCTCAAGAGGCGGGCGAGGTGACGGAACAGTTGACGGCCGACGGAGTAAAGGCTGAGATTAAAGCGACTTCGAACGGTGTCAGTGTATACGTACCGAGTGAGCAAGTCGACCAACTGAAAGTCAGTCTGGCGGCAGCAGGCATCCCGAAGTCGGGTGCAATCGATTATAGCTTCTTTAGCGAGAACGCTGGCTTCGGAACGACGGACCGTGAGATGGCCGTCATCGAACGGAGCGCGATGCAGACCGAGCTCGAACGGTTGATCACGCAAATCGAAGGAATCAACCAGGCGAAAGTCATCATCTCGATTCCAGAGAAATCGGTCTTCTTGGCCGAAGATCAAGGTGAACCGACGGCCTCCATCGTCTTAAATTTAGGAGCTGGTACGAATCTCGAGCCGGCGACGGTGAAAGGGCTCTATCATTTAATCAGTAAGAGCGTACCGAACTTGAAACCTGAAAACATATCGGTCATGGACCAATATTTCACGTATTACGATTTAGACCAGACGACGACGGCCGGTGGATCATCGACCGACCCGCTCGTCTTGAAACGCCAAGTCGAGAAAGATGTCCGTCAACAGATTCAACAAATGTTGTCGGTGTTGCTCGGCGAACGAAGTGTGCTCGTCTCGGTCACAGCCGATATCGACACGACGCAAGCGACTGAAGAGCAAAACCTCGTGACACCTGTCAATGAGGACAGCATGGAAGGCATCGTCACTTCGGCCGAGCGGATTGCTGAAGCGTATACAGGCGGAACCGGCGCAGCGACTGCTGCCGGGACGGCCGAGAACGATACGGTCAATTTCCCGGCCGCCACGGGCACCGGGGAAGAAGAGAGCGAAAAGAATCATGAAATCATCAATTATGAAGTCAACCGAATCACGAAACAGATTCAGAACGCACCGTACTCGATTCGTGACCTCGGCGTCCAATTGATCGTCGAACCACCGAACGGGGCGACGACAATCGACCCTCAACTCGAGGGTGACCTCGAGACGATGATGTACTCGATTATCCGGACGTCACTCGCCAAGACCGGAGAGGCACTCACTGAGGCGGAACTTGAACAGAAAGTCGTCGTCGTCTCACGTCCGTTCGCAGAAACGGAAGAAGCGGCCGTGGTCGAACAACCGACCCAATGGTGGATGTATGCCGCCGCAGCCGGTGCCGTCGTCTTGCTCGCGCTCTTGTTCTTCGCGATGCGCAAGCGCAACCGCGAACCAGTCGCCGAGTCGAACGAGTGGGAAGTCCCATATGAAGACGAAGTGCCGGACCTCGACCTCGAAGAACGGGGCGAAGGGGCCGTCAAGAAGAAACAGTTGGAGAAATTGGCAGAGAGCAACCCTGAAGAGTTCGCCAAACTTCTCCGTACATGGATGTCTGAGGAGTGAGTACTGTGAATTACGCCAAACAACCGAACCGAGAAAAAGCGGCCATGCTCATGATCTCGCTTGGACCTGAAGTGGCAGCGAGCGTCTACAAGCATCTGTCCGAAGAAGAGATGGAGCAATTGACGCTACAAATTTCGGCGTTGAAAAAAGTATCATCCGAACAAAAAGAAGCCATCATGGGCGAGTTCCACGAGCTCGCCATGGCGCAGAGCTATATCACGCAAGGGGGCATCGGATTCGCGAAAACGGTGCTCGAGAAAGCGGTCGGAGAAGAGAAGGCGATGGCCCTCATCCACCGCCTCACCTCGACGCTTCAAGTCCGACCGTTCGAGTTCGCCCGCAAGGCCGACCCGAAACAGCTGTTGAACTTTATCCAAAACGAGCATCCGCAAACGATCGCCTTGATTTTGGCGCATCTCGAACCGGTCAAGTCAGGACAAATTTTGTCTGAGCTCCCGCCTGAGATTCAGTCGGAAGTCGCCAAGCGGATCGCGACGATGGACCGACTCAACCCGGACGTGATTCATGAGATTGAACAGATTCTCGAGAAGAACTTGTCCCAAACGGATATGCAAGATTATGCCCAGTCTGGTGGCATCGAGGCGGTCGTCGAAGTGCTCAACGGCGTCGACCGTACGACCGAGCGCACGATTCTCGATGCGCTTGAAATCGAAGACCCGGAATTGGCCGAAGAAATCAAAAAACGGATGTTCGTCTTCGAGGATATCGTTACACTCGATTCACGGGCGATTCAGCGGATTATCCGCGAAGTGGCGAACGACGATCTCTTGCTCGCCCTCAAAGTCTCGTCCGACGAAGTCAAACAGATCATCTTCAAAAACATGTCGCAACGAATGGTCGAAACGTTCAAAGAAGACATGGAATTCATGGGGCCTGTCCGGTTGCGTGACGTCGAAGAGGCACAAAGCCGTATCGTCGGCATCATCCGTCGCCTAGAAGACGTCGGAGAAATCGTGATTAGCCGCGGTGGAGGAGATGACATCGTTGTCTAACGTAATCAAACGCCACTATGCGACACCACTCGAGCCGCAACGGATTGATTCAAAGCCGTTCCTCGAGCCGGTGAGTATGCTACACCAGGATGAAGAGCGGGAGCGGTTGGCCCAAACGCGTGCGCAACTAGACGAGCAAGCAGCCACACTCGAAGCGCGCCGCACGGCGATGGAACAAGAACTCGCCGACTTACGGGAAGAAGTGCTCGTGTCGGCTAGACAAGAAGGCTACGACGCAGGCTTTGACCAAGGAAGACGGGACGGCAAGGCCGAGTATGAGGAATTGACGACCCGCTTAAACACGGTCAGCGTCGAACTCGAGCAGTTGTTTGACACGAAATGGCGGGACGCCGAGCAACAGCTCGTCGCCCTCGCCGTCGAGGTCAGCGCTCGCGTGACGACAGAACTCGTCCGAAACGATGAGGCGTTGTTCGCCGATCGTGTCCGTGAACAGTTGCTCCGTCAACTCGATGCGGAATCATTGACGGTGTACGTCCATCCAACGCGACTCGCCTCGATTCAACGCTTTGAAGCGGACTGGGTCATCCCAGACGGCCCGGGCATCAAATACCGGGCGGATGCAGGCTTGGATGAGACGAGCGTAAGGATTGAGACCCCGCATCACGGGGATGAGCTCGATTTGAGCTATAGCTTTGATCGCGTACGTTCCAAAATCGAGGAGGTCCTGGCCGATGGCGCTTATTGACCGCGTGCTCGAGTCGATTGTGTCCTCGCCCGATGACGAGTACGTCCGAAAAGTCGGACGCGTCTGTCGGGTCGTCGGTCTGATGATCGAGTCGAATGGACCGAGTGCTTTTATCGGAGAACGTTGTTTGATCGAGCTACCATCCGGTCAACACGTCGAAGCCGAAGTTGTCGGATTCAATGAGGCACGCGTCCTCCTCATGCCTTACGGCGAAACGACCCAAATCGCACCGGGATGTATGGTCAAAGGGACAGGCCGGATGCTTCAAGTGCCGGTCGGCGACGAGTTGATTGGCCAAGTGCTCGACGGTCTCGGCCGTCCTTTGTCCGGTGAGGGTGCAATGCCTGGCGCACGTTACGACGTGCTTCGTAAGCCGCCGAACCCGCTTGAGCGGCCCCGCATTTTAGACGTCCTCTCGACAGGCGTTCGCGTCATCGACGGTCTCTTGACGGTCGGGAAAGGACAGCGGGTCGGATTGTTCGCAGGTTCCGGCGTCGGGAAGTCAACATTGCTCGGCATGATCGCCAAACGATCATCGGCCGACATCAACGTCATCGCCTTAATCGGAGAGCGTGGCCGAGAAGTGAAAGAGTTCATCGAGAAAGAACTCGGACCAGAAGGGATGGCCCGCTCGGTCGTCATCGTGGCGACGAGCGACCAACCTCCGCTCGTGCGGTTGAAAGGAGCTTATACGGCGACAGCCATCGCCGAATACTTCCGCGACCAAGGCAAAGAAGTCGTCCTCATGATGGATTCGGTGACCCGGTTCGCCATGGCGCAACGGGAAATCGGACTCGCAACAGGGGAACCACCGACGTCTAAAGGGTATACGCCTTCCGTCTTCGCGATGTTGCCGCAACTGTTAGAACGAAGCGGGACCGCCGTGACAGGATCGATTACGGCGTTCTATACCGTCCTCGTCGACGGGGACGATATGAACGAGCCGATTGCGGATGCGGTGCGCGGGATTTTAGACGGACACTTCGTCATGGACCGCTCGCTCGCGAACCGTGGGCAGTTCCCGGCGATACACGTCTTGAAGTCGATCAGCCGCGTCATGAACCAAATTGCCACGCCGATGCATCGGGAGGTCGCGCAGACGTTCCGGGGGTGGCTGGCCACGTATTTGGATGCCGAAGACTTAATCAATATAGGTGCTTATAAAAAAGGGACGAACCCGGCCATCGATACCGCCATCGAGCAGTATCCGAACTTGTTGACGTTTTTAAAGCAATCCATCGAAGAAGAGGCCCCGCTCGAGGAATCGTTAGAGCGCCTGGCCCAAATCGTGCGAGGTGAACGATGAACAGATTATTGTTAGAGCGCATCATGCCGATCGCAGAACACGAGAAAGAAGAGTCGGCGACGGAGATGAGACAACATAAAGCGCGGTTCGAGACAGAGATGGAGACGCTGTATCGGCTCGTGTTGACGTACGAGTCGCTCATGAAGAGTCAAGACGAACAAGCTGGCGTCATTGATTTGCTCATGTCGCAATACCGTGAACAGACACGCGAACGGTTGAAACGCCAAATCGAGACACAACAACTCGTCGTCCAGCAGGCGCGTAACCGCTACCATTTGTCGCAGGAACGTCTGCTCGGAAAAGTCGTCGAGGAAAAGAAATATGTAACGTTGCATGAAAAAGTCAGTCAAGATGAAGTGGCCGCGACAAAGCTCATCGAACAGCATTTCATCGATGAGTTGGCAGTGATTCATCACGGGAAAGGGAAGTAAACCGATGGAAAAAGACAACACGAAGCGAGGCAGACAGCTATTGGTCGCGCTCGTTCTCGTCCCGGCCATCTTTCTACTCGTTGGAGGGATTGTCGTCATGAACTATGCGATGGACCGTCCGTTGTTATCGGTCCCGTTTCTAGAGACCGGTTCAAAACAAGAGCCGGAAGAAAAAGTGAAGACGAACGTGAACGTGACCGGTGTGGATACTGATGCCGCGAATCGCTTGAAAGTGGCGAATGCCGAGATTGAGAAGCTTCGGGCCGATAACGCCGAGTTGACGAACGAAGTGAAGGCTAGACAAGAAGAAGTCTCGAAGTTGATTCAGGAACGTGACCGACTCGTCGCGGAATTGGCGACGGCCAGTGCGGTCGAAGAAGAAACCTCGGACGTGTCTCGTGTCTATGAGGAGATGTCAGCGAAACAAGCCGCTGCCATCATGAACGAACTCGAGAGTCCGCAAGTGGCGAACCTATTGAAGGAATTGTCGCCGAAGCAACAAGCCGACATATTGGGACGGATGGATGCCCAACAGGCCGCCGTCGTCACCCAGTTGCTCCAGTGACTGGAAAGGAGGACATGATGATGAATATCGCCTTACTGGCCCAATCGATGCAAGGGGCACCACAAAAAGGCGGGGACGCGAGTGCGACCCCGACCGGACAGTTTTTAGAATTGCTCTCGGCCATGCTCGGAACGACGCCGACCTCGTCGCCTGAAGCTATGGCTGTTCCGGAAGACGAAGTATCGCTCCCGCTCGAAAACGTATCGAATCGGTTAGAGCAGTGGCTGCAACAGCCGGATAGCCTGCAATGGTTGAAGTCATTGCCGGCCGATGCGTATCGCAAGTTCATGGATGCCTATATCGGAATTTTGAATCAAGTCGCCCCGGAACCTGCAACGGCCAAGGCCCCGGACGCAATCCCTGCACTGATCACAAGCCAAGCGGCAGCGCCGACGCTCTCGTTCACGCTCACGAAGAAAGAAACGGACACACTCGTCCAAACGGTGCCGGTCGATCAAGTAGAGGAGAACGTGCGCATCATCCAGCAAGTCGTTGCGCAGTTTAAAGGGACGCTCGGACAGACCCCAAAACCTTTACCCGGTGTGACGCAAACTGAAACGCAATCCGCACAGATGCAACAGCCAATCAAAGAAACCGACTGGATGCCGAAAAGCATGACGTGGTCGAAACCGAATATCGACTCTGAGATGGTGATGTACGCCTCAAAAGGCTCATTACCTGAGAACATGCAGGCCCGCATCGAAGCGGCCTTGCACCGGGCACCGTTCAAGAGCGGGGCCGATGGGTCGAAAGTGTTCACGGTCCGTCTTTATCCGGAACAGTTAGGGGAACTCGTCGTCAAACTCGAACGGCAGAACGGGGAACTCGTCGTCAAGCTGTTTGCGAGTAACCAAGAGGCGAAGCAGTTATTGCAATCACAACTAGGACAGTTGCAACAGACGCTCCAGCCCGCGAACCCGAACGTCCGCGTCGAGGTCAACTTGACCCAACAAGCGCTAGAGACGAAAAACTCGAGCTTCAATGAGTTCGACCAACCTGAACCGGAACACCATGAACAACCGAAAGGAGACCCTGACGATGACGACAATCCAGCCGAAGACGAATGACTATACGCTACCGGATCAATCGATGCCGAAAGCGACGAACCAATACGATCAAAGCATGTTCTTGAAACTGTTGCTCGCCCAACTCGCCAACCAAGACCCGATGTCACCGATGGAAGACCGTGAGTTCATCTCTCAGATGGCTCAGTTCTCTTCTCTCGAACAGATGCAGACGATTTCGAAACAACTCGATTCCGCGCTCGTCGATCGACAAATGGCCTCGATTTCGGAGTTCAGCAATATGATCGGGCAAACGGTCGCTTATACAAACGAAACGGAAACCGAGACGATTAAAGGCTCGGGACGTGTTCTCTCGATTTCGAAGACCGAAGCCGGCTATGTGGCCGACCTTGAAGACGGAACGTCCGTCAACGTGTACAACATCACTTCCATCAAACAAGCATAGGAGGATTCATCATGTTAAGAGCAATGTACTCAGGAATCAGTGGTTTAAAGAACTTCCAATCGAAGCTTGACGTCGTCGGGAACAACATCGCCAACGTCAACACGTTCGGCTATAAAAAGGGCCGGGTCACGTTCAAAGACCTCGTTAGTCAGCAAGTCGGTAGTGCGACAGCGGCAAACGGTGTCAGCGGCGGGGTCAACCCGAAAGAAGTCGGTCTCGGGGGTACGATGGCGACCGTCGATAACGTCTATAACCAAGGCGCCATGCAAAACTCAGGGAGAGCGCTTGATGTCGGGATCTCAGGAGAAGGATTCTTCGCCTTGGACGTGAACGGCCAGACACAATACACGCGGGCAGGTAACTTCTATACAGATAACACAGGAGACCTCGTCAACGGAGACGGTGCGTATGTCCTCAGCATGACAGGAGACCGAATCAACATCCCTGCCGGTGCGAAGTCGCTCTCAATCGGGAAAGACGGACAAGTCAGCTACGTCGATAACGCCGGAGCTTCGACAGTCGTCGGCCAAATCCAAGTCGTCACGTTCGCCAACAACGCCGGATTGTCAAAAGTCGGCGCGAACAACTTCATTCAATCGCAAAACTCAGGTGAGCCGAACATTGGTATCCCTGGACAAGATGGGCGTGGCGAACTCGTCTCGGGTGCGCTCGAGATGTCGAACGTCGACTTGTCGGAAGAGTTCACAGAAATGATCGTCGCGCAGCGTGGTTTCCAAGCGAACACACGAATCATCACAACATCGGACGAGATTCTCCAAGAACTCGTCAACTTGAAACGCTGATGATTCGCGTCACGACGCTCCGGGGTGAAGAACTTGTGCTGAACGCCTTGTTCATCGAGACGGTCAAAGCCGAGCCCGATACGATCATTCACTTGTATAACGGAAAGACGTATATCGTCCGCGAGACGAAACAACAAATCATCGACCGGACGACGGCGTTCTATGCCTCGGTCGGTCTGGTTGGAACGATAGGCATACGAGGTGAAGAAGATGAGTGAAGAAAAACAAAAAGGCGGCGCCATGAAGATGGTGCTCATCCTGCTAGTCGTCCTGCTCGTCATGGGCGGGGCCGGATTCATGACTTATAAATACTTGTTCGGTGACAACGTGACGGCGAAGACGAAACCTGTCACCGCCGAAGAATTGGCCGAACGCAGCTTCACAACGGACGATATGACGACGAACATCCAAGATGAGCGTTTCATCAACGTCCAGTTCACAATCGTGACGGATGCTGCGGAGACGAAAGAAGATCTCGAACTTCGAAAGTTCCAAGTGCATAACGTCATCCTCGGCGATTTGGCCGGCATGACGAAAGCGAAGCTCACGACGAAAGAAGACATGCAGAAGTTTGAGCAGTCGCTCCGCAAACAACTAAACGGACTGTTGGAGTCAGGTGAGGTCCAACGAGTCTACATGACGAAGAAAATCATACAGTGAGGTGGCATCATGGGAGAAGTCTTATCTCAACAAGAAATTGATGCCTTGCTATCGGCGTTAAGCAGTGGCGACGTCGAAGCCGACTCCTTTTTGGCCCAGGAAGAAGAGCGGAAAGTCCGGCAGTATGACTTTAAACGGGCGGTCCGCTTCTCGAAAGACCAAATCCGAAGCTTGACCCGGATTCATGAGCATTTCACACGGATGCTGACCACGTTCTTCTCGGCCCAGCTCCGGACGTACGTCCAGTTCACGGTCAACTCGGTCGAGCAGCTTCCTTATGACGAATTCATTCATTCCATTCCGAGCATGACGATGATCAACTTGATTGAAGCGCCGCCGCTCAACGGCCGTTTCATCATCGAAGTGAATCCGAACATCTCGTACGCGATGCTCGATCGCCTACTCGGCGGTCCCGGGGTCGAGATTGAAAAAGTCGAGAGCTTCACGGAAATCGAGATGCGCATCTTGACGCAATTATATAAACGAGCGTTTGCAGGATACGGAGACGCCTGGGAATCGATTGCCGAGATCAAGTCAGAGATGACAGCGGTCGAGGTCAATCCCCAGTTCCTCCAACTCGTCTCGCCAAACGAGACGGTCGTCCTCGTCTCGATCGGTGTCACCATCGGCGAAGTGAGCGGGACGATCAACGTCTGCTTACCGTTCGTGACGATTGAGCCGGTGTTATCGAAACTGTCGAGTCATTACTGGATGCAAGAGGCCAATCGCCGTAATGCGAGCGGGAACAGCAAAGAACCGCTCAAAGCCCAGTTGATGAACTCGTCGGTCGAGGTCGTGTCCCTGCTCGGGGAGACGACGATCACGTTCGGTGACTTGTTGCATTTAGAGGTCGGGGACTGTTTGACCCTCGATCAATTGGTGAAAGACCCGTTATCGATCATGGTAGGGGAAAATAAAGTGTTCAGAGGGCAAGTCGGTGTGAGCGGGAAGCGGATGGCGGTCCAAGTGCTCCACCGGGTGAAGGAGGAAGAGCAATGAGTGAGATGTTGTCACAAGATGAAATAGACGCGTTATTGCGCGGGACGAGCGAGTCGTCAAAACCGGAGGCGAATCCTGAAGAACATCTTGATTCGATGGAAAGCGACGCCTTAGGGGAAATCGGGAATATCTCGTTCGGTAACTCGGCGACGGCGCTATCGACGTTACTGCAACAAAAAGTAGAAATCACGACTCCGATCGTCAGTGAGGTCACAATCGATGCGCTCCGTGAGCGTTATCCGACGCCGCACGTGGCACTTCGAGTCGGCTATACGGAAGGCTTGAAAGGCGAGAACGTGCTCGTATTGACACGTGAAGACGCCGCCATCATCTCAGACTTGATGCTCGGTGGAACTGGGATTGGCGTCGATCCGGAAGGACTTGATGAAATTCGTCTTTCAGCCGTCCAAGAGGCGATGAACCAAATGATGGGTGCGGCAGCGACATCATTGTCGACCGTATTCTCGAAAAAGATTGATATTTCACCACCGCTCGTCGAAGTGTTCGATGCGACGAAGAACCAGACGATTATCGACCGCCTCGAGCTTTGGGAGACGATGGTCTTAATCGAGTTCAACTTGAAGGTCGGTACGTTAATCGATTCGAAAATCGTTCAAATTGCCCCGGTCCAGTTCGGGAAACAACTTGTCAACGAACTGATGGCCGCCACATCGCCAGCCCCTGTCGCACCAGCTCCGGCAGCTGCCCCGGCCGCGCCGAAGCAGGAAGCGCCGAAGGCACCGGCTCCCGCCGCCCAACAACCGGTTCGTCCGGCAGCGAAGTCGGTACCGGAAGTCGCGGTCAGCCAGGCCGAGTTCATGCCGCTCCACGCACCGGCGACGAACGACTCGATTCCAGCGAATCTGGGATTGTTGTATGACGTGCCGCTCAACGTGACGGTCGAACTCGGACGGACGAAACGTTCGGTCCGAGAAGTGCTTGAGCTGTCACAAGGTTCGATTATCGAACTCGATAAGTTGGCCGGTGAGCCGGTCGATATTTATGTGAACCAACAACGGATCGCCCGGGGCGAAGTCGTCGTCATCGAAGAGAACTTCGGCGTCCGTGTAACAGAAATTATCCAACCGCACGAGCGGATTGGCATCGTTTAAGGAGGAAGAACAATGAGTGCAAAAATTTTAGTGGTAGATGATGCGGCGTTCATGCGCATGATGATTAAGGATATCTTGACAAAGAATGGATTTGAAGTCGTCGGAGAAGCGGAGAACGGTCTTGATGCAGTCGCAAAATATCGTGAGCTCATGCCCGATCTCGTCACGCTCGACATCACGATGCCAGAAATGGACGGCTTGGCAGCCTTGAAAGAAATCCGCGGGTTCGATTCGAACGCGAAAGTAATCATGTGTTCGGCGATGGGACAACAAGCGATGGTCATCGATGCGATTCAAGCAGGAGCAAAAGACTTTATCGTCAAACCGTTCAACGCTGAACGCGTCGTCGAGGCAGTCTCAAAAACGGTCGCACAATGAACAAGTGGTGGTTGATTATCCTTCTCGTGGCTGGGTTATTCGTCCCGGCCACGGTCGAGGCCGCCACCGTCGACCAACAGTTCGAACAGCAACAACCAGACACGAAAGAGGAACCGGTCACATCGGCCGTCTCATCGGTCGGCACGGCCATCAAGCTCATCTTGAGCCTGGTCGTCGTCATCGGTGGGTTCCTCGTCCTCGTGCGATGGTTGAACGCACGGACACAAGGCGTGAAGTCGGCTCAGCATTTGACCCATCTCGGTGGTGTCCCGCTCGGCAAAGACCGTTCGGTGCAACTCGTCAAGCTCGGTGAACAAGTGTACGTGCTCGGTGTCGGCGACTCAATTCAATTGCTCGACCGGATTGATGCCGAAGCGATGGACGAGGCGGCGCTCGATGCCCCGACCTTGAACCAGTCGAACTCGTCGGCTTTCCTCGACACGTTTAAACAACAGTTGGCCCAGATTGAAGAAGTGAGGAAGAAACGATGACGACGATTGAACAATTAATCAACTTGGAGACGCCAGACAGTACATCGACCTCGATCAAATTGTTGGTCGTGCTCACCTTGCTCACGCTCGCGCCATCGTTTTTAATCTTGATGACTTGTTTCACACGAGTCGTCGTCGTGCTTTCGTTCATCCGCCCGGCACTCGGGACGCAGCAGACGCCACCGAACCAGCTGATTATCGGGCTCGCCCTGTTCATCACGTTGTTCGTCATGTCGCCTGTACTATCGGAGTTGAATGATCAGGCGTTGTCGCCATATATGGACGACGAAATCAGCCAAGACGAGGCGTTCGAAGAGGCGGGGAATACGATGAAGCGGTTCATGGCCCAATATACGCGCCAAGAGGATTTGCAATTATTTATTAAATATGGGAACTATGAGCAACCTGAGTCGGTCGAAGATGTCCCGCTGCTCGCGATGGTCCCGGCCTATGCGATTAGCGAGTTAAAAACGGCGTTCCAAATCGGGTTCATGATTTTCTTGCCATTTTTGATTATCGATATGGTCGTGGCGAGTGTCCTCATGTCAATGGGGATGATGATGCTTCCGCCGGTCATGATCGCATTGCCGTTCAAATTGTTACTGTTTGTGTTGGTGGATGGATGGCACTTGATTGTGGAGTCCTTGCTTAGAAGTATGTAGGAGGAACGAATATGACGCAGGAAATGGTCATTTATTTGGCGACGGAGAGTGTGTGGACGTTATTGAAAATCTCGATGCCGCTCTTATTGATCTCGCTCGTCGTCGGTCTCGTCATTTCGATTTTACAGGCGACGACACAAATTCAAGAGCAGACGCTATCGTTCGTGCCAAAGATCGTCTCGGTCTTTATCGGGCTCGTCGTCTTTGGGCCTTGGATGCTGCAACAGATTGAAGGGTTCACCCGTTTGATTTTTGAACTGATGGTCGAGGTCGCCTCGAAATGAACGCGGTCGATTTCATCAGTCTCTATGGATTGACGTTTGCCCGTCTTTCCGGCTTCTTCGTGAGCGTCCCGTTATTTTCATCCCGGCAACTGCCGGTCATGCACCGCGTCGCGTTCAGTGCCTTTTTAGCGTACTATGCGATGTTCACGGTGACAGAGCCGCTCGATCTCGGTCAAGCCTATATTTTACAGGTGTTGTACGAGGTGTTGATCGGGTTAGTGCTCGGTATTTTGATTAACATTTTATTCTTTGCGCCTCAGATTGCGGGTGGCGTCATCGATTTACAGCTCGGACTCGCGATGGCATCGGCCTATGACCCGATGTTCGGAGGCCAGTCGCCGCTGATCGGTCGATTCTATTATATTTTTACGTTGTTTATCATGCTGTCGAGCAACTTACATCTGTTGCTGATTGATGGCATCTATTATAGCTTTCAAATTTATCCGCCGGGTCAGCCGATCATCGACTTTAGCGAAGCGTCACTCATGATGGCCGTCAAGGTCGTCACGATGACGATGATGGTCGCCTTGCAGCTTGCCTTTCCGCTCATGGCGTCGCTCTTGCTCGTCGACATGGCGCTCGGGTTCTTGGCGAAATCGGCGCCGCAGTTCAATATTTTTGCAATCGGATTTTCATTCAAGCTGATTGCGGGATTTTCGGTCATGGTCGTCATGATGGGCTTGACCTTGAACGGCATCAGCCAATTCATCCCGATTTTACAAGAAGTGTTACGTGATTTTATGACTGTGCTAGGAGACGCCTCATGAAGCCTCTATATACCTTATCGGTCGATCTTCAATTTTTTGCAGGAGAAAAAACCGAAAAAGCAACACCACGTAAACGAGAGGACTCGCGCAAGAAAGGACAAGTGGCCAAGTCGGCCGATTTGACCGGTGCCTTCGCCCTGTTCGCAATGTTTCTCATGTTATCGTTCTTAGGACCGTATCTCGGCAAACAGTTGTTCAGTGTGACAAAAGATTTGCTCGGTCCGAGCTACTTGCTGTTCGATCTGTCAAACGGGTTGTCCGGCATGCTCACCGACTTGTTGCTTCGCGTCGGACTGATTGTGGGTCCGTTCTTCGCGGTCGCCGTCGTGTTCGGGATTTTAATCAACTACCTTCAAATCGGGACGTTGTTCTCGGCAGAAGCGATTCAACCGAAACTCGAACGAATCGATCCGATTAAAGGGGTCAAACGGATTATCAGTATGAAAGCGGTCGTCGAATTTTTAAAGTCCTTATTCAAATTATTGATTATCCTGACGACTGCCGTCGCCGTGCTCTGGCAGAATCAAAAAGAGCTGTCCCGCATGGCGGTCGAACATATCCGTGAATCGGTCATCGCGCTCGCCCATATCACGATCGAACTCGGACTATGGGTGAGTGTGGCCTTACTCGCGCTCGCGTTGCTCGACTTCTTCTATCAACGATTCGATTTTGAAAAATCGATTCGCATGTCGAAGCAAGATATTAAAGACGAGTATAAGAATAGTGAGGGTGACCCGCTCATCAAATCGAAAATCAAACAACAACAACGGGAGATGGCGATGCGCCGCATGATGCAAGAAATTCCGAACGCGGACGTCGTCATCACCAACCCGACCCATTATGCCGTCGTCATCCGGTACGACGACACGAAAGACTTCGCGCCGCTCGTCGTCGCCAAAGGGGTCGATCGTGTCGCCTTCAATATCCGTGACGTGGCCAAAGAACATGACATCCCGATTGTCGAAAACAAACCGTTGGCCCGTGCGCTGTACGCCCAAATGGATATCGGGGAAGTCGTTGACGAGTCGTTTTATCAGGCGATCGCCGAAGTGCTCGCATTCGTCTATCAATTGAAACAACCGTCTTGAGGAGGAGTATGTATTGGCAGTAAAAGCTAAAGATTTTGCGGTATTGATCGGCGTTCTGTTAATCGTCGTCATGCTCGTCATCCCGTTACCGGGGTTCATGTTAGATTTCTTAATCATTGTCAACATACTGATTGCGTTGCTGATTTTACTCGTCGCGATGAATGCTCGTGAAGCACTCGACTTCTCGGTCTTTCCGTCGCTCTTGCTGATCGTGACGTTGTTCCGGCTCGGATTGAACGTGTCGACGACCCGTTCGATTTTATCGACCGGGTACGGCGGAGAAGTCATCGAGACGTTCGGTCACTTCGTCGTCGGCGGGAACATACTCGTCGGATTCGTCGTCTTCCTCATCCTCGTCATCATCCAATTCGTCGTCATCACGAAAGGGGCCGAGCGTGTGTCCGAAGTATCGGCGCGTTTCACCCTCGACGCGATGCCAGGGAAACAGATGGCCATCGATGCCGATTTGAATTCGGGCTTGATTGATGACAAAGACGCGCAAATCCGTCGGAAAAAGATTCAAAGCGAAGCCGACTTCTATGGGTCGATGGATGGGGCCTCGAAATTCGTCAAAGGGGACGCCATCGCCGGGATTATCATCGTCGCCATCAACTTGATTTTCGGGATTATCATCGGTACCGTCCAAATGGGTCTTCCGGTCGGTGAGGCGTTCCAGACGTTCTCCCTCATGACAATCGGGGACGGGCTCGTCGGTCAAATCCCGGCCCTCCTCATCTCGACGGCGACCGGGATTATCGTCACGCGTGCCGTCTCGGATGGGAACCTCGGCGAGGACGTCGTCGATCAGCTCGGTCAAAACCCGACGCTGCTCTATATCGCCGGATCGATCGTCATCATGCTCGGCTTTATCTCGCCAAGTCTGCTCCCGGTGACGATGATCATTGCCGGCGCCACGTTCTACGGCGCCTATACGATGCGTCGCAATTTGAAACGGGTCATCGACACACCGTTGCCGGAAGAAGAACCGTCGGCACCGACGGAGACGGTCGTCTCGCTGTTACAGATTGATGCTATCGAGTTCGAGTTCGGTTACGGACTCATTCCGCTCGCCGATGAATCGCAAGGCGGCGACTTGCTCGACCGGGTCGTCATGATCCGTCGTCAGCTCGCGCTCGAACTCGGGTTCATCTTGCCGACGGTACGGATTCGTGATCATCTGCAACTCTCACCGAACGCATATCGCATCAAAGTGAAAGGCAACGTCGTCGCTGAAGGCGAACTCTTGCTCGATCATTACTTGGCGATGAGTCCTGGGATTGAAGATCCAGAAGTATATGGGATTGAAACGACGGAGCCGGCGTTCGGTCTCCCGGCGTTATGGATTGATGAAGAGACGCGCACCCGCGCCGAAATGAGCGGGTATACCGTCGTCGATCCGCCGTCCGTCGTGGCGACACATTTGACGGAGACGCTCAAGAAACACGCTGCCGACCTGCTCGGCCGTGAAGAGACGAAACAGCTCGTCGAGCATTTGAAGGAGACACATCCGGTGCTCGTCGAAGACGTGACACCATCCGTCTTGTCGATTGGAGACATTCAAAAAGTGCTCCGTCATCTGTTGAAAGAACACGTCTCGATTCGCAATTTACCGCTCTTGTTCGAGACGATGGCCGACTATGGGAAAGTGACGAAAGACGCTGACATTCTTGGAGAATACTGCCGGCAAGGTCTGTCACGTCAATTGACGGATCAAGTCAGTCCGCCCGACGGACCACTCTACGTGGTCACCCTCGGCGGTCAGACCGAACAGCTGATTCAAGACGCCGTTCAAAAGACGGAGTTCGGCAACTATTTGGCGCTCGACCCGGAACAAGCGCGCGAGATTATCGAACGCTCGGGCGAGCAGCTGTCGATGTTCGAACGCTACGGGGCATCGGCCGTCATTCTTTGTTCGCCGACGATCCGCCTGTTCGTGAGACAATTGCTCGAACGGTATTATCCGGATGTGCCGGTCCTCGCCTACAACGAACTGCTCAGCTCGATTGAAGTGAAAAGTATTGGGGTGATTTAAGTGCAAATCAAAAAATATACAGGCAAGACGATGGCGGAAGCGATGGCGAAAGTCAAACAAGAGTTTGGCGACGACGCCGTCATCTTGAATTCGCGCCAAGTGAAGAAAGGATGGCTCGGCTTGTTCGCCTCACAACACGTCGAGGTCATCGCCGCGCTCGAGAAGGCGCCGCTCGCCGTCAAACCACGTACGGTTGCGAAGCCGGTCGCGGCAACGAAACCTGAGGCGACGCAAAAACGTCAACCGCAACCACGTAACGTCGCGTATGCTGCGCCTGAAATCTCGGGAGCGAGACGTTTGCCGGCACCATTGGCACACGTCGAAGCGCTGCTCGCGTCCGAATCGTTTCAAGGTGAAGCGTGGGACGAAGCGATTCAGGAACTGTATTACACGACAAAATCGGTCGACGCCGTCGAACGTTACGTCCGCGATCAAATCCAAAATTCTTTCTTGCCTGTACCGGAACCGAAACGGTACATGATGCTCGTCGGTCCGACCGGTGTCGGCAAGACGACGACGCTCGCGAAACTAGCCGCCCACTATAAGCTCGAGCATGGACTCTCGGTCGGCCTCATCACGACGGATACGTATCGAATCGCTGCCATCGAGCAGTTGAAGACGTACGCCGAGATTCTAGACATCCCGGTCGAGGTCGCCTACGATTTTGATGATTTCAAACGGGCGAAGCAGCTGTTCGCTCGAAAAGACATCATTTTGATTGATACGGCTGGCCGCAACTTCCGCGACGAGGCGTATGTTGAGCAGTTCGAGCGGCATCATGACTTTTCGGAGACGAGTCTCTCGCTCGTCCTCAGCTTGACGTCAAAGATGCGGGACATGGAAATGATATATCGCCAGTTCGAGCCGTTGCCGCTCGGGTCGCTGATCTTCACGAAAGCGGACGAGACGAGCGACATCCATGCGATGTATCGGATGGTTCGCGAAAGTGGGCTGCCGGTCGCTTGGCTGACGGATGGACAAGAAGTGCCGGACGACCTCGTCAACGGGGACCCTTCCCGGCTGACGGATCGGTTGCTTGAGAAAGAAGGGTGGACCCAATGGACCAAGCAAGACGTCTAAGGGCGAAAACAGAGACCCCACCGACGACGATCGCTTTCGCGAGCGGGAAAGGCGGGGTCGGCAAGACGAACGTCTGTGTCAATACGGCCATCGGCCTCGTCGAGCTTGGGAAGCGCGTGTTAATCGTCGATCTCGACATCGGGATGGCGAACGTGCATATCTTGTTGAACGCCTCGAGATCACGGACGATGATGGATTCGGTCAAAGCCCGAATTCCGCTGGCCGCCTCGGTTCAGAAAGGTGTGCATGGTGTCGATATATTACATGGGGGGAGTGGACTTGATGAACTAGTCCAATTCTCACATGCCGATATGCAATTTTTTATGCGTGAACTCGAAGTGCTCACTGAATACGATTATGTCCTGTTCGACATGGGGGCCGGGGCGACCGACACATCACTTCAATTCATTGAAGGATGCGATGAGATGTTTCTCATCTTGACGCCTGAACCGACCTCGCTCATGGATGGGTACGCCTATACGAAGCTGGTGCATCGACAAAGCCCAGACTTACCGCTCGGCATCATCGTCAATCGGGCCCAATCGGGTGAGGAAGCGCTGCAATGTTTTGAACGAATGGAAGTTGCGTGTGAGCAGTTTTTAAAGAAATCGATTCGATTCCTCGGGTATTTACCAGATGACGCCACGGTCAGACGAGCGGTCATCGCCCAAGTCCCGTTTTACCATTTGGACCGAAAAAGTGATATCAGTTGGCGGTTAGAGCGGATTTTAACGACATTGACCGGGACACCGCCGAAACCGCGTCATTTTATGGATCGCTTGATGGGGAACTTGAAACGTCAGTGGAACCGAGTCTAACGACAGGGAGGCATTATAGATGGACGTGAACGAATACTTAGGATTGTTTTTAGATGAGTCGCAAGAACATATTCAATCGGTGAACACCCAACTGTTAAAACTTGAACAGACGGGCAGCCAAGAAGCGATTCAAGAGATTTTCCGCTCCGCGCATACGCTCAAAGGAATGTCGGCGACGATGGGTTATGAGAGTGTGGCCAACTTGACACATGAGATGGAGAGCGCGCTCGACTTGGTTCGGGCCGGTAAGAAAGAGAGCAACCAGCTGTTGCTTGATACGATGTTCTCAGCGATAGAACAAATCGAAGAGATGATCGCCAATATCGAGACCGGCGGCCGAGGCGCGAACGTCGATGTCGCTGCGACGGTGTCTGCGTTCCAGTCGTTCATCGGCAGCTCGCCAAAGGCGGCTCCGACGGTCGAAGCCAACGTCTTCACGGCCGACCTTTATACGGATTCGGTCATCACCCAAGCGAAGGAGACGGGCTTCGAGGCGTTCCAATTGCACGTGAAACTATCCGATGCCGTCGTTTTGAAAGCGGCGCGTGCCTATATGGTATTCGATCGCCTGCAAGAACTCGGCGAGGTCGTCCGGACGTTACCGGAAACCGAGGCCATCGAACAAGAGCAGTTCGACCTCTCGTTTGACGTCTTGTTCGTGTCACAAGAGACGGCAGATGTGATTGAACACGCCGTGTCCCAAGTGTCAGAAGTCGAGCACGTCCTCGTGACGGTGTATACGAGTGCATCGAGTGAACCGGAAGTCGCCGTCAGTGCCGAGACCGTCGCCGTCGCTGAAGCGAAACCGAAAGTCGAGGCGGACGAGCCGAAAGAACAGGCTGTCGCCCAGGCGAAGACGATTCGCGTCAACTTGGAACGGATTGATCGTTTAATGAACTTATTCGAAGAGTTCATTATCGACCGTGGTCGTCTCGAGCGGCTCGCCGACGAAGTCGGACAGCCTGAATTGAACGAGACGGTCGAGAAAATCAAACGCGGGACGAACGAACTCCAATCACTCGTGCTGACGCTCCGGATGATGCCGATCGAGCAAGTGTTCAACCGCTTCCCACGCATGGTACGTTCGGTCGCGAAAGACATCCATAAAAAAGTCCAGCTTGAAATCACAGGCGCGGAGACGGAACTCGATCGGACGGTCATCGATGAGATTGGCGACCCGCTCGTTCACTTGATTCGCAATGCCATCGATCACGGCATCGAACTACCAGAAGTCCGTGTCGCGGCCGGGAAACCGGAGCAAGGGAGTCTTGCGCTCCGGGCTTACCATGGCGGCAACCGTGTCTTCATTGAAATCGAGGACGACGGGGCAGGGATCCATGTCGATAAAGTCCGGTCGAAAGCGCTCGAGCGCGGCGTCATCACGCCGGAAGAAGCGACAGCGATGACCGATAACGAAGTCGCTATGCTCATCTTCGCCCCAGGCTTCTCGACGGCAGATGTCGTCACCGATTTGTCTGGTCGCGGTGTCGGTCTTGACGTCGTGAAAAACAAAATTGAATCACTCGGTGGGGTCGTCACGCTCGAGACGGTCGTCGGACAAGGGACGAAATTCCAAGTCAGCCTTCCGCTCACGCTGTCCATCATCTCGGCGATGCTCGTTCAAGCCGGTGAGGAGACATACGCTATCCCGTTGTCATCGATTCTTGAGACGACACTTCTTGACGAGGCCGACATTTTGACGGCCCATCGCGAACGTGTCTTCGATTTCCGAGGTCAGCTCGTCCCGCTCGTCTATTTAAAAGAAATGTTTGCGATTGAGACGGAAACGAAGACGCAATTCCCGGTCGTCGTCGTCCGTAAAGGAAATAAACTCGTCGGCGTGGTCGTCAACGATTTGATTGGCCAACAAGAGATTGTCATGAAGCCGCTCGGTACGTATCTCGAGGGCATTCCGGCCATCTCTGGTGCGACGATACTCGGAGACGGGCGTGTCGCCTTGATTGTCGACAGCAACGATCTGTTCTAAGGAGGAAGAAGGATGGAACAAAAATGGGTAGTCTTTTCACTGGGAACGAACACATACGGGATCGATGTCCAGTCGGTCCGCTCGATTGAACGGGTACAACCGGTCACACGCGTCCCGAACGCACCGGCTCACGTCAAAGGCGTCATCAATCTGCGCGGTGTCGTCACGCCTGTCATCGACCTTCGCCTCCGCCTCGGGTATGAGGCGATTGAACCGACCGACGAGACTCGGATTTTAATCGCCTCGCTCAATCAAGGCGATGCCGGTTTTATCGTCGATCGCGCCAACGAGGTCGTGGAAAGCGAGGACGTTCGTCTCGAGCCGATTCCTGAATCGAGTCGAGACATGTTGTCGGCTCATTTGACGGCGATTGCGAAAGGGGAGGACAAACTGTTCTCGCTTCTCGACGCCAACGCGTTGTTCGAGGAACAACATGCTGAGTGAGTTCGAGCAAGATTTATTGAAAGAACTTGGCAATATCGGATCAGGCCACGCAGCGACGGCATTGTCGACGCTCTTGGCCAAGCCGGTCAACATTACCGTCTCCTCGGCCGAGATGGAACCGATCACGTATTTGCCGGAACGGGTCGGCGGTCCTGAGCGTCATGTGGCATCCGTGCTATTAGAGCTCGGAGGCGACATCAGCGGCATGATCCTCATCTTATTTCCGGTCGACGACGCCGAGATGATGGTCTCATCACTCATCGGGAGCGGGTTCACGTTCCAAGCGGCCGATGAACTCGGTCAGTCGGCATGGGAAGAGATTGGGAATATCATGAGCGGGGCATATGCCCGGGCGCTCGGCGATTGGTTGAATACACCAATCCCGATTCACGTCCCGGCGACAGCGGTCGACATGGCCGGTTCGATCGTCGAATTCGTCGTCACATCGGTCCAGCCCGAAGAAGATGCGGCGCTCTATATCGATACGACGTTCCGCATCGACGGAAAAGTAAGTGCCGGACATGTGTTGTTTCTACCGACGCATGGCTCGCTCGAACGGATTAAGCAGCGGTTGATGGGCCATGGCTGAAGTACTCAAAATTGGGATTGCGGAATGGAAGCAGACGACGGCGCCGAACAAGTTGCGGACGGCCGGACTCGGTTCGTGTGTCGGGGTCATCCTGTACGACGTCCGGCTCCAAGTCGCGGCGATGGCTCACGTCATGTTGCCGGATTCGACGATTGCCCGCAAACATCAAACGATTGAAGTAGGGAAATATGCGGATACGGCCATCGATGCTCTCGTCGCTTCATTGAAACGGGCCGGGGCCGGTCGGTTGCAAGCAAAGATGGCCGGCGGCGCCCAAATGTTTCAATTCAAATATGAGAATGAGGCGATGCGCATCGGTGAACGAAATGCCGAGGCCGTCCGCAATGCGTTGAAAGCGCACCGGATCCCGCTCATCGCCGAGGACTGTGGCGGACATAATGGGCGGACGATTGAATTTGATGTGGCGACTTGCGTCCTCTCGATTCGAACGGTCAGCGTAGGAACAAAGGAAATTTAGGGGGGATCGACATGACGACTCAACTTACCGAGTTGTGGGATCGTTGGAATACTGACCGCGATATGGATACGGCGAATGAACTATTGACGCACTATGAGTTCCTGATCCATTATCACGTGCAACGAATGATCGTGACGCTCCCGAAGAGCGTCGAACGCGACGAATTGAAAAGTTTGGGTTACATGGGATTGTACGATGCCCTCATGAAATATGATCCAGAACACAACAACAAGTTTGACACGTACGCGGCGTTTCGGATTCGGGGCGCCATCATCGACGGATTACGGAAAATCGATTGGTTGCCGCGATCGGTGCGTGAACGGGTGAAGAAGATTGACCACGTCGCCGAACAGCTCGAACAGAAGTTGCATCGGGCCCCGACGAAAGAAGAACTGGCGCACGCGTGCGAGCTGCCGGTCTCAGAAATCGAGAAAGCGATGGCGGAAGGGTACTTTGCGAACATGTTGTCCATCGATGAGGCGGTGACGCATCAAGAGGAAGGCAAGGTCATGTCCGTCACGTATTTTGACCCCGACTCCGAAAAACCGGAAGACACGCTCCTGCAGCGCGAGTTGCTCGATGTGTTGACGAACGAGATTGAGCATTTATCTGAGAAAGAACGGCTCGTCGTGTCGTTATTCTATTTCGACGAGTTGACGTTGACGGAGATTGGTGAAGTGTTGGAACTATCGACGTCCCGCATCTCACAAATTCATTCCAAGGCGCTGAAGACGTTGAAGCTTGCGCTCGGACGTTCCTATTTAGAAGAAAAGACATCGTGAAGGAGGGATGGAGATGACCGTCGTCTATATCGGAATCGCCTGTATCGTCGCGTACGGACTGTTGATTTTGTTTCGTCAGGTCCAGGCGCTGACGGCTCGTGTCACGCGGCTCGAACAGGAGAAGCGTGAGACCGAGGCCCTCCTGTTGTCGTTCATGGAATCGATGAACGATGTCGTGAAACACCCTGCGCCATCGAGCGAGGAATCGGCTGTGGAACCTGCACTTGAGGATTCGCCGATGGAGGCACCGTCGTCCCGTGAGCGCCAACAGGCACCGCACGTCGAGGACGTTTTACTGAACCATTCGGTCCGAGAGACGGCCCGACTGCTCGGAAAAGGTGAGGGAGAAGTCGCCCTTTATGCCAAACTTCGCAAAAAGTGAGAGTTGCCGGATTGGCTGACATATGCTATAGTAATTTTCGGTGTTAAACACATCACACACGTCTCGGGATGGTATTCCTCGGTGCCGAAAGGTCGGAATACAACGATGAACGAGGCGGAGGACTTTTTTAAACCACAAGGAGGAAATTTATCATGGCAGTAATCTCAATGAAGCAATTGCTCGAAGCTGGTGTACACTTCGGTCACCAGACACGCCGTTGGAACCCAAAAATGGCGAAATACATCTTCACGGAGCGTAACGGAATCTACATCATCGACCTTCAAAAAACGGTCAAAAAAGTAGACGAAGCTTACAACTTTGTTCGTGAACTCGCGGCAGAAGGCGGAAACGTCCTCTTCGTAGGTACGAAAAAACAAGCTCAAGACACGATCAAAGAAGAAGCACTCCGTTCAGGTATGTACTTCATCAACGAGCGTTGGTTGGGTGGAACACTCACAAACTTCTCAACAATCAAAAAGCGTATCAACCGCTTGAAGCAGCTTGAGAAAATGGAAGCTGACGGTACGTTCGAAGTACTTCCTAAGAAAGAAGTCATCATCTTGAAAAAAGAAATGACACGTCTTGAGAAGTTCCTCGGCGGAATCAAGGACATGCCAGGTGTTCCTGATGCCCTCTTCATCGTTGACCCACGTAAAGAGCGTATTGCGATTGCAGAAGCTCACAAATTGAACATCCCAATCGTTGCGATTGTCGACACAAACTGTGACCCAGACGAAATCGACTACGTCATCCCAGCGAACGACGATGCGATTCGTGCGGTTAAATTGCTCACTTCTAAGATGGCAGACGCGATCATCGAAGCGAAGCAAGGCGAAGAAGAAGTAGCTGAAGAAGCAGTAGCTCCAGAAGCTGAAGCGACAGAAGCTGAGTAATCGGTCAGACAACAGGTGATAAAGGGAAAGCCTTTTATCACCTTTTTTTAGGACACGTATATAAAGCCTTAGTGCTTTTTCTTAAAAATTCGTAAGTTTTACAAGGAGGAATTTCCGATGGCAGTTACAGCAGCAATGGTAAAAGAACTTCGTGAAAAAACAGGCGCAGGTATGCTCGATTGCAAAAAAGCACTCACTGAAACAAATGGTGACATGCAAGCGGCAATCGACTTCCTTCGTGAAAAAGGGATCGCTAAAGCAGCAGCTAAAGGCGACCGCATCGCAGCAGAAGGTTTGACGGCAGTAGCGGTTGACGGCAACAAAGCTGCGCTCGTCGAAGTTAACTCAGAAACAGACTTCGTTGCGAAAAACGAGAAGTTCCAAACACTCGTTTCAGACGTGGCGAATGCAGTTCTCACTTCAGGCGCGACTTCAGTAGAAGCGGCACTTGCTTCTGAATTCGTAGCAGGTAAAACACTTGAGACGCACATCCAAGAAGAAGCTTCGACAATCGGAGAGAAAATCTCACTCCGTCGTATCGCTGTTCTTCAAAAAGCTGACGATGCAGTTTTCGGCACGTACCTTCACATGGGTGGACGCATCGGTTCGGTCGTCATCATCGACGGTACAACGGACGAGACAGTTGCGAAAGACGTAGCTATGCACGTCGCAGCAGCACGCCCACTTTACGCGACACGCGACGAAGTATCGGCTGAAGAAGCAGATCGTGAGAAGAAAGTCTTGACTGAGCAAGCCCTCAACGAAGGCAAGCCTGCCAACATCGTCGAGAAGATGATTGCGGGACGTATGAACAAGTACTTCGAGGAAATCTGCCTCGTCGACCAAACATTCGTTAAAGACGCTGACTTCAAAGTTGGGAAATACGTAGAGTCTAAAGGCGGCCGTGTCAACTCATTCGTACGTTTCGAAGTTGGAGAAGGTATGGAAAAACGCGAAGAAAACTTTGCTGAAGAAGTAATGAACCAACTTAAAAAATAATCTGCATCACGCGTGATGCAATCAAAATTGGGAACACGTCTGTATAACCTTGAGTTAGTTCGTTAAGGGAGCGTGTTCCCTTTTTTCAAGCAAGAGGAGGCAAAGTATGGAACCGAAATATAAGCGAATTGTGTTAAAATTGAGTGGAGAAGCGCTCGCAGGAGATCAAGGGTACGGGATTGACCCGGCCATCGTCAACTCGATCTCTGGACAAATCAAAGAGTTGGTCGCCTTAGGCGTCGAAGTAGCCGTCGTCGTCGGAGCCGGAAACATCTGGCGCGGGAAGACGGGCAGCGAACTCGGCATGGACCGGGCGAATGCCGATTATATGGGCATGCTTGCCACGGTGTTGAACTCGCTCGCACTTCAAGATAGCCTTGAATCGAACGGTGTCCAGACGCGCGTCCAAACCTCAATCGAAATGCGCCAAGTGGCTGAACCGTACATCCGTCGTCGGGCGATGCGTCACCTTGAAAAAGGTCGAGTCGTCATCTTCGCGGCAGGGACGGGGAACCCGTACTTCTCAACAGATACGACAGCAGCACTCCGCGCAGCGGAAATTGAAGCTGACGTCATCCTGATGGGTAAAAACAACGTCGATGGTGTCTATTCGGCGGATCCGAAACTCGTTCCGGATGCGGTCAAATACGACATGCTCACGTACTTGGACGTCTTAAAAGACGGACTCCAAGTGATGGATTCGACAGCCACATCACTATGTATGGACAACCATATCCCACTGATTGTATTCTCATTGCTTGAAGAAGGAAACATCAAACGTGTCGTACTCGGGGAACATATCGGGACGGTAGTAGGAGGAATCAATTCATGAGTGTTAATGACGTATTGAAAACTGCTGAAGAAAAGATGGAGAAAGCCCATTCTGCCTTGAAACGTGATTTCGGGACACTTCGTACGGGACGCGCGAGCGCGTCAATCTTGGACCCGGTCCAAGTCGACTACTACGGCGTACCGACTCCGCTCAACCAAGTGGCGAACATCAACACTCCGGAAGCGCGTCTACTCTTGATTCAACCATGGGACAAATCGATGGTGTCAGATGTCGAGAAAGCGATTCAAAAAGCAGACCTCGGCCTCTCGCCGTCTTCTGATGGGACGGTCATTCGTCTCGCGATCCCAGCTTTGACAGAAGAGCGCCGCAAAGAGCTCGTGAAAGTGACGAAAAAATATGCGGAAGAAGCGAAAGTAGCTGTCCGTAACGTTCGTCGTGACGCGAATGAAAACTTGAAGAAGCTTGAAAAAGATGGGGACTTGACTGAGGACGACCTTCGCGGTTACGCGGATGACGTTCAATCGTTAACGGATTCGTACATCAAAAAGATTGATGAATCTGCAGCGACGAAAGAAAAAGAAATCATGGAAGTGTAATCACGGAAGTGGTATACCAAAAAGCTGTGTGGGGACCCTTTTACTGAGAGGGTCCCTCTTTCATACAATCAGGAGGATAGAGTATGTTTAAATGGGTGAATCCTAAAACAAAAACCGAGGCGGAACTGAGCATTCCCGAACACGTCGCCATCATCATGGACGGCAACGGCCGTTGGGCGAAGAAGCGTGGGCTCCCTCGCATCATGGGTCACCGGGAAGGGATGAAGTCGGTCCGGGAAGCGGTGCGCACCGCCCAAGAACTCGGCATCCGTTCATTGACGCTGTATGCGTTCTCGACGGAGAACTGGACGCGTCCTGAAGAAGAAGTCAACTTCTTGATGAAATTGCCGAAGCAATTTTTAGAGACGGATTTAAAAGAATTGGATGAACAGAACGTTCGCGTGCTCGTCGCAGGCGATGTGACAAAACTGCCACGCGGGACGCGAGAAGCGGTCGATGAGGCACGGACACGGACGGCGACGAATACGGGGCTCGATCTCGTCTTTGCGCTCAACTATGGCGGACGTGATGAACTCGTTCAAGCGATGAAACAAATCGCGAGTGATGTGGCGCACGGTACGATCCAACCGGACGAGATCGATGACGTCATGATTGGTGAGCGTCTCATGACGAACATGCAAGACGTTGATTTGATTATCCGCACGAGTGGGGAACAGCGCCTCTCGAACTTCTTGCTCTGGCAAGGGGCTTACGCTGAACTACATTTCACGGACGTGTTGTGGCCTGAGTTCAAACGGGATCACTTCGTCGAGGCGATTGAAGCGTACAATGCGCGGACTCGCCGGTTTGGCGGGGTGTGACATGAAAACACGAATCATTACCGGTCTCTGGGCCGGCGCCATATTTGTCACGTTGATTGCCTTAGGCGGTAGCCCGTTCGTCATCTTGATGGGCGTGCTCGCCTTAATCGGATTGAGCGAGTTTACGTTGATGCGCAATCATAAATTGATGGCGTTCCCGTTTCTCGTGACGTCACTTCTCGTGGCGTTCCCGTTCATCTTGATGTTGCTCGAGCGTCGGCTCGTCCTCGAGGAACTGCCGATGTCGACGACGCAATGGATGGTGCTCGGTTTAATGCTCCTCTTGTTCTGGACGGTCGTCACGAAAAACCGGTTCACGTACGAAGATGCGAGCTTTTATTTCGTCTCTGCCGTCTATCTCGTCATCGGGTTCTCGAGTTTCGCACTCGTCCGCTTGTCAGAAGACGGGCTCGTCAAAGTGTTGCTCGTCTTGTTCATGATTTGGGCGACCGATTCTGGAGCCTATTTCACAGGGAAAGCAATCGGAAAGACGAAACTATGGCCGTCTATCAGCCCGAATAAGACAATTGAAGGTGCGATCGGCGGCATCGTGTCGGCGATCGTCCTCGGCATCGTCTACGTACTCATCGAGCCGGTGTTACCGATTCTCGAAGTATTGGTGCTCGCGGTCGTCGTATCAGTCGTCGGTCAACTCGGTGATTTGGTACAATCAGCATACAAGCGTCAATATAATGTGAAAGATTCCGGTCATCTGTTACCGGGACACGGTGGGATTTTAGACCGGTTTGATAGTATGATCGTGGTATTCACCGTCATTTGGGTATTTAATTTGTTATAAAAGAGGAGTGTCAAGATGAAGCGAATCAGCTTAATCGGGGCGACTGGATCGATTGGCGTACAAACATGCGACGTCATCGAACAGCACCCCGACTTGTTTGAACTTGAGGCATATGCGTTCGGAACGAACGTAGACGTGGCGGAAGAATGGATCAATCGCCTACGGCCAAAATACGTATCCGCTAAAAATATCGAGGTACTCGAACAGCTCAAGTCACGCCTTACATATGAACCACTCTTTTTCATCGGACTGGAAGGGTTGATTGCATGTGCGACCGCTGAACGGGCCGATGTCGTCGTGACGGCAGTCGTCGGGGCCGTCGGGCTTGAACCGACCCTTGCCGCCATCGAAGCGGGGAAAGACATCGCGCTTGCGAACAAAGAGACGCTCGTCACGGCAGGGCATCTCGTCACCGCAGCCGTCAAAAAGCATGGCGTCAGCCTGCTCCCGGTCGACAGTGAACATTCGGCCATCTATCAATGCTTGAACGGCGAACGTCGCGACGACGTCTCGAAAATCATCTTGACGGCCTCAGGCGGAAGTTTCCGTGACAAGTCGCGAGAAGAGCTTGAAGGGGTTACGGTCGCAGAGGCGCTCGCGCATCCGAATTGGTCGATGGGTGCCAAAATCACAATCGATTCGGCGACGATGTTCAATAAAGGACTCGAAGTCATCGAAGCGCACTGGTTGTTCGATATCGATTATAATGATATTGAAGTAGTGCTCCATCGCGAGTCGATCATCCACTCGATGGTCGAATTCAAAGATGCCGCTGTCATGGCGCAGCTCGGCAACCCCGATATGCGAGGCCCGATTCTCTATGCGCTATCAGCCCCGAAACGTCTTGAAATCGAAGGGAACAAGCGGTTAAACTTGAGAGAAATCGGGACGCTACACTTCGCGGAAGCCGATTTAACACGTTATCCGGCGTTACGCCTCGCTTATGAGGCCGGGCGTGCCGGCGGTTCGATGCCGACCGTGCTCAATGCGGCCAACGAGGCGGCCGTCGAGCTGTTCTTGAACGGGGAGATTGCATTCCTCGATATCGAACGCATCGTCGAGCAAGCGATGGAGACACATACGGTAATTGCAGAACCGACGCTCGAGGAGATTCTTCAAATCGACCGAGCGGTTCGAGAACAAATTCAGCAAGGAAAGTGAAGGTGGGGAATAGACAATGACGACTTTTATCGCCATCGTTTTGATGTTTGGAGTACTCATTTCGGTTCATGAATGGGGACACCTCGTCATGGCGAAACGGGCAGGGATTCTCTGTCATGAATTTGCAATCGGGTTTGGACCGAAAATCCTCTCATTCCGAAAAAATGAGACGCTGTATACGATTCGACTATTGCCAATCGGCGGTTATGTCAAAATGGCCGGGGAAGATTTTGAGCCGATCGAAGTGAAGGCCGGGCAACACGTCGGATTGCGTCTGACGAGTGCTGGGACGGTCGATCGCGTCTATTTCCAACCGGACCAGGCCCAAGACGTTCATGTCGTCGGGACGGTCGACAAGTTTGACTCGGTCCGCGAATTGAAAGTACAACTGCTCGTCGATGATGAGGTCCGTGTCTATTCGCTCGAGCGGGACACGCTTCTCGTCGACCAAGGCATGGAGATTCAAATCGCGCCTTACGACCGCACGTTCGGAGCCCAGTCTGTCTGGAAACGGGTGCTTGCGATTGCAGCCGGTCCGGCGATGAACTTCGTCCTTGCCTTCCTCCTCCTCGTCATCGTCGGTCTCGTCCAAGGGACACCGACGGACGATGGTCAAATCGGTACGGTCCAACCGGACTCGGCCGCCGATCAAGCCGGGCTCGTCGCAGGCGACGAGATCGTCTCGATCGAGGGTCAACCGATCGACAACTGGCTCGATTTGCGGACGGTATTGGCCGATCGTGCCGACACACCGACCGAAGTGACGTATATTCGTGACGACGTCGAGCAAACGGTGACGATTACGCCGCAAGCGGTCGAACAAAATGGGGAGACGGTCGGAATTTTAGGCGTGACGAACGCGCTCGAACGTTCACCGGCCAAAGCCTTTACAACCGGGGCCGAGACGACGTGGACGATGTCGACGCTCATCTTCTCCGCGGTCGGTGACTTGGTGACGGGTCAGGTCGGCGTCGATCAGTTGGCCGGTCCGGTCGGGATCGTCCGCATGACCGACGAAGTGGCAGCGAGCGGATTCATCATGCTCCTTAACTGGACGGCACTTCTATCCGTCAACTTGGCCATTTTCAACTTGTTGCCGCTCCCGGCGCTCGATGGGGGACGACTCATCTTCCTCTTGTTCGAAGCGGTGCGCGGACGACCGATTGATCCGAAAAAGGAAGGATTCGTCCACTTTATCGGTTTCGCTTTGCTCATGCTGCTCATGTTGATTGTCACCTGGAATGATATCCAGTCATTCTTTAAATAATAAGATCTAATCGAGTTACAGAAGGGAAACGTTGATACCTATGAAACAATCGAGACTGTTCATGCCTACATTACGAGAAGTACCGGCCGATGCGGAAGCCATCAGCCATCAGCTTCTCGTCCGTGGGGGCTTCATGCGCCAAAACGCCGCTGGGATTTATTCATATCTCCCGCTCGGCCATCGCGTATTGCACAATATCCAAACGATTATCCGCGAAGAGATGAATCGGGCCGGAGCGCAAGAGTTGCTCATGCCAGCGATTCAACCGGCCGAACTATGGGAAGAGACGGGACGCTGGGGCATTTACGGTCCAGAATTGATGCGATTGACGGACCGTCATGACCGTCGTTTCGCACTCGGTGCGACCCATGAGGAACTCATCACGTCAATCGTGCGCGATGAACTCAACTCGTATAAAAAGTTACCGGTCAACTTGTATCAGATTCAAACGAAGTATCGCGACGAACGTCGTCCGCGCTTCGGATTGCTCCGGGGTCGTGAGTTCTTGATGAAAGACTCGTACTCGTTCCATGCGACGCAAGACGACTTGGACGAAGAGTATACGAATATGTATAACGCCTATTCACGCATCTTTGACCGCATCGGCTTGAAATATCGTCCGGTCGTAGCTGATTCAGGTGCCATCGGCGGGAAAGATACACACGAGTTCCAAGCGCTCGCCGAAATCGGTGAAGATACGATCGTATATACGGATTCATCAACTTATGCGGCGAACATCGAGATGGCTGAAACGCTCGACCGCTATGACATGCAAGCGGCCGACGTGCTCGCACTCGACAAGGTCGACACGAAAGACAATAAGACGATTGAAGATGTGGCGCGTTTCTTGAACGTCGATCCGAAGACGACGATCAAGTCGGTCCTCTTCAACATCGATGGCGAGACGGTCATGGCCATCGTTCGAGGTGATCACGAGGCAAACGACGTCAAAGTGAAGAACGCTCTCGGTGGACTCGACATCCAAATGGAAGAAGAAGCGACGATTATCGACTTGTTCGGCTGTGAACCGGGCACGCTCGGACCGATTCATTCACCGGTCAAAGTCGTGGCTGATTACGCCGTCAAATATTTGGTCGACGCGGTATGTGGCGCCAACGAGGCGAACACCCATTATACGCACGTCAACGCCGAACGCGACTTGTCGCATTTGACGTATCACGACCTCCGTTTCGTCGTCGAAGGCGACATGGCACCTGACGAGTCGGGTCCGGTCCGCTTCGCCCGCGGGATTGAAGTCGGACAAGTGTTCAAGCTCGGCACACGCTATTCAGAAGCGATGGGCGCGACGTTCTTGAACGAAGAAGGTCGGGCCGAACCTCTCATCATGGGCTGTTACGGCATCGGCGTCTCGCGGACATTGTCGGCCGTCATCGAGCAACATCATGACGATCGCGGGATCGTCTGGCCGAAGAGCGTCGCTCCGTTCGATGTGCACTTGATTGCCATCAACACGAAAGACGAGGCGCAAGTCGAACTCGCGAACCGTTTATACGATGAGCTGTCATCGACGTACGATGTGTTGTATGATGACCGTAAAGAACGGGCTGGCGTCAAGTTTGCCGATGCTGATTTGATCGGTCTTCCGATTCGTATCAACGTCGGGAAAAAAGCGAGCGAAGGAATCGTCGAAGTGAAAGTACGTGCCACTGGCGAAGTCCTCGAGACGACAGTCGATGAGTTGCCACGTGTCATCACGACGCAACTGAACGAAGCCAAATGATCGATGAAGGTGACGGTTTCTTGCCGTCACCTTCATTTTTCGACATTGAATGATAAAAGGGGGGACTTCTTACCCGTGGAAGCTAATCAAAAAATGCAATTGCTCTTGGGTGACCTCGGCATCACGACCGAAACGGATCAATTCGACGGAGCGGAGCTGTCACGACTCGTCGTCAACAAGCAACGCCGGACATGGACGTTTTATTTCCAATTGCAACACGTGTTGCCGTATGAGGTGTATCAACTATTCATGAGCCGGCTCGAGAGTCGCTATGCGACGTTCGCGGACGAGGTGTACGCTCGGTTCACGACGACGTCAGGTGGGGGCGAACAGGACTATATCGACTATTGGCCCCGAATCGTCAGTGAATTGAGCCAAGTGTCAGGCGCGATGCGCAGTTATTTCGCATCGGTCGCACCGCGCTTCGAGCAGAACAAATTGCTCATCCCGGTGCGCTCGGCCCCTGAGGCGAACTATGTCGACAAAGAGTTATGCCAAGAAGTCCAGGCGCTCTACAGCGCCTATGGCTTTATGAAAAAACCATGCCAAGCGCAGTTCTCAGAAAATGAAGAAGCGAACCAAGCGTTGCGCGAACAAGTCGTCCAAGAAGATTTGGAACAGGCGAAGCTCGCACTCGCGGCGCAGTTCGCCAAGTCGACCGAGACGAACGATGAGCCGGTCACTGAAGTGCGGATGGGCGCTTTGATTAAAGACGAGATTGTCCCAATCAAGACGATTATCGAAGAAGAACGACGCGTCGCCATCCGTGGCCTCGTCTTCTCGGCCGAACGGAAAGAATTGAAGAGCGGGAAGAAACTGTTCACGTTCAAGATGACGGACTATACCGATTCACTCATCGTCAAAGTGTTCGCGCGCGATGACGACGATGACCGTATGCTCAGTGCTGTCAAAAAAGGCATGTGGATTCAAGCAGCCGGTCGGGTCGAGGATGACAGCTTCATGCGCGAACTGTGCATGATGGCGTCACAACTGCAAGAAGTGAAAGTCGAACCGGTCCGGGACGAATGGGCCGGTGAAAAGCGGGTCGAACTGCACGCGCACACGCAGATGAGCCAGATGGACGCGGTCACAAACGTATCGGCAATCGTCGCACGAGCGGCGAAATGGGGCCACCGTGCCATCGCCATCACGGACCATGCCGGAGTCCAGTCGTTCCCAGAAGCCTATTACGCCGGGAAAAAGAATGACATTAAAGTGCTGTTCGGGGTCGAGGCGAACGTCGTCAATGACGGCGTACCCGTCGCCTATCATCCGACCGACGTCCCGCTCGACGATGCGACGTACGTCGTCTTCGACGTCGAGACGACGGGGCTTTCGGCCGTCTACAATAAAATCATCGAGCTCGCGGGTGTCAAAATCAAGGACGGAGAGATTATCGACCGCTTCGAGGCGTTCGCCGATCCGAAACATCCGCTCTCGGCCACGACGATTGAACTGACGGGTATCACCGATGACATGGTCCATGGCCAGCCCGACCCGGAAGTCATCGCCAAGCAGTTCGTCGATTGGTGCGGGGACGGCATTCTCGTCGCCCATAACGCATCATTCGATATGGGCTTCCTTGAAGCGACGCTCCGGAGCGGTGGGCACGAGCCGGATGACTATCCGGTCATCGACACGCTCGAGCTCGCCCGGACGATTTTACCGACGCTCAAGAACCACCGTCTCAACACGCTCGCGAAGCGATTCGATATCGAGTTGACGCAACATCACCGCGCCATCTATGATGCCGAGGCGACGGCTTATTTGCTCATGAAGCTGCTCGAACTCGCCAAACAGATGTTTGAGATGGAAACGCATCGCTCGCTGAACGCGAAAGTCGGGAGCGACGTCTCGAAGATTCGTCCGTTCCATGCGACGATTTATGCGAAAACGAAAAAACCGGGACTCCGGAACTTATACGAACTGATTTCCTTGTCGCACATCGACTACTTGTTCCGCATGGCACGCATGCCTCGCTCGGAGATTATCAAGCGTCGTGAGGGCCTCTTGATCGGTTCGGCGTGCGACAATGGCGAGATTTTCGATGCTGCTCTGAACAAATCGGACGAAGAGCTTGAGAAGATGATGGCGTTTTACGATTTCATCGAGATTCATCCGCCGGCGCTCTATATGCATCTCATCGATAAAGAAATTGTCGCCAACGAACTTGAGTTGCGTGAAATCATCAAACGGATCATTCGCGTCGCAGGTCAGGCCGGACTGCCGGTCTGTGCGACCGGCAACGTCCACTATCTCGACCGGACGGACCGTTCGTATCGGGAGATTTTGATTCGGACGCAAGGTGGCGCCAACTACATCAACACGCGGAAAGAACTCCCGCATGCCCATTTCCGCACGACGAAAGAGATGATGGAAGACTTCAAATTCCTCGGGGACGAGCTCGCCCGCGAGATCGTCATCACGAACCCGAACGCGATTGCCGATCAAATCGAGTCGATTCAAATCATCCCGGACGACTTGTATACGCCGAAGATTGAAGGGGCCGACGATGAAGTCCGGAATATGAGTTATGATATGGCCCGCTCGATTTATGGAGAACAACTGCCTGAAATCGTCGAAGCTCGGCTCGAGAAAGAGTTGAAGTCGATTATCGGTCACGGGTTTGCGGTCATTTATTTAATCTCGCATAAACTCGTGAAGAAATCGCTCGATGACGGCTATCTCGTTGGGTCACGTGGTTCGGTTGGATCGAGTTTCGTTGCGACGATGACCGAAATCACCGAAGTCAATCCGCTGCCACCGCATTACGTCTGTCCGAAGTGTCAACATTCCCACTTCTTCGACGACGGATCGGTCGGGTCCGGGTATGACCTTCCCGACAAGCAATGTCCGGAGTGTGGGACTTGGTATACGAAGGACGGGCACGATATCCCGTTCGAGACGTTCCTTGGTTTCAAAGGGGACAAAGTACCGGATATCGATTTGAACTTCTCGGGTGAATATCAACCACACGCCCACGCTTACACGAAAGTGTTGTTCGGTGAAGAGTATGTGTATCGTGCCGGTACAATTGGGACGATTGCCGATAAGACGGCGTACGGATACGTGAAAGGCTATGCGACCGAGAACGATAAGATTTATCGGAATGCCGAGGTCGACCGTCTCGTCTCGGGTGTCACCGGCGTCAAACGGACGTCCGGGCAACACCCGGGGGGGATTATCGTCGTCCCAGATTATATGGACATCGCCGAAATTTCGCCGATCCAATATCCGGCCGATGATAAGTCGTCCGAATGGAAGACGACCCACTTCGACTTCCACTCGATTCACGACAACTTGCTCAAACTCGATATTCTCGGTCACGATGATCCGACCGCCATCCGGATGCTCCAAGACTTGTCCGGTATCGATCCGAAGACGATTCCGACGGACGATCCGACGGTCATGAAAATCTTTTCGTCGCCGGAAGTACTCGGTGTCACGCCGGAACAAATCGAATCGAAGACGGGTACGCTAGGGATTCCAGAGTTCGGGACGAAGTTCGTCCGGCAGATGCTCGAAGAGACGAAACCGTCGACGTTCTCCGAACTCGTTCAAATTTCGGGACTGTCTCACGGGACAGATGTCTGGATTGGGAACGCGAACGAACTCATCTATAACGGGACGTGTGAATTGAAAGACGTCATCGGGTGTCGTGATGACATCATGGTCTACTTGATTTATGCGGGCCTCGAACCGTCATTTGCCTTCAAAATCATGGAGTCGGTACGGAAAGGGAAAGGCTTGTCGGAAGACATGGAGACGGAGATGCGGGCCAACGATGTTCCGGAATGGTACATCTCGTCTTGTAAGAAGATCAAGTATATGTTCCCGAAAGCGCACGCCACGGCGTACGTGCTCATGGCCGTCCGGATTGCCTACTTCAAAGTGCATCATCCGATTCTGTATTACGCGACGTACTTCACGGTCCGGGCCGGCGACTTCGATTTGTCGGCGATGATCAAAGGGTCACAGGCCGTGCGTAAAGCGATGTCGGATATCCGTGAAAAAGGATTTGAAGCCACGGCGAAAGACAAAGGCCTCCACACCGTGCTCGAGCTCGCACTCGAGATGTTAGAGCGCGGCATGAAGTTCCAGAACATCGATTTGTACCGTTCGAGCGCGACCGAGTTCTTGATTGAAGGGAACACGCTCATTCCGCCGTTCAATGCCGTCGATGGTCTCGGTACGAACGCGGCGAAAGCGATTGTCGATGCACGTGCCGAAGGACAGTTTTTATCGAAAGAAGACTTGCGCAAACGGGCCAAGTTGTCGAAGACGATCGTCGAGACGCTCGATACGATGAAATGTCTCGAAGGCCTCCCGGATGAGAACCAACTCTCGTTCTTTGATTTTGGGGTGTAAGTTGCGAAAAACCGGGAAAATATGATATATTGGTATCGAACAATGTTGGATACTACGACGGAAAGGAGTAGGGAACCCTACTCCTTTCTTGTATGTAAAAGCCAGAAGGAGGGATGAGAGTGTCCAAAATAACAGAAGTCGTCGAAGCGATCGCGTTGCCGATCGTGGAGCGTGAGAACATGGAATTGGTCGATGTCGAATTCGTGAAAGAAGGGCCAGACTGGTTCTTGCGCGTCTATATCGACAAGCCGGGGGGCGTCGATTTAGATGATTGCGTCAACATCAACGAACAACTCTCGGAAAAACTAAACGATAGCGATCCGATCGAACAAGCCTATTATCTTGACGTCTCGAGTCCCGGTGCCGAACGACCGCTGAAGAAGCCGACCGACTTTGAACGCGCAATTGGAAAGAACGTCTATATCAAGACGTTTGCCCCGATTGAAGGTGCCAAAGAGTTCGAAGGGATTTTGACGGAATATGACGGCGAGACCGCCATCGTCGAGACACGCATCAAGACAAGAAAAAAAGCGATATCGCTACCGGTAGACAAAATTGCACAAGCCCGCCTAGCGGTCACGTTTAGTTAAGGAGAGGTAAAGATGGGGCCACAATTACTCACAACAATCGAACAGATTGCTAACGAAAAAGGAATCGAGAAGGAGATTATCATCGATGCACTTGAGCAGGCGCTCATTTCGGCATACCGCCGAAACGTCGCCAACCCGAATGAAAACGTAAAAGTTGAATTCGACCAAGTGACCGGTGATATTCGTGTCTTCGCACTTCTCGAAGTCGTTGAACGTCTCTCGCATCCCGAGCAACAATTGTCGCTCGAAGAAGCGCATGAGATTGACCCGAACTATGAGTTAGGGGACTTCCATAAAGAAGAAGTCACACCGAGCGACTTCGGTCGCGTCGCAGCGATGACAGCCAAACAAGTCGTCACGCAAAAGATGCGGGAAGCCGAGCGCGAGCGCATCTATAACCACTTCGTCGATAAAGAAGACGAGATCATGACGGGGATTGTGGAACGGTTCGACCCACGCAACTTGTATATCGGTCTTGAAAACAATATCGAAGCGGTGCTCACACCGAACGAGCAGATGCCAAATGAATCGTACCAGATTCATGACCGCATCAAGGTGTATGTCACAAAAGTCGATTCGACGACGAAAGGGTCTGGCGCAGCCATTCAAGTCTCGCGGACGCATCCAGGTCTGTTGCGTCGTCTGTTCGAGCTCGAAGTGCCAGAAATCGCGAGCGGAACGGTCGACGTCATGTCGGTCTCACGCGAAGCGGGTGATCGCTCGAAGATTGCTGTTCATTCAGACATCGTCGATCCAGTCGGCGCTTGTGTCGGTCCGAAAGGGCAACGTGTCCAAACAATCGTCGATGAGCTCAACGGTGAGAAAATCGATATCGTACGTTGGTCGAACGACCCGAAAGAGTTCGTGAAAAACGCACTCAGCCCGGCTCAAGTCGTTGACGTGTACGTCAATGAACCGAATAAATCGACGACGGTCGTTGTGCCAGACTATCAATTGTCACTCGCCATCGGGAAACGCGGTCAAAACGCCCGTCTTGCCGCTAAGTTGACGGGATGGAAAATCGATATTAAGAGCGAGACCGATGCAGAAAGCATGGACTTGTATGATACGTACGCCGAAAAAGTTGAACCGGAGCCAGAAATTGTTCACAATGAAGTGGAACAGACTGACTCGGTTGACGTCGCCCTCGAGCCGACAACGGTGAAAGAAGAGGAATGACCATGAAGCAAAAGAAACTTCCTTTGCGCAAATGTGTGGTCACGCAAGAAATGTTACCGAAACAAGCGTTGATTCGTGTCGTTCGGACGCCGGAAGGTGACGTCGTCATCGATACGTCCGGTAAATTGAACGGACGTGGAGCGTATTTGTCGAAAGATGCGGATGTGATTCGTTTAGCAGAGAAAAAACGGACACTCGATCATCATTTAAAAGTCAAGACGAGTGACGCGCTTTATGAGCAGCTGCTTCAAGCTGTCACAGGAGCCGAATCATGAGTCAGTGGGAATCATTGTTAGGCCTTGCCGCACGTGCGAGGAAAGTAACGATGGGAGAAGAGTTTGTGTTGAAGGATGTACGAACTGGCCGAGCCAAGCTTGTCATCCTTGCCGGAGATGCAGGAGCGTCTACGAGAAAACGGGTTACCGACAAGTGTACATCGTATGGTGTTCCATTGATTGAAGTGAGCGACCGATATACAATCGGGGCTGCTTTAGGTAAAGACATGCGAGTCGTCGTGTCTGTGACAGAATCCGGATTTGCGAACAAGCTTAAGCAACTTCTCTCTTAACTATTAACGGAGGTGGATGCTTTGGGAAAACGCGTCTATGAATTTGCAAAAGAACAGAATGTAACAAGTAAACAAGTCATTACTCAGCTCGAGAAAATGAACAAGCCAGTAAAAAACCACATGGCTGTCTTAGATGAGGAGTCGGTCAAGCAACTCGACCGTGTCTTCAATCCTGAGAAATACCGTTCGGCTGACAAGCAAGAAAAGCCAGCTGCAACGAAACCAGCTGAAACGAAGTCTGCCGAGTCAAAACCGGCTGACGCGAAACCTGCTGCCAAGCAAGAAGCACCGAAAGCACGCCCACAAGCGTCTGGCGGTCAAAGCAACCAAGCGGGCAACCGTGGTGGCAACCGTTTCGGCAACAACCGCAATGACAACCGCAACAAAAAGCGCGGTGGTAAATTCAAAGGCAAGCCTGCAAAAGCAGCCGTGCCATTAGAAGCGGATCCAAATTCGAAAACGAGTCAGCGTAAAGCAGCTCGTTTAGCGCAAGAGTCTGAAATGGGCAACGTCATCAAGTACGATGATGTACTCAGCGTATCGGACCTCGCTGCGAAGATGGATAAAAAGCCAAACGAGATCATCATGAAGTTGATGGGTCTTGGTGTCATGGCGACAATCAACCAAACACTTGATGACGAGACGATTGAGTTGCTTGCAACTGAATTCGGTTATGAAGTTGAGAAAGAAGTACTCATCGATGAGACGGACTTTGAAGAAGTAGAAATCGACTTCTCTGAGTATGAGCTTGTTGAGCGTCCAGCTGTCGTCACAATCATGGGTCACGTCGACCACGGTAAGACAACACTCCTTGACTCGATCCGCAACACGAAAGTCGTTGCTGGTGAAGCCGGCGGAATCACGCAGCACATCGGTGCTTATCAAGTTGAAGTCAACGATAAAAAGATCACGTTCCTCGATACACCAGGTCACGCCGCCTTTACGACGATGCGTGCTCGTGGAGCCGAAGTGACGGATATCGCGATTATCGTTGTCGCAGCGGATGACGGCGTCATGCCACAGACAGAAGAAGCCATCTCACATGCGAAAGCGGCAAACGTGCCGATTATCGTCGCTGTGAACAAAATGGATAAAGAAGGCGCAAACCCTGACCGCGTCAAACAAGAATTGACAGAGTTCGGTCTTGTACCGGAAGAGTGGGGCGGCGAAACGATTTTCGTACCGATCTCAGCTTTGAAAGACGAAGGAATCGATGAGTTGCTCGAGATGATCTTGCTCGTTTCTGAAGTCGAAGAGTACAAGTCGACGCCTAAAATGCCAGCTCGCGGTTCGGTCATCGAAGCGAAGCTCGACAAAGGCCGCGGTCCTGTCGCCACGCTTCTCGTTCAACACGGGACACTCCGGATCGGTGACTCAATCGTCGTCGGTAGCACGTTCGGACGCGTCCGGGCCATGGTCAACGATATCGGTCGTCGTGTGAAAGAAGTCGGTCCATCGACGCCAATCGAAATTACAGGATTGAACGATGTCCCACAAGCGGGTGACCAGTTCATCGTGTTTGAAGATGAGAAGAAAGCACGTGCAATCGGAGAAAAACGTTACCAACGTTACCTCGAATCACAGCGTCGCGAATCGGCTAAAGTTAGTCTTGATGACTTGTTCAGCCGCATTCAAGAAGGCGAAGTCAAAGATTTGAACGTCATCATCAAAGCAGACGTTCAAGGTTCGGCTGAAGCACTCGCTGGTTCACTCCGTAAAATCGACGTCGCAGGCGTTAAAATCAACATCGTCCACCAAGGTGTCGGTGCAATCACAGAAGGTGACGTCATTCTCGCTTCGGCGGCAAATGCGATCATCATCGGATTCAACGTTCGCCCAGATGGTAACGCCCGGTCGATGGCCGAGCAAGAGCATGTTGAAATGCGTCTGCACCGCATCATCTATAACGCAATCGATGAAATCGAAAGCGCGATGAAAGGGATGCTCGACCCTGAGTTCGTTGAAGAAATCACAGGACAAGTTGAAGTCCGTGACGTCTTTAAAGTCTCGAAAGTCGGTACGATTGCCGGCTGTTACGTCACAGAAGGTAAAATCTCACGCGACGCCGGCGTCCGCATCATCCGTAACGGGATTGTTGTGTACGAAGGAAAACTCGATACGCTTCGCCGTTTCAAAGACGACGTCAAAGAAGTCGCGACAGGTTACGAGTGTGGGATTAAAGTAGAGAAGTTCGACGACATCAAAGTGGAGGACGTTATTGAAGCGTTCATCATGAAAGAAGTCGAACGTAAATAAAGCGAGGAGGGAACACGTATGAACATTCGTGCCCAACGCGTCGCAGAGCAGATGCGTAAAGAGATTACAGATATCTTGCTCCGTGAAGTCAACGACCCACGTACGAAGAACGCTACAATCACGAGCGTTGATGTGACGGGAGACTTGCAGCAAGCGACAGCCTACTACACGGTGCTCGGAGACGACGCCACGGTGAAGGCTGAAACGCAAGCTGGTCTTGATAAGGCGAGCGCATTTATTCGCCGCGAGATCGGGAGCCGCATCCGTCTTCGGAAAACGCCAGAATTGTCGTTCGAATACGATTCATCGGTCGCATATGGTAGCCATATCGATTCATTGATTCGTGACTTAAATCGGAACGACCAATAAATTGAAGGGGGGACTCGCGTCTCCCCTTTTTTGATGGGAGGAATTCAGATGGAACCAACTGGCGTATTGATTTTAGATAAAGAGAGCGGCATGACGAGCCACGACTGTGTGTTCAAGCTCCGTAAATTGTTCCAAACGAAAAAAGTCGGACATACCGGCACGCTGGACCCGGAAGTGACCGGTGTCCTACCGATTTGCCTCGGACGGGCGACAAAGCTGTCTCGTTTTCTGACCGATGAAGGCAAACGGTACGCCGCCGAGATTACAATCGGAACAGCGACGATGACGGAGGACGCCCATGGCGAGGTGGTCGAGACGCGTGAAGTCGGTCCCGAGGTGTTCACCGCTGCGGACATCGATCGTGTCCTTGAGAAGCTGACAGGAAAAATCGAGCAAATCCCGCCTTACTTCTCTGCTGTCAAAGTGAACGGTAAGAAATTGTACGAATACGCCCGAAAAGGTCAGACGGTGGACCGACCGCGCCGCATCGTCGAGATTCATCGCCTCGTCCGGACGAATGAGCCGGTCATCGAAGACGGTGTCTGCCGTTTCCGTGTCGACGTCGAGTGTGGCAAAGGGACGTTCATCCGGACGCTCGCCGTTCAAATCGGGGAGCAGCTCGGCTATCCGGCCCATATGAGCGACTTACGGCGGACCCGGTCTGGTTCGTTTGAGGAAACGGCCGCCGTCACGTTGCAGCAACTGGCCGACCTCGAAACGGTCGAGGAACGAATGAACCACCTCATCCCGCTCGAAGAGGTCATCAAACGTTGGCCGGCCATGACGATTCCAGCCAATCGAGAACGGTATATTCGAAACGGAGGTCGTTTGAACGACGTCTCGCTCGAATTTGAACTGTTTACTGTCTATAATGAAGAAGGAATTCCACTTGCCCTCTATCGACGGCTTGACGGAACAACAGACGCAACTGTCGAGGTCATGTTGACTATCGACTAAAGGGGAGATTGAAGTATGGAAACAATCCATCTGACGTATCCTGAGACACCAGACCTGGTCCCTTCGGTCATGGTGCTCGGATTTTTTGACGGCGTCCACACCGGACATCAGGCCGTGATTCGGCATGCGCAGGCGCAAGCAAAACAGCTTGACGTGCCCGTGACCGTCATCACGTTCGACCCGCACCCGAAACAAGTGTTATCGAACAAACCGGATGCGGTCCGTTACATCACACCGCTCCAGCGGAAATTGAACCGGATTGCCGCACTCGGTGTCGAACGGTGCATCGTCATCACGTTCACGAAAGAGTTGGCGAGCCTGTCGCCACAACAGTTCGTGGATGACTATTTGATTGGTGCCGGTGCGGTCCATGTGACGGCAGGTTTTGACTACTCGTACGGTAAATTCGGCGAGGGGACGATGGAGACGCTGCCGTATCATGCGCGCGGTCGCTTCACGACCTCGGTCGTCGCCGAACAGACGAGCGGCGGCGAAAAAGTGTCGTCGACGCGGATTCGTCAGTTGCTCGGTGCCGGTGATGTCGATGTGGCGAGCGAATTGCTCGGTACGCCGTACGTTATCTGCGGGGAAGTCATCCACGGTGACGCCCGAGGCCGGACGATCGGCTACCCGACGGCGAACGTCGTCATGGACGCATCGTATGTCATGCCGCGTCTAGGCGTCTACGCGACGCGTGTACGGCTTCAGGACGGTCGGACGTTCGACGCGATGACGAACGTCGGTCGGCGGCCGACGTTCTATGCGACCGGTGACGTCTCAATCGAGAGCCACTTGTTCGACTTCTCGGAAGATTTATACGGACAATTGATCGAAATCGAATGGATGCACTATTTACGGGACGAGCGGGCGTTCGACGGACTCGACTCGCTCATCGCCCAACTCAAGCAAGATGAGACGGCCGCTCGGGCAATCCTGTCTTGACTTTGGATGGGTGGTACGGTATCCTATTTTGGTACGCAAAGTACACCGCTTCGCTTGGCTGATCGATTCACCAACGTCGGCTCGGCAACGCGGCAATTTTCTATTAAATGGAGGTGGAGAGGCTATGGCACTCTCAAAAGAACGTAAGAACGAAATCATCGCGGAATACGCGACAAAACAAGGTGACACTGGTTCACCGGAAGTTCAAGTTGCAGTATTGACTGAACAAATCAACACTTTAAACGATCATCTTCGTACACACAAGAAAGACCACCACTCACGTCGCGGTCTTTTGAAAATGGTTGGACGTCGCCGTAACTTGCTTACGTACCTTCGTAACAAGGACGTTACACGTTACCGTGAATTGATTCAACGCCTTGGTCTCCGTCGTTAATCCGAACGGACCATGTGACGGGCTGGGACACTTGTTCCTAGTCCGTTTCTTCTTTTTTAGGAGGAAAATCATTAGACATTCATATGAATGAGTTACATAATAAACTAGATAAGGTTTGAGAGGAGAATGTTCATGTTAGGTACGAAACAAGTATTTTCTACAGAATGGGGCGGGCGTCCGCTGTCTGTAGAAGTCGGGCAACTTGCGAAACAAGCAAACGGCTCGGCACTCGTCCGTTATGGGGACACGGTCGTGCTCGCCACGGTCACAGCATCGAAAGCGCCGAAGGATTTAGATTTCTTCCCGCTCACGGTCAACTATGAAGAAAAATTATACTCGGTCGGTAAAATTCCAGGAGGTTTCCTCCGTCGGGAAGGTCGTCCTGGGGAGAACGCGATTTTGACATCGCGCCTCATCGACCGTCCGATCCGTCCGCTTTTCCCGGATGGCTTCCGTCATGATATCCAAGTGATGATTTACGTCATGTCGAACGACCCGGACTGCCCAGCTGAGATGGCCGGTATGCTCGGAACGTCAATCGCACTCTCGATTTCAGACATCCCGTTTGATGGCCCGATCGCCGGTGCGACAGTCGGACGCGTCAACGGTGAGTTCGTCGTCAACCCGACGACGGCTCAGCTCGAACAGACAGACCTCGAACTCCAAGTCGCCGGAACGGCAACTGCAATCAACATGGTTGAAGCAGGCGCCAACGAAGTACCGGAAGACGTCATGCTCGAGTCAATCTTGTTCGGTCATGAAGAAATCAAGAAATTGGTCGCTTTCCAAACGGAAATCGTCGAAGCTGTCGGGAAACCGAAGTTCGAATACACGGTGTCGAAATTTGATGACGCCTTGACGGCTGAGCTCGAAGCAGCTCGTCCAGAAATCAACGCTGCGGTTCAAGTCGAAGAGAAGCATGCGCGTGATGCAGCAATCAACGAAGTGATTGCCAAGTACGTCGCCATCTACGAAGAGCGCCTCGTCGACGAGCCGGCCAAGTTGAAAGAAGTGTCTGGCATCTTGAACAAATTTGTCAAAGATGAAGTTCGCCGTCTCATCACGGTCGATAAAGTTCGTCCGGACGGTCGTCGCCCGGAAGTCATCCGTCCACTTGCGTCGGAAACGGGCTTATTGCCACGCGCCCACGGCGTTGGATTGTTCACACGTGGACAAACACAAGTCATGTCGGTGGCGACACTCGGCGTCATCGGAGATGCTCAAATCATCGACGGCATCGGTCTCGAAGAGAACAAGCGCTTCATGCACCATTACAACTTCCCGCCGTTCTCGGTCGGAGAAGCTCGTCCGGTGCGTGCGCCAGGTCGTCGTGAAATTGGTCACGGTGCTCTCGGAGAACGTGCGTTGCTCCCGGTCATCCCGAAAGAAGCCGACTTCCCGTACACGATTCGTCTCGTCTCGGAAGTACTCGAGTCGAACGGTTCAAGTTCACAGGCGTCAATCTGTGGCTCGACACTCGCTCTCATGGATGCAGGGGTTCCAATTAAGGCACCGGTTGCCGGGATTGCGATGGGTCTCATCATGGAAGGCGAACATTACACGGTTCTCACGGACATCCAAGGACTCGAAGATCACCTCGGTGACATGGACTTCAAAGTCGCTGGAACGAAAGACGGGATCACGGCGCTCCAAATGGATATCAAAATCGCCGGAATCACGCGTGAGATTTTGGAAGAGGCACTCGAACAAGCACGTTCAGGCCGTCTCCACATCTTGAATCATATGCTTGAAACGCTCGACGCACCGCGTCCGCAGTTGTCGAAGTATGCACCGAAAATCGTGACGATGACGATCAATCCGGATAAGATCCGCGATGTGATTGGACCGGGCGGGAAGATGATTAACAGCATCATCGACCAAACGGGCGTCAAAATCGATATCGAGCAAGACGGAACGGTCTTCATCGCGTCGACCGATCAAGATGGCATCGATATGGCGATGGCCCTCATCGGCGACATCGTCCGTGAAGTCGTCGTCGGCGAAGAGTTCGATGCAACGGTCCGCCGCATCGAGAAGTTCGGCGCGTTCGTCGAATTGTTCAAAGGGAAAGACGCGCTCGTCCACGTCTCTGAGTTCAGCTTAGAGCGTGTCGCGAACGTGGAAGACGTCGTTAAACTCGGCGATACAATCAAAGTCCGTGTGACGGAGATTGACGACAAAGGCCGAGTCAATGCCTCACACAAAGTGCTCATCCTTGAAGGATTATCACCGGAAGAACGTGAAGCATACGAAGCAAAACGTAAAGCGCAGCGCGAAAGCCGTCCACCACGTGACAGCCGTCCGCCGCGTCGTGACGGAGACCGTCGTCCGCCACGCTCGACAAACTAATCATGATGGCCATCGTCTGGTGCGATGGCCTTTTTCATAGGAGTGATAACATGGAATGGATCACATTAGACAACGGAGTCCGCATCGTGATTGAGCCGATGGCGGATGTCCGTAGCACGTCGACCGGTGTCTTTATCAAAGCCGGAACTCGGACCGAAGACATGACCGAGATTGGCATCAGCCATTTGATTGAACATATGTTATTTAAAGGGACGAAGACGCGAACGGCAAAAGAAATCGCGTCGTTCTTCGATGAGCTCGGGGGTAGCGTCAACGCGTTCACGTCGAAAGATCATACGTGCTATTACGTGAAGACGCTTGACGAGCACGCGGTCATCGCGTTCGATGCGCTCGCCGACATGCTGTTCGACTCGTTATTTGATGAGACGGAGCTCGAGAAAGAGAAGCGGGTCGTCTTAGAAGAAATTAAAATGTATGAGGACACACCGGAAGACCTCGTCCACGAGCTGCTCGCGAAAGCCGTCTATAAGGACGACATCCTTGCCGAACCGATTCTCGGGACGGAAGCGAGCGTCCTCAGCCTATCGCGGGACCAACTGCTCCGTTACGTCGCTTCGACGTACACGGGCAATCGTGTCGTCGTTTCAATCGCCGGGCATGTGACCGATGAATTGATTGAGGCGGTCAAGACAAGGTTTGCCGACCTCCCATCAGGGGAATCTCCGAAAGAATCGACGACTCCGATTTTATACAGTGACGTGATGAAAAAACAGAAAGAGACAGAGCAAGCACACCTCTGTTGGAACTTTGAGGCGATTGCCGCCAAAGATGACCGTCTGCCGCATTTGGCCTTGATGAACAATGCCATCGGGGCCACGATGTCATCACGTCTTTTCCAGTCGATTCGAGAAGAAGAGGGGCTGGCATACTCGATTTACTCGTACTACACGACGTTCGATGACCACGGGACGTTCACCATCTATATCGGGACATCTCCGGATACGCTCGCCCAAGTCGAGACGATTATGACGCGCGAACTCGAGACGTTGATCGCGGACGGATTGTCCGACGAGGAAGTCGAGAAAGGCAAGCGCCAATTGAAAGGCTCGCTCGTCCTCGGGAATGAGAGTACGAGTGCCCGCATGAACCGAAACGGTCGAAACCTCGTCCTGCTCGACGATGTCGAGGACTTGAACGAGGTGCTCGATAAAATCGATCGCATCGATGTGCATGGTGTCAACGCCTTAATCAGAGAGGTGCTCAGCCACGCCCCTGCCAAATCTTATGTCCTTCCGTCCGAAGACTGACTTGAAACCGAATTGTAAGTTCTCTACACTGATTAAGAGGTATTCTTTACTTTGGACAGGAACAGGTGAAAGAAGGGAAAGACTTGAACTTAACGGATTTAGCTAAACACATTCAATTGATTAATCAACCAAACTTACAAGCCATCCCAGTGACCCATGTGACGACCGACTCGAGAGAAGTCGTCCCTGGGACGCTGTTCGTCGCCATCAAAGGCTATACGGTCGACGGCCATGACTATGCCGAATTGGCGGTCAGCAAAGGGGCCGTAGCCGTCGTCAGCGAGCGTCCGCTCTCGTTAAGCGTACCGAACTTAATCGTGCGCGACAGCACACGATCGGTCGGCCTCTTAGCGTCGGCGTTCTATCAGTATCCGTCTGAACAGATGCGTCTGTTCGGGATCACGGGGACGAACGGCAAGACGACGACAACGACGATTTTGCGCGACGTCCTCACCGAGCTCGGTCATAGCACCGGATTGATCGGCACGGTCGAGGTCCGCATTAACGATACGATCGTCCCAAGTAAAAATACGACACCGCAAAGCTCGGAGCTACAACAGTTGCTCGCCCGGATGCACGCAGAAGGCGTGACCGATGTGATGATGGAAGTGTCATCGCACGGACTCGAACTCGGCCGTGTCATCGGGACGGACTTTGATATCGTCGGATTCACGAACTTGACGCACGACCATCTCGATTTCCACGGTACGTTCGAGAACTATGCGCGAGCGAAAGGCCTACTGTTCGCACAGCTCGGACAGATGGCGTCACGTCACAAGGTCGCCGTACTGAACGCAGACGACCCGTACAGCAAGCTGTATGAGACGATGACAGGGGCGCGAGTAATTACTTATGCGATTGACGCGATGGCAGACGTGACGGCATCAGATATCGTTCAGACGCTGTCAGAGACGAGCTTTTGCCTCAACTATCAAGGCGAACGCCATCCGTTGACGGTTCAATTCATCGGCCGCTTCAACGTGTATAACATCTTGCTCGCGACAGGTTGCCTGCTCGCGGCAGGCTATCGCTTGCCCGAAATCGTCCAGGCGCTCGAAGCGATCCATCCGGCCAAAGGGCGGATGCAACGCCTCGATGTGCCGGGCTATAACGTCTATGCGGATTACGCCCACACGCCCGACGGCATCGAGCAATGCTTGAAGTCGCTCGTCGGCGTGCCGAAAGAGAAGATTGTATTCTTAATCGGGACAGGCGGAAATCGTGACGTTACGAAGCGACCGACGATGGGAGAGATGGCCTCGAAGTATGCGGGAACGGTCGTCATCACGACGGACGATCCACGCTTTGAAGCCTACGACTCAATCACGAGCGGCATCGCTGCCGGGATGACCCACGACAATTTCGTTGAGATCGGGGACCGCGAAGAGGCGGTCCGCTACGCGGCCAAATTGGCCGAGTCCGATAACATCGTCGTCCTGGCCGGCAAAGGACATGAGAAATATCAAATCATTGGCAATGAGAAAATTCCGCTAGATGAAGAAGCGATCGTCCGAGCGACAATTTTGAAGACGGAGGAATCATGATTTATGGCAGTACAACCGATCACCTTGACAGAAAAAGAGCATGACGAGTTCGTCAAAACACATGACCGTGGGGATTTGCTTCAACTCTCAAGTTGGGCCAACGTCAAACGACAAAACGGCTGGTTCGCCGAGCGGATCGCCGTCGCGACCAATGGTGTGACGAGCGGGGTCGCGTTACTCTTGTTCAAACGCGTACCTAAACTTCCGTTCACGCTTTGCTACGCGCCGCGCGGTTTCGTCGTCGACTATGACGATGTGGCTTCGTTGACCGCGTTGACCGAAGAAGCGAAACGGGTCGCCAAAGCGAATAAAGCGATCACCGTGAAAATCGATCCAAATATCGACCGAGACGAAGTGCCAGGCCTGTTGACGGAAATGGCTAGCCTCGGTTTTAACCATAAAGGATACGGCGGCGGGTTCGATTACGCCCAGCCTCGGTTCACGATGGAGACGGACTTGCGTCCGAGCGAGAAAGAGATTTTTGGCAAGTTCCATCATAAATTCCGCTATAACGTGCGTTTGGCAGAACGAAAAGGAATCGTCTGCACGGAAGTCGGTCGCGATGGTCTCCAGACGTTCGCGGAGTTGATGAAAGTGACAGGCGAGCGGGACGGCTTTGCCATCCGCGGCCTTGATTACTTCGAGAACTTATACGATTGCCTGCAGCCAGGGGACGCGCGTCTGTTCTTGACGAAACTCGAACCGAAGCTCGCGCTCGACCAACAGATGGCCACGCTCGAAAAAGCCGAACGTGACCTCGGCAAGATTGAACGTTCCCTCGAGACGGAGACGGTCGAGAAGAAACGGACAAGTCTGTTGAACCGTCAAAAGCAGACGGGCGAACAGATTGAAAAGATTAAAGCTGCGTTGCCGGAACTGAACGAGTTGCACGACAAGTACCCGAACGGGCTCGTCTTATCGGGCGGTCTGTTGACGTTAGCCGGCCGACGCTCGTATTACTTGTACGGTGCGTCTTCGAACGAGTTCCGTGACTTCATGCCGAACCACCTCATGCAATGGACGATGATGCAAGCGGCCAAGGCGAGCGGGGCCGAACGCTATGATTTCGGTGGCGTATCGGGCAGAACCGACGCCGATGATGAGTATGCGGGTCTGTATGCGTTCAAATCAGGTTGGGGTAGCGATATGATCGAGAAGGTTGGCGAGTTCGATCTCGTCTTGAATCGTCCGCTCTATTTCGCCCTTGAAACAGGATTACCGCTCGTCAAAGGACTCCGTAAACGGTTGCGCCGATGAAATGGACCGGCGTCTTGACGTTCGCGATGACGGCTTTTTTAGTCGGAATCTTTTTAGCGTATACGTTGTCACGTCCGGGGCCGATGCCATGGGTCGATGAACCGACGTTCGAGTCGGGGATGTGTGAGCGCAACTCGCGCTCGGAAGCGGTCATCGTCGAGCGTAGCGAGAAGGCGTTCGCCAAACTGCATCCGCACGTACGGGAGCGGAGTGAATCGTTCGTGCGGCTAGCCTATTCGTGCCTCGGTCTCGAGGTTCGCCTGACGTCAGGATACCGTTCAGCCGATGAGCAGAACGCCCTGTACGCCCAAGGTCGCTCGAAACCAGGTCAAGTCGTGACGAACGCCAAAGCAGGTGAGAGCTACCATAACTATGGCCTTGCCGTCGACTTCGTCATCATTCACAACAACCGCGCCGACTATGATTTGGAGTCGGACCACAATCGGTCGGATGAACCGGATTGGCAAGAACTAGGGGAGCTCGGCAAGGCGCTCGGCTTCGAATGGGGCGGGGATTGGAGAAGTTTTCCGGATTACCCACACTTACAAATGGACTTCGGTTTGTCGATTCGTCAGCTCGCTTCCGGGAAACGTCCGGATGACAAAGCGACGATGCCGCTTGCCGATGTGATGAAACCTCTCGTCGATTGAACGGAAATGTTGGCATATCAGCAGTTTTCCGATACAATATTCAGTAGCGATAAGTGGACGAAACAGAATATGCAACATCTAGGAGGTTTTTGTTAGTGTCAAAGAAGAAGACAGAGAACGTTAGCGTCTTTGCGCTTGGAGGCGTAGGCGAAATCGGGAAGAACATGTACGTCGTGGAACTAGACGACGACATCTTCGTCATCGATGCCGGCCTTATGTTCCCAGGCGATGAGATGCTCGGGATTGATATCGTCATCCCGGACATTACGTATTTGAAAGAAAATAAAGATCGGGTACGCGCGATTTTCATCACACACGGTCACGAAGACCATATCGGTGGACTCAGCTACGTACTCCGTGATTTGAAACACGTTCCCGTATATGGGACGAAATTGACGCTCGGTTTAATCGAGCTCAAATTGAAAGAGGCTGGCTTATTGAAAGAAGTCGACCTCCGATTGATTGACGCCAAAACGAAATTGACTATCGCTGATCATTTCATCACTTTCTTCCGCGTCAACCACTCGATCCCGGATTGTGTCGGGGTCTGTATCCAAACGTCACAAGGCGCCATCGTTCACACGGGCGACTTCAAGTTTGACTACACACCGGTCGATGGGAAACAGTCAGACTTCAACAAGTTGGCGGCCATTGGCCAACGGGGCGTCCTTTGCCTCTTGTCGGATTCGACGAACGCGGAACGTCCGGGTCAAACCGGTTCGGAATCGCTCGTCGGCGCCGAGTTGAACGACGTCATCTATCAAGCCGAAGGCCGCGTCATCGTCGCGTCATTCGCCTCGAACGTGCACCGTCTGCAACAAGTGTTCGCGGCAGCCGAAGCGAACGACCGTAAAGTGGCCGTCGTCGGCCGCAGCATGGTCAATATCGTCGAAGTGGCCCAGAAGCTGAACTACTTGCGCTTCAAGCCGAAGACACTCGTCGAGCTTTCACAAGTGAATCGCTTGCCTGACAACAAAGTCGTCATCTTGACGACTGGTTCGCAAGGTGAGCCGATGGCGGCCTTGACGCGCATGGCGCGCAACGCCCATAAACAAGTGAACATCCGCCTGAACGATACGGTCGTCATCGCGGCGACGCCGATTCCGGGGAACGAGAAGTCCGTCTCGAAGACGATTGACCTGCTCTTCCGCTCAGGCGCCAACGTCATTTATAACCAACGCAAAGTACACGTCTCTGGACACGGTTCGGCCGAAGAGCTCAAGCTCATGTTGAACCTCGTCAAACCGAAGTACTTCCTCCCGATTCACGGGGAGTACCGGATGCAGATGGCCCACTCGAAACTCGCCGAGCAAGTCGGTGTGAAGTCGAACAACATCTTCATCGTTGAAAAAGGAGATGTCGTTGAGTTCACGGGCCGCAAAGCCCGGATGAGCCGCAAAGTGCCGGCTGGAAACGTCTTAATCGATGGAATCGGTGTCGGGGACGTCGGGAATATCGTGCTCCGTGACCGTCGTCTCTTGTCGCAAGACGGTGTCGTTCTCTGTGTCGTCACGTTGAACCGGAAACAGAAGAAATTGATTTCAGGACCTGAACTCATCTCGCGTGGATTCGTCTATATGCGTGAATCGGAAGAGATGATTTCAGAAGCGAACCGCATCGTCACGAAACAGATTGAGAAGAGTCTCCAAGCTGGAAGTGATTGGACCGAGTTGAAATCAAATATCCGCGAACGGCTCAGCGTCTATTTGTACGAGCAGACGAAACGTCGTCCGATGATCTTGCCGATCATCATGGAGATTTAAAGAATTGAGATTAAGGCAAAAGTCATCAGACTTTTGCCTTGTTTTTTTAGGAGGAATCTAAGGTGGCACAAAAAACGAGAAAAACTCCGGTGAAGCGGAAGCGACCGACGACGAGACGTGCGAAAAAACAGCCCATCCCACTGCGTACATATGGCTGGATCGCCTTCGTCCTGTCGATTACGGCCTTCATCTTTTCCCTGTTCGATTTCGGATGGGTCGGCAATCAGACGTCGCTTCTCGCGACGACGTTGTTCGGGGGCTGGGGGGCACTGACGTATTTGGCAATCGCGTTCACGTTGCTCGTCTTCTTAAATGAGTTTCGTCCGATGCAACGGACCGGGATTCTATTGTTGTTCACGTCGTTTCTCATGTTCGGGGACTTGGTATGGGGGGCCGAACGAGGCGAGGTCAACGGGGCGCTCTATCGACTCAATCAATACTTGCTCTCTGACTTCGGGATTGTCTTTTTAGGCGCCCTCTGCATGATTGTCGGGATTTCCCTGTTGTCGCCAACGATTTGGCGGACGATGGGTTCGCGGCTGCTTGAGACGGGCACGGCCATCAAACAAGAGTGGCACGACCGGGAACGGGTCAAACCGGCCCCTGTGAAGCGTCAGAAGGCTGTCCCGGCCCCGGCGAAGGTCGTGGAATCGACACCTGCCGAAGCGGAGCCTGAGGCGGATGCGGTGACGATGCATGATATCCCAATCGTCGGGTTCAGCGAGAAAGTCGTCGCCGAGAAACGTCCGAAAACGGAGGAGTCGGCCCCGTCGGAAGAAGTGGCCGACCTGCCGACCGAGGATATGATGATGACGGCGTCACAGGATGTATCGGATACGTATGAGCTTCCGACGTTCACCATTCTCAGTGAACCGGTCGTGACCGATTTGTCCGGCGAGAACGCCCGCTTGAAAGCGAATGCGACAAAACTCGTCCAAACGCTCAAATCGTTCGGCGTCGGCGTGAAAGTATTGAAGATTCATCTCGGGCCCACCGTGACGAAATATGAACTGCAACCGGATATCGGGGTCAAAGTGAGCCGCATCACCTCGCTCAGTGACGATCTTGCCCTCGCGCTCGCGGCGAAAGATATCCGCATCGAGGCACCGATCCCGGGCAAAGCAGCCATCGGGATTGAAGTGCCGAACCAGGAAGTGGCCCCGGTCTGTCTCCGTGAAGTGCTCGAGGCCGATCCGGTCAAGCGGGAACAGTCGCCGCTCCTCGTCGCATTGGGCCGCAGCATCAGCGGTGAGACGGTGACGATCGCCTTGAACAAGATGCCGCATTTGCTCGTCGCCGGTTCGACTGGTTCGGGGAAATCGGTCTGCATCAACGGAATGATCGTGTCGCTCTTGATGCGGACGCGTCCTGATGAGGTCCGGCTCATGATGATTGACCCGAAAATGGTCGAGTTGAACGTCTATAACGGTGTCCCACACTTATTGACGCCGGTCGTGACGGATCCGAAGAAAGCGGCCCAAGCGCTCAAACAAGTCGTCGCCGAGATGGAGCGGCGCTATGAGCTGTTCAGCCGCTACGGAGTCCGGAACATCGAAGGCTATAACGAACTCGTCGATAAGTCGGATGACGAGGACGCGAAGCGTCTGCCGTTCATCGTCGTCATCGTCGATGAGCTCGCCGACTTGATGATGGTCGCCTCGAACGACGTCGAGGACGCGATTATGCGTCTCGCCCAGATGGCTCGGGCAGCCGGCATTCATATGGTACTTGCCACGCAGCGTCCATCGGTCGATGTCATCACCGGTGTCATCAAAGCGAACATCCCGTCACGGATCGCGTTCGCGGTCTCGTCGCAAACGGATTCCCGGACGATTCTTGACGGCGGCGGTGCGGAAAAGCTGCTCGGACGGGGTGACATGCTCATGCTCGCCAACGGGATGAACAAACCGATTCGTGTCCAAGGTGCGTTCGTCTCGGATCAAGAAGTCGAGACGGTCGTCAATCACGTCATCGCCCAACAACGGGCCCAGTATGTCGAGGCGATGATGCCGAAAGAAGAGGAAGTCACGACGATCGACTCGGACGATTCATTGTTTGAAGAAGTCGTTCAATTCATCTTGACGCAAGAGACGACTTCCACTTCGATGATTCAACGAAGATTCCGCATCGGTTATAATCGAGCCGCCCGATTGATCGATTCGCTCGAACAGGCTGGATATGTCGGGCCGTCAGAAGGCTCAAAGCCGCGGAAAGTGCTCATTAACCAACCAGAGGGTTAAACATTAAAACGAACGATTAGGTATAAAAAATCCTAATCGTTCGTTTTTTATATAATTTCAGATAATCCTGTTCAAACGTGATGATCGAGGTCGACGTCATGTTGAGACGAACTAATATAGCACATCTGACCTATTCGAGACATTAAGACATACTACTAAAATCGTTGAACCGCTTTCATTTTTTAATACCGTTTACATTTTACGTTTTCTTTTCAAACGGCTTCACAACAGGTATTATAGACTAAGAGGTATACATAATCCCTTCACTTTAAAATATTTCCCTGATTCCGAACAAAAAGTATTGCGTTCTAATTCTCGAATCCCTATACTTAGTATTGGCAAGGACATTCATACGTCAGATGTCTGAGCACTGGTTAGAATAGGTAAAGGTGGTGAGGCCCATGTCGATCAAGCTCGATCATCGCTTGCTCTATCTTCGCGTGATTGAGAAAATCAAGCAAGATATCGACGATGGTGTCTATCGTGAAGGAGAGAAACTTCCTTCAGAGTTCGAGTTGTCGAAGCAACTAGGAGTCAGTCGAGCGACACTCCGGGAAGCCCTTCGTATCCTCGAAGACGAGAAATTTGTCGTGCGGAAACATGGCGTCGGAACATTTATCAGTTCAAAACCCCCGTTCACTTCAGGGATTGAAGAACTGTTCAGTGTCACGGACATGATCATGCGCGCCAAGATGACACCAGGAACGAAAGTATTGGTGGCCGAAAAGGTTCTAGCGACCGAGAGAGAAGCTGAGCGTCTGAAAATCGAACCGAACTCGCCGATTTATCGGATCGTGCGGATTCGTTATGCAGACGAGACACCAGTTGTATACTGTGTCGATAAAATTCCGGCCCACCTCGTCTCGAATCCTAAAGCGTTGACGGAAGGTAAGTCGTTGTTTGATGCGCTCGAACAAGAGGTAGGACGTCGGGTCGCTTATGCGATCACGCACATCGAACCGAGTGTGAACGCGGAAATCTCGACGCAACTTCAAACGGACCAACCGTTACTGGCATTAAAGCAATTGCATTACGATGAGAGCGACTTACCGCTGCTCGATTCGGCGAACTTTTTCCGAGCGGACCGCTTCGACTTCCACGTCGTTCGCAAACGCGTCTAAGCACGTTCGTTTTATCCGGAAACGGTTATTTTTGGGGAACAGCGTGAAAGCGCTTTCTTATACCGGTGTAAAGACTACTGATGACATGACAACCTTAATTGTTATGATCCGAAAGGGGAAACACGACGATGAACAAGAAAAAAACGATTCTCTCAGCTTTAGCAGCAGGTCTCACACTCTCAACAGTGCTCGCAGCATGTGGCGGGGATGACAATGAAGGTGCTTCAAACGGCGAAGGCGGCGGCGAAGGCAGCGACTTCAAAGTAGCAATGGTAACCGATACTGGCGGTGTCGATGATAAATCGTTCAACCAATCAGCTTGGGAAGGTCTTACGAAGTTCGGGAAAGACAACAACTTGACTGAGAACGAAGGCTTCAAATATCTTCAATCTTCAAAACAAGCGGATTATCAGCCTAACTTGCAACAATTGGCACGCGATAATTTCAACTTGATTTACGGAATCGGCTTCTTGATGGGCGAAGACATCCAAAAAGTTGCTGAGCAGTTCCCAGACAACAACTTCGCAATCGTCGACATGGTCGTTGATGCACCGAACGTCGCATCGATCACGTTCAAAGAGCAAGAAGGTTCGTTCCTCGTCGGTGTTGTCGCTGGTCTCACTACGAAAACTGACAAAGTTGGATTCGTCGGTGGCGTTGAGTCTGACTTGATCAAGAAGTTCGAGAACGGTTATAAAGCTGGCGTCATGGCCGTTAACCCGGATGCAACAATTGACGTGAAGTACGCTGAAGACTTCAACTCAGCTGAAAAAGGTACAGCAATCGCTTCAGGTATGTACGGAGCAGGTTCTGATATCGTGTATCACGCAGCAGGCGGTACTGGGGTAGGGGTATTCACAGAAGCGAAAAACCGTAAGAAGAACGGCGAAGATGTATGGGTCATCGGTGTTGACCGTGACCAATACGAAGAGGGTCTTCCAGAAAACGTAACGCTTACTTCAATGGTCAAACGTGTTGACACGGCTACTTACGAAGTATCGAAACTTGCAATGGAAGATAAATTCCCTGCAGGCGAAATCGTTGAGTTCTCTTTGAAAGACGATGGAGTAGGGATTGCTGAAACATCTGATGAGAACGTTGCAGCTGACGTCCTCACAAAAGTTGAAGAGTACCGCACACAGTTGATCGACGGAGACATCACGGCTCCAGCGACTGACGCTGAGTTCGAAGAGTTCATGAAAACAGTAAAATAATTCATTGAGTTAGGGGGGACCCATGCGGTCTCCCTTTACTTAAAGTTAGGGGTGGACTTTCTTGGAATATGTAATTGAAATGCTCAATATTCGCAAAGAGTTCGGAACGTTCGTTGCCAACGACAATATCACCCTCCAATTGCGTAAAGGAGAGATTCATGCGTTGCTCGGCGAGAATGGTGCCGGAAAATCGACGCTCATGAACGTCCTGTTCGGTCTTTATCAGCCGGAAGGCGGGGAGATCCGCGTGCGTGGGGAGAAAGTGAACATTGAGAATCCGAACATCGCCAACGACCTTGGGATCGGTATGGTACACCAACACTTCATGCTCGTCGAGAAGTTCACGGTGACCGAGAACATCATCCTCGGCTCAGAGCCGAAGAGTGGATTGACGGTCGACCGGGCCACGGCGCGTAAAAAAGTTATGGAGATCTCGGAACAATACGGTCTCCGCATTGATCCGGACGCTAAAATCGAGGACATCTCGGTCGGGATGCAACAACGTGTCGAAATTTTGAAGACGCTCTATCGCGGCGCTGAAATCTTGATTTTTGACGAGCCAACCGCTGTATTGACGCCACAAGAGATTCAAGAACTCATTCAAATCATGAAGCGTTTGATCGAAGAAGGTAAATCGATCATCTTGATCACGCATAAACTGAAAGAGATCATGCAAGTGGCCGACCGCTGTACGGTTATCCGTCGCGGACGTTATATCGGCACCGTCGATATCGATGAGACGGTCAATGAAGACCGTTTGGCTGAAATGATGGTCGGGCGTGAAGTTAACTTTGATGCGGAATATTCCAAGGCAGATCCACAGCAAGTCGTCCTCGACGTGCAAAAACTCGTCGTCAAAGACAGTCGCGGGCTTGAAGCCGTCGACGGCTTGGATTTACAGATTCGTTCAGGAGAGATTCTTGGAATCGCCGGGATTGATGGAAACGGACAGACCGAGTTGATTGAAGCTATCTCAGGCTTGAAGAAACCGGAGTCTGGAAAAGTATTGTTGAATGGGAAAGACGTGACTGGGTTCACGCCACGTAAAGTGACGGAATCTGGCGTCGGTCATATCCCGCAAGACCGTCATAAACACGGACTCGTCCTCGACTATTCGATTCGGGACAACATGGTCCTCCAAACGTATTACAAAGAGCCGTTCTCGAAGCGTGGTTTGATGAACTATAAAGCTGTGGCTGAGAAAGCGAAGGCGTTGATTGAGAAGTTTGACGTCCGAACTCCATCGGTCGATGTGCCAGCCCGTGCCTTATCAGGTGGTAACCAGCAGAAAGCGATTATCGCCCGTGAAGTCGACCGGTCACCTGACTTGTTGATTGCGGCCCAACCGACGCGTGGACTTGACGTCGGTGCAATCGAGTTCATTCATGAACAGCTCATCAAAGAACGTGAGAAAGGACGCGCCGTCCTCTTAATCTCGTTCGAACTCGAAGAGATTTTACACGTCGCGGACCGAGTCGCCGTCTTATATGAAGGTAAGATTGTCGGGATTCGTGATCCGAAAGAAACGACCGAGCAAGAACTCGGCTTCTTGATGGCCGGCGGTAAGAGAGGAGAAGAAACAGTATGAATAAGTTAGGATTCAATCGACTGCTCATCCCGCTCTTGTCGATTTTGATGGGACTTCTCGTTGGGGCAATCGTCATGCTGATCGGCGGTTATGACCCGATTCAAGGGTTCTCGTCATTGTTCGAAGGTATGGTCGGAAGCCCATATGCAATCGGAGAAACACTTCGTGCCGCAGCGCCGCTCATCTTCTCAGGTTTAGCGGTCGCGTTCGCGTTCCGGACCGGTCTCTTCAACATCGGGGTCGAAGGTCAAGTGTTAATCGGTTGGGTGGCAGCCGTTTACGTCGGAATCAACTTTGATTTACCGATGTTCATCCACCTTCCGCTCGCGCTTCTCGCGGCTATGTTCGCGGCAGCGCTCTGGGCGTTCGTCCCTGGTTTTTTGAAAGCCAAGTTCCACGTCCATGAAGTTATCACATCGATCATGATGAACTATATCGCCTTGTACACGACGAACGCGATCTTGCGTAGCGTCATCGGCGTAACGAACGAACGGACCGAGTCAATCAACGAGTCGGCGTCGCTCGCGTCGCCATGGCTTCAAGAAATGACGCAGTTCTCACGCTTACACTGGGGTGTCCTCATCGCTGTGCTCGCGGCGATCGTCTATTACTACATCTTGCAACGGACGACGCTCGGCTATGAGCTTCGGGCCGTCGGCTTCAACAAACACGCGTCGCAATACGCAGGGATGAGTGTCAATCGCAACATCATCCTATCGTTCGTCATCTCGGGTATGTTCGCTGGACTCGCTGGAGCGATGGAAGGTCTTGGTACGTTCAACGGGATGACGCTCAGTGCTTCGTTCACTGGAGTCGGATTCGATGGGATTGCCGTCGCTCTTCTCGGTGCGAACACAGCCATCGGTGTCGTCTTGGCAGCCATCTTGTTCGCCGGACTCAATATCGGTGGACTCGCGATGCAGCTCGGCGCCAACATTCCGTCCGAGCTCGTCAAAGTCATCATCGCCGCCATCGTCATCTTCGTGGCGTCTGGTTATGCGTTCAACTACGTGATTGACAAATTCAAAGGAAATCGTAAGAAAGGAGTGGAGAAAAAATGAGCTTCTTAGAAGTCCTCTATATCGTCGTTCCGGTCGCGTTGGCCTATGCGACTCCACTCATCATCGCGGCGCTCGGCGGCATTTTCAGTGAACGTTCGGGTGTCGTCAACATCGCCTTGGAAGGCATCATGGTCATCGGTGCCGCCACGGGAATCATCACGACGCTCACGTTGACGGAGATGGGGCTTGGTGGTCTCAGTCCTTGGATCTCGCTCTTGGTCGCCATGGTCGTCGGCGCACTCTTCTCACTTTTCTTGGCAGTGCCGGCCATCCTTTGGCGTGCTGACCAAACGGTGCTCGGGGTCGCGATCAACATGCTTGCGATCGGTCTCGCCATCTTCGTCGTCCGTGTCCTCTACAACAAAGGACAAACCGATTTCATCGAGTTTCGGATTGCGAAAGAGAACGTGCCGATTTTATCGGATATCCCGGTGCTTCGTATGTTCTTCATCAACGTCCAGTACACGTCGTTCATCGCCATCGCGCTCGCGTTCGTCGTCTGGTTCGTCATCTTCAAGACGCCGTTCGGCCTTCGTCTCCGCTCGGTCGGGGAACACCCGATGGCAGCTGACACGATGGGAATCAACGTCACGAAAATGCGCTTCATGGGCGTCATGCTCTCAGGTGCGTTCGGCGGTCTCGCCGGTGCGGTCTACGCCGTCACGGTCACGACGAACTTCAGTGGGACGACGATTGTCGGTCAAGGCTTCTTGGCCATCGCCGCCATGATCTTCGGGAAGTGGAACCCGCTCGGCGCGCTCGGAGCCGGCCTCTTCTTCGGTTTCGCCCAAGCGTTGTCGATCATCGGCAGTAACTTGCCGGTCATCAGCAACGTGCCGCAAGTGTTGCTCTTGATTGCACCGTATGCGCTTACGATTCTTGCCCTCGCGGGTGTCGTCGGACGTGCGGATGCACCGAAATCAGTCGGTATCCCATATATTAAAGGGAAACGCTAATCACCAAAAGGACAAATGTCCATTTCACCAAGGTTGTTTGACGCTTAAGTCAAACAACCTTTTTTGTTATACTGGTGTAGAGGTGAGACAATTGAAAAAATGGTGGCAACTGCTGATTGCCGTCGTGCTGAGCATCTCGCTCGCAGGCTGCTCAGTCGATGACTGGTTCGCTGAACAAATCGACCCGCCGGAGTCGCTCGTCGAACTCGAGGCCGACTTTCCGTCGGCGTCGGTCACGCAACAAGTCGCACGGCCGCTCGGCAAGACTGAGACGGTCACGCTCGACCGCGTCATCGACGGGGATACGCTCAAAGTCGAGTTTGAGAACGGGGCGACGGAATCGATTCGCCTCTTGCTCGTCGATACGCCAGAGACGAGTCATCCGACGTTGCCGGTACAACCGTTCGGAGAAGATGCAAAATCATTCGTCGAGCGTTGGCTACCAGAAGGGGATACGATCACACTGGAGTATGACGTCGGGCGCTACGATCGCTATCAACGGACACTCGCCTACGTCTGGTACGATGATGCGATGCTGAACGAGGAATTGTTACGTCGCGGTCTGGCGCGCGTCGCCTATGTATACGCGCCGAACACGCAACACATCGATGCGTTCCGGGACGTCGAACAGGCCGCGCGTCAGGAATTGCTCGGGATTTGGAGTCTCGAGGATTATGTGACCGGCAACGGGTTCGACTACGAGGCGACCGAGCCGGCCCAGCCGAAACGAGACACGGATGGATGTGACATTAAAGGGAATATCAATCGGGACGGAGAGAAGATTTATCACGTTCCGGGCGGGGCGAGCTATGAGCGCACGATCCCGGAAGAGATGTTCTGTACAGAGAAAGAGGCGCGGGAGGCCGGTTTCCGCAAAGCGACACGTTAAAAAAAGACATGTGCGCCGAGATGGCACACATGTCTCCCTTATTCGTACTTGAGTGCGTCGCCGTCGAATGATTCGTCTGCGACTTTGATTGAGTCGGTCGGGCAGCCCTCGAAGGCGTCCATCAAGTCCTCATACAACTCATCCGGGACTTCAATCGTACCCGTGTTGTCGTCCATCAAGTTGAACGCGAGGCCTTCGTCATCATAGTCGAAGATGTCTGGGGCAGCTGCTCCGCAGGCCCCACATGCGATACATGTATCTTTATCAACAATCGTAAATTTTGCCATTTGTAACCCTCCATACGTTTCGTCTCTCTGCATAGAAATGATTTTCTACTGACTATGAGTAATTGTAGTCTACATACCCAAATATTTCAATGAGGAAACGAATAACGTTTTGGAAGCATAATTTTAACAAGGAGGTGGAACGATGGTTCATTTAGCGGACGGGGTGTTATTACTATCCATCCAACGCTTGAAAGGTGAACGTAGCGAGCGCAGTTTGTTTCATGTGTTGAACGGGAAACGATCGGCGACGACGCTGCAAGATGCCTTTTTTTATGATTTGGAACCGATTTTTGGCTTGTTCCCCTACACGAAGTACGACTATGAGAAACTGCTCGCCTCGTTCGAGAAGCGAGGTTGGCTCAACCGCTCGAGTTTTACCTTGACCGAAGCCGGGTCCATGCTCGCTTCGCCCGAGGCCGTCAGCGACTTGTTCGACCGTCTCGGCGGCGAGTACCGGGACTATACGACGATGACATGGAAACGGCTCAGCCTGTTCGTGCAGACGTTCATGTCGCTCGAGCATGAGCGGACGTTTTATCCGGTCCAGGCCGATCGTCTGGCCGAACGTTGGGTCAAACAAATCGTGCGGACCGAACGCGAATGGCGACCGTTGATTCAAAGTTTCCATCACGAGCTCGAGACGGCGCTTGAAGACATCGGCGACCCTTATGCGACCGCCGTCGTTTATAGGTTCACGGGAGCGTTCGAGACCGGGTATACGTATGAACAAATCGCGGCCCTCCTCGACGTCGATGCACGGACGGCCCGGCTCTACTTCTTGGCCGGGTGGAATGCGCTCCTCTGGAAATTGCCGCGAGATGCGAAACTGTTAGGATTCGCCCACGGCTTATCGAGTGAACGGATGACCTTATCGGCGCGAGGGTCGTATGAACAGTTCTTGGCTGGTCGATCGTTCCAACAAGTCCAGTCACAGCGGCGGTTGCGCACTAGTACGATTGAAGACCACGTCGTCGAGATGGCGATGTATTTAGACGAATTTCCGCTCGATCAATTTGTTCCGCTCGAGCAAATCAAGCAAGTCGAGCAACTGCGTGACGAATCGAGCTGGGCGCTCAAACCGATTTTTGAACAAATCGACGGGATCAGTTATTATCAAATCCGATTGGTGTTCGCACGATTGAAACGAGGTGAGACATTTGTTTGAGAAGACGTTGAAGCGGGTGTTCGGTTATGACAGTTTCCGTCCGGGACAGCGCGAGGTGATCGATGCGGTCGCTGATGGACAAGACGTGCTCGCCATCATGCCGACCGGGGCCGGGAAGTCATTGACGTTCCAACTCCCGTCCTATATCAAGAACGACGGCTTGACGATTATCGTCTCGCCGCTCTTGTCACTGATCGAGGACCAGATGCTCCATATCCGCGAGCGCGGCGAACGTGGGGTTGCCCGATTGACGTCGATGGAGACGCTCGAAGAGAAGCAAGAGATTTTAAACCATTTGAAACGGTACCGCTTCTTGTATTTATCGCCGGAGCAACTTGCCGTGCCCCATGTGACACGGGCGCTGGCGCGCACAAAGATTCAAATGCTCGTCGTTGACGAGGCGCACTGTATCTCGCAGTGGGGCCATGAGTTCCGCCCGGAGTATGCGCGCCTAGGTGAACTGCGCAAGCAGCTCGGCAGTCCGCAGTGCATGGCTGTCACGGCGACCGCACCGGAGACGGTGAAACGAGATATTGTCGAGAAACTGGCGCTCTTCTCGCCGGCGCAGTTCGTCCACTCGGCGAACCGTCCCGAGATTCGCCTCATCGTGGAACGTCTCGGGTCAGAAGATAAGATGCGCCGTCTGAGCGAACTCGTCCACGACGTGCCGAAACCGGCCGTCATCTATACAGCGACACGGCGTGAGGCCGAAGCGCTCGCCCTCCATCTCGATGACGCCTTGTTTTATCACGGTGGCATGTCGACCGAGGACCGGCGCCTTGTACAGTCACAATTTTTACGTGACGAAGTCGCCATCATGGTTTGTACGAGTGCGTTCGGGATGGGTGTCAATAAAGATAACGTCCGTTCCGTCATTCATTATCAAATCCCGGCCACGCTCGAGGCGTACATGCAAGAGATTGGTCGGGCTGGGCGTGACGGCGAGCCGGCTTTCGCGGTCTTGCTATACGCCGAAGGGGATGAGCGGATTCAACAGTTTTTGATCGACCAGCAATATCCGAAAGACAAAGATATCCGTCTCGCCTATTTTGAACGAGACAATGGCACGAGCCTGGCCCAGTTGCCACGTTTATTGCGCTTGAACGAGGAAGATCCGGTTTGGGGACTGTTGAATCAGATGCTTGCCGAGCGGACGCTTGCCGAGGCGGTGGATTGGGTAAAAGATAGAAAGCGGGCCCGGTATCGTCAACTCGGACAGATGATGGACTATGCCCTCATCAAGACGTGTCGGCGCGATTATTTGTTAAATTATTTCTCGGAGCAACCGGTCAAGCAAAGCGATTGTTGTGACATCTGCGGCGAAATCGTGTTCCCGCCGTCGGAGCAACTTGTGTCTAAAAATGTGACAGATTGGAAACATCGGTTGGCTCGTATCTTTTCCTTTGATTGATATCATAGTAAAATGATAAAAAAGGTAAAGGAGGGCACACGTTGCGACATCGGAACCAAGCGGACTCACTTCGTGAAAAAGTGGTGGACACGTTGCCATCTCGCGCTGAACGGCAAGAGCATGAGCGAAAAGAGAAATTGAACGACAACTGGCTGAAGCGACCGCTCGCCATGATGCTGACACTGACGATGTTTGCCATTATTCTTGTATTTTTATATATAGGTCGTCACGACATCTTTTTCTAAACAATACGACGAGAACGTCGTATTTTTTTTATGATTTCATGCCCGAGGTGTGAATATGCACAATCTCACCAATTTCTCACAAGATTTGCACAATAAAACAGGTAAAGCCGTACAGATGGGTCTATACTGAAAGAGAAGAACTAGTAGGAAAGGAGGGGCTGCTGTGCCGAAGTACTCCATCAAGACGGTCGCGTCACTCACCGGAGTCAACCCGACCACGATTCGGGCGTGGGAACGACGCTATCAATTCATCGTTCCGAGCCGGACAGATTCGGGTCATCGATTGTATTCCAACCAAGACGTCGAGAAGATAAAATGGGTCGTTGAAAAACAACGGGAAGGATTGACCGTGTCCCAAGCGATTCAACAGCTACATGAAGCCCCGAAGCCGAAGCCTGCCCGCCTTTATGACGAGGAGCTCATGGACGGGTTGCTCGAGGCGTTACTTTCATTTGATGAACGTAAGGCGCACGATTTGATTAATCGTGCCTTTAATACGTTTAGTTTTGAAAAGGTTACGACAGATATCATCGGTCCGTTATTGATGGAAATCGGGACGCGTTGGGAGAATGGGACGATTACGATTGCGCATGAACATTTTGCGACGGCCTTTTTGCGTGCCCGCCTGTCGACGTTGTCGCTTCAAATGCCGATGAATCCCTTTTTACCGCGCATCATTTGCGTCTGTGCCCCGGGCGAGATGCATGAGATCGGGCTCTTGTTCGTGACGCTTTACTTACGCCAATACGGTTATGACGTGATTTTCCTCGGTGCGGGATTCCCGAAAGAGGATTTGAACGAGGCGTTGCACGATATCGATGCCAAGTGTCTGATTTTCTCATGTACGTTGACAGAACATCTCGATGGCCTGAAAGACGCGATGCAGTTCATCCAAGCCGACCACCCGAACCTCGTCATCGGGGCCGGTGGTTACGCGGTCAGCCTTCAAGCGTCCGAATTCGGATCGGCCTTCCTCGGGGACACGCCCGAGGCGTGGACCGAGTGGTTGTCAACTATTTGACAGCTCGAACAAACGGGAGTAGCTTATAAAGTAGGATTGATTATTCTTTGGAGGTTTTCGTTTGAGATTTGAAAAGCAAACAAAAGAACATTTAAGGGTATATTTGACCGCGAGCGACCTATCCACTCGAGGCATCGCCATCGATACCATCGTGGGGGAGAGCGGTCAAGACCTGTGGCGGGAATTGCTTGAGACGGCGGAAGCGGAATTTGGCTTCATGCCGCAAGGGACCGTCGACTTGAACGTGACGATGTTTCCCCGTGACGGGCTCGTCATCGACGTCCAGAAAGTCGATGCGCCCGTAGCGGAATCGGATCAAGAGCAAGTCGAGATTCGGCTCACCATCGACGTGATTCATCATTTGATTTATCAATTTGACGATATCGAGGACGTCATCAACGCCTCGATTCGCTTGTTCCCACATATGCGAGACACCGAGCAGGGCGGGGCGTTCTATCATTACGAGGGACGATACTATCTGCACTTTGTCGAGGTGCTCAAACCAGACGTGGAAGAACGACTGGCAGCCATCTTGTCGGAGTACGGTCGGACGACGACCGTCAGTCCGTACGTCATGATGGAGTACGGGAAGACGATTCAAACTGAACAGGCCGTGAAACAGCTGTACGATACGTTCGCGTAAGTACGGCTTTTTACCGTTCTGTTTCTATTGTTTTCGGCCGACACATGGTATGATAAAACTTGAATTTTGGAGTAGCTAGCTGAAGGAGAGATTTGATGAAAGTCGCGGTATTATATGGTGGTGTATCAGGTGAGCGGGAAGTGTCGCTCACGAGTGGTAAAGGAATGATTGAAGCGCTCGAAGAACGGGGTCACGACGTCGTGGCGATTGATTTTCACCCGGACCGGGCCAATGAGCTGTTGACGCTTCAAGCCGACGTCGTCGTCAGCGCCTTGCATGGCAAGTACGGTGAAGACGGACGCGTGCAGTCGCTCTTGGAGATGGCGGGCTTGCCGTACACGGGGTCTGGTGTGTTGGCGTCCGCGCTCGCGATGGACAAAGCCCGTGCGAAAATCATCTTCGCCGCTGCCGGCATCCGAATCGCCCGTGACGTCCTCATCGAGACAGGGGACGATATCGACGCGAAAATCGTCGAGTGGGGCGGTGAATTCCCATGTGTCGTCAAACCGGCCCAAGAAGGGTCTTCGAACGGATTGACAATCGCGATGGACGAAACGATGCTCCGTGAAGGAATCGACAAAGCGTTCGCCTGCGATACGGCCGTCTTGGTCGAACAATATATTAAAGGCCGTGAATTGACGGTACCTGTACTCGGAAACCATGGCGCCGAAGCCGCGCTCCCGGTCATCGAGATTATCCCGAAAAACGAGTTTTATGACTATGAGTCGAAGTATTCAGAAGGTGGATCGATTCACGTCTGTCCGGCCGAGTTGCCGGCTGCGTTGACCGAAGAAGTTCAGGCGGCCGCGATTCAAGCGCACCGTGCCCTCGGCTGCAGCGGATATTCCCGCTCAGACTTCCTCGTGTCAGAAGACGGGCTCGCCTATATTTTAGAGACGAACACACTGCCTGGCATGACGCCGCTCAGCCTGTTCCCGGACAGCGCCCGCGCCGTCGGCATCTCGTACGGTGAACTGTTAGAGCGATTCATCGCACTCGCACTTGAAAAGTAAGAAGGGGCACCCCCTTCTTTTTTCGTTTTAGAAAACGCTTTCATTATTTTTGTAAAAGCCTTTCAAATTGGGCGCGTATCAGATATACTTTTAAACGAATACGAGGTTGATTCTTGGGGGAGAATCGACAATTTAGGGGAGGAAACCTTCATGATTACGGATCAAGAAAAAGGTCATCAAAAACGAAAAAACATCCTTGAATCGACACAAGAAGTGATACACGAGGCGCTCGATAAACTCGGGTATCCAGAAGAGATGTACGAGCTCTTGAAAGAGCCGCTTCGGATGTTGACCGTCCGCATCCCGGTACGGATGGATGATGGATCGACCAAGATTTTCACAGGATATCGTGCGCAACATAACGATGCCGTCGGACCGACGAAAGGTGGAATCCGATTCCATCCGAGCGTGACCGAGGTCGAAGTGAAGGCGTTGTCGGTCTGGATGAGCTTGAAAGCCGGCATCGTCGACCTTCCATATGGCGGCGGTAAAGGTGGAATCGTTTGTGATCCGCGTGAGATGAGTTTCCGTGAAATTGAGCGGTTGAGCCGTGGTTACGTTCGGGCCATCAGTCAAATCGTCGGACCGACGAAAGACATCCCGGCACCGGATGTGTTCACGAACTCGCAAATCATGGCATGGATGATGGACGAGTATAGCCGGATCGATGAATTCAACTCACCAGGATTCATTACCGGGAAGCCGCTCGTGCTCGGTGGCTCGCACGGTCGCGAGACGGCGACGGCAAAAGGTGTCGCCATCATGATTCGAGAAGCGGCGCTTCGTCGCGGGATCGAGTTAAAAGGCGCCCGCGTCGTCGTCCAAGGATTCGGCAACGCTGGTAGCTTCTTGTCGAAGTTCATGCATGACGCCGGAGCGAAAGTCATCGCCGTCAGCGATGCGTACGGAGCCATCCATGACGAGAACGGTCTCGACATCCCGTACCTGCTCGACCGTCGTGACTCGTTCGGGACGATCTCGACCTTGTTCAAGAACACGATCTCGAACAAAGAGATGCTCGAACTCGACTGCGACATTTTGGTCCCGGCCGCGATCGAGAACCAAATCACCGAGGACAATGCCGACAACATCAAAGCGTCCATCGTCGTCGAGGCCGCGAACGGACCGACAACGAACGAAGCGACCCGCATCTTGACGGAACGTGGCATCCTGCTTGTCCCAGACGTGCTCGCTTCGAGCGGTGGGGTGACGGTCTCATACTTCGAATGGGTTCAAAACAATCAAGGTTACTATTGGACGGAAGAGGAAGTGGAAGAGAAGCTTGAGAAAGTACTTGTCCACTCGTTCAATACGGTATACAATACCTCGTCGGCGCGTAAGGTCGACATGCGTCTCGCCGCCTATATGGTCGGTGTGCGCAAGATGGCAGAAGCGTCGCGCTTCCGCGGTTGGGTATAACAAAAGAGAGGGAAGACCTGAAACCAGGTCCTCCCTCTCTTTATTTATAATGTGACACCGTTGCGCTCCCGAAGCGTCTCGGCGATCGCTTGGCCATGGAAACGTCCGTTCTCGATAAAAATCTTATTGGCATCGTTTCCGGCAGCGACGACACCGGCGATGAACAAGCCGTCGACGTTCGTCTCGTAAGTCGTCTCGTCAAACGCCGGCACACCGGTCTCTTCATCGACTTGGACCCCGGCATCGGCGAACAGCCCATGGTCGGGCAAGTAGCCCGTCATGGCGAGGACGTGGTCGGTCTCGAGTCGATGTTCTTCACCATGCTGACGATAGACGACATGATGCGGTTCGATCCGAACGATCTCCGCTTCGAGCTCGAGTCGCACCTTGTCGTGACGGACGAGTGAGTCGAACGTCGGCAGTACCCACGGTTTGACGGACGGACTGTAACCGTCCCCGCGATAGAGCACCGTGACATGGGCGCCGGCCTTCTCGAGCTCGATGGCCGCGTCGACGGCGGAGTTTTTCCCGCCGATGACCGTGACGCGCTGCCGATAGAACGGATGCGCCTCTTTGAAGTAATGGGCGACGTGGGGAAGCTCTTCACCAGGCACGTCAAGTCGACGAGGGCGTCCGTAGTAGCCGGTCGCCAAGATGACGTAGTCGGCCTGACGCTCTTTGGCACCGTCCCGGTCGTGTCGGGACCGAACGACGAAACCGTCCTCGGTCCGCTCGACCGCTTCGACCGTCTCGAACGGATGGACATCGAGCCCGGTCCGGCTGACGACTTCCCGATAATAGACGAGCGCGTCTTGCCGTCGTGGTTTCAAATCTTTACAGATGAACGGGATATCCCCGATTTCAAGCAAACTAGCAGACGAGAAGAACGTCTGATGGGTCGGATACCGATAGATGGCATCGACGATATTGCCGCGCTCGATAATCGTGCACGAGATGCCGATGCGTTTCAATTCAATCGCAGCCGACAGCCCACATGGTCCGGCGCCGACGACGATAGCGTGTTTATTCAATGAAATCACCTCATCCCTCATTGTATGGAAGGACGAAACGGTTGGCAAGTCGCCAACTCATTGTTGGAAACTAAAGCTGTGCTCCATGACCGCTTGCGACGACCCAGACTCGAGTTCGACGAGGAGACGCAGTCTCGCTTTTTGTGAGTTCAACCCGTTCGAGAAGATGATGCCCATCTCTTTGAGCTGCTGGCCACCGCCGACGTAGCCGTACACGTCTTGCACGATCCCGTTGAAGCAACGGCTGACGATGACGACCGGCATGCGTTCGACGAGCAGTTCGAGCGCCGGAACGATTGACGGCGGGACGTTACCTTGACCGAGCACCTCGAGGACGAGCCCGTCATAACCGAGCGCGAGTACCGCCTCAATCAAATCTGGGTCCATCCCGGCAACGACTTTCAGCACCGCGACCCGTTTCGTGATCGTCGAAATCATCTTCGGTTGCTTCGTCGTCGGCTGACTATAGATGAGGACATGGTCTTTCGTCACCATGCCGACGTTTCCGAAGTGGACCGATTTGAACGTGTCGACCGAGGACGTATGCGTCTTCGTGACGTTGAAGGCGGAATGAATCTCACCGTTGAAGACGACGAGCACGCCTTTGCCTCGCGCGACATCACTTTGGGCGACCCGAAGCGCCGTGATGAGATTGAATTCGCCGTCGGAGCCGACCTCGTTCGACGAGCGCATCGCCCCCGTCAAGACGATCGGAACCGGGGCGCCGAGCGTGATTTGTAAGAAATACGCCGTCTCTTCGAGCGTATCGGTCCCGTGGGTGATGACGACCCCGTCATATGTGTCTTGCGTCAACTGTTGATTGATGAATTGGGCGAGCTCGAGCATTTTTTCAGGCGTCATATGCGGTGACGGGATATTTGAAAAGTGCTTCGTCGTGATGTTGGCGATATCCGTCGCTTTCGGCAACGTCGCATCAATTGGATTGACCTCGCTCGGCATGACATGTCCCGACCCCGATTGGGACATGGCGATTGTGCCGCCGGTGTGGATGAGTAATAAATGATTCATAACAGACCTCCAACTTTTTTGTTCGTTTCTTCCAATTTCTAGGCGTGACCTACTTTTTCTTTCCTCTATTTCAGTGTATGCTTAACGTGAGAAAGGAGAGATGCATCATGATTGCAATCGCCTTGTCTGCGGTTGCGCCAGGGTTCGCCCTTCTTTCCTACTTCTATCTCCGGCATGAACTAGAAGCGGAACCGCTCGGCTATGTGATCCGGTCGTTCGTCGCCGGGGCCATTCTCGTCTTTCCGATCATGTTCGTCCAGTATGCGTTCGTGGAAGAAGGGGTGCTCGTAGGCCCGTTTTGGAAGGCGTTCGTGGCCACCGCGCTATTAGAAGAGTTTTTTAAGTGGTTCATGATTTATTATACAATATACATACATAAAGTCTTTGATGATTACTACGACGGGATTCTCTATGCGGTCGCCTGTTCACTCGGCTTTGCCACGTTAGAGAATTTTCTATATTTATGGGTGTACGACTCAATCGAAATCGCGATCTGGCGCGCCGTGCTGCCGGTGAGCGGCCACGCGCTGTTCGCCGTCGTCATGGGGTTTTGTCTCGGCCGGGCCAAACATTCCAACCACGAGCGGTTTTGGTTGTTCACCGCCGTCATGGCGGCCACGCTGTTGCATGGGATGTTCGACTATATCTTGCTCGTCGAACCGATGAACAAAGTTCCGGCTGTCGTCTATATCGTCGTCTTATGGATGGTCGCCTTATTGCTCGTCCGTACCGCCAATCGTTCCAATCATCGCCAATATAAATAGAATAAAGGGGAATCGTTTCATGTTAAAAGTAGGTCAAGAGTTACGGGTGGAAGTCGAAGGGAGAAAAGAAGGAAAGACGAAGATCGCAGCCATTAACGATCAAGTCGTCTGGATCGAGTCCCCGAGTGAAACGGATACGTTAAAGACGTTCTTCTTGCACGAAGACGAATCGATGCGTGTTTATTTCTTTAAAGGAGAAGAGCAACTGTACGCCTTTGATACCGTCGTGTCGAGACGCGTGAGCGATGCGCAGTTGACGCTTCGCTATGCGTTCCCAGTGCCGGATGAGAAGAAAATCAAACGAGTCCAGCGCCGTGAATATTTACGGGTGCCAGAGATGATTCACGTGACCGTGTCTGCGGAAGACGGCCAAGCGTTCCCATCGTTCGAGTCGACATCACTCGACGTCTCGGCCGGGGGAATGCGCATCATCGCCAATCGAGCCCCGGTCGCTGTCGACGAGGCGATGATCGTCTCGTTCCATATCGATGACGACCGAGGTATTCCGCAAACGTTCCGCGTCAAGAGCCGCCTCGTCCGCATCCATGAACAGACGGCCAAACAAGAGTTGTCGCTTTGCTTTGAAGAGTTATCACACCGGGACCAGGAGACGATTTTACGTTATTGCTTCCGAGCCCAGCTCGAAGCGAGAAAACGGACCGGCTCCGTATTTTCTTCACGCTAAAAAACTGGTATGATGTTCTCGGAACAAATGACCGAGAGGAGGCGGGTATCGGGATGAGCCGATACCCAATTTTTATGAATAAACCATTACAAATCGCATTAGATGGGCCGGCCGGGGCCGGCAAGAGCACGATCGCGAAAACGCTCGCTAAAAAACTAGGGTACGTCTATATCGATACGGGTGCGATTTATCGCGCCGTCACGTATCGCGCGCTTCAAGACGGCGTCGGTCTCGAAGACGGTCCGATGCTCGCTGAGATGATCGACAAGATGGATTTACGTCTCGTCCCGTCCGAAAACGGTCAACGCGTGTACGATGGCACGGAAGAAGTGACCGATGTCATCCGGACGAGCGAAGTGACGAACAACGTCAGCTTCGTCGCACGCCAGTCGGAAGTACGGGCTGCCCTTATGGATTTACAGCGTGACCTCGCCAGTAAAGGCGGAATCGTCATGGACGGCCGCGATATCGGCACGCACGTCTTACCAGGCGCCGACTTGAAAGTGTTCATGACGGCGACGGTCGAAGAACGGGCCCGCCGCCGCCACGAAGAGAACGTATCGAAAGGATTGCCGAGCGACCTCGAACAATTACAGCTCGAGATTGCCTTGCGCGACAAACGCGATTCCGAGCGTGAGGTCGCCCCGCTTCGTCAGGCCGACGATGCGCATTATCTCGATACGACCGAGCTGTCGATTGACGGCGTCGTCGAGGCAATCGAGCACTTGATGAAGCAGGTGATTGAACGATGAAACCGCTCAACAATGGACCGTTCGGCATGTATCGTCTTGCGGTAGGTGTCGTCAATATCATCCGCAGATTGAGCTTCCGCGTCGAGTATATCGGGCGCGATAACGTCCCACTCGACGGTTCGATGATCGTCTGTTCGAACCATCAATCGAACTGGGACCCGGTCATGCTCGCCGGGGCGATGCCGAAACAGCGTCAGCTTCGTTTCTTCGCGAAAAAAGAGTTGTTCGACGTGCCGGTATTGAAACACATTTTGAATCGGGCTGGACAGATTCCTGTGTCACGCGGGGAAGGAGACCGACAAGCACTCCGAGTCGTCTTGCAAAAGTTGAAGGAAGACGAGGTCATCTCGATTTTCCCGGAAGGAACGCGGTCAAAAGACGGTACGCTCGGCAAAGCCCAAGCAGGCGTCGGGTTCTTCGCGCTCCGTTCGGAAGCGTCGGTACTTCCGGTGGCGATTATCGGGACGTATAAGTTCCGCTCGAAGCTGAAGGTCGTCATCGGCCAACCGATCGACATGAGCGGCTTGAAAGCGGACAAGGCGAGCGCCCAAATCGCGGCCGACTTGATTATGACGACAATCGGTGACTTGTACATGCAGCATTCACGGAACGTTCGTTAATTTCAGGTTTAATCTCGCGCTAGGAGAGGAACTAACCTGATAACACCTTGACAAATCTTTCGAATTATAAGAAGTTTATACTAGGTGTAAGCGCCTTAGGGCGCTCCTTTTTGTACTCATCGTGAGGGGGTAGTGTTGGAATGGTCGAAGAAATGAAAGATATGCCTGATTTTGAAATCAATCGAGGTCAAATTGTGACCGGTACTGTTGTCAAAATCGAGGACAAGCAAGCGTTGATCGATATCGGTTATAAAACCGAGGCAATTTTACCAATCAGCGAAGTATCAAGCATGCATTTAGACGATTTAAACGAATCACTCCATGTTAACGACGAAATCCGTGTCAAAGTGAAAAAGGTCACGGACGAAGAGGTGGTCGTTTCGAAGAAAGACGTTGATGCCGAGGCAGCTTGGGATCAAATCGTCGAGAAATTCGAATCCGGCGAAGTATTCGAAGTCATGGTAAAAGACAAGGTCAAAGGTGGACTTGTCGTTGACATCGGTATCCGTGGATTTATCCCGGCTTCGCTCGTAGAGAACCATTTCGTCGAAGACTTCTCATCCTACTTGAATAAACCAATTACGGTTAAAGTCGTCGAGATTGACCGCGAGAAAAATCGCGTCATCTTGTCGCATAAAGCGGTTGCCGAAGCGGAAATGAGCGCCAAGAAAGCGGAGACGCTCGAATCGCTTGAAGTCGGTCAAATCATCGAAGGGACGGTTCAACGTCTCACAGATTTCGGTGCGTTTGTCGATATCGGCGGTGTCGATGGCCTCGTCCACATTTCGGAAATGGCGCATAGCCGGGTTGAGAAACCGAGCGATGTTGTGACTGAAGGAGATAAAGTCAAAGTGAAAGTGCTTGGACTTGACCTCGACAACGAGAAAGTGAAGTTGTCGATTAAAGAGACGCAGCCTGGACCGTGGGAATCGGTAGAAGGTAAAATTCAGCCAGGTGACGTGATTGAAGGGAAAGTCAAACGTCTCGTCACGTTCGGTGCGTTCGTCGAAGTCGCACCACAAGTTGAAGGTTTGCTCCATATCTCGCAAATTGCGAACCGACACATCGCGACACCATCTGAAGTCTTGTCAGAAGGCCAAGAAGTAACCGTCAAAGTACTCGACGTCCATCTTGACGAGAAGAAAATCTCGTTGTCGATGCGTGCGCTCGAGTCGAGCGATTCATCACGTGGCGACGCGGATCAATCGTTGCTTGACGAGTATAGCGACCAAGGAGGTTTCTCTGTCTCTGAATTGACAGGTGACGAGGCCTCGGACGATTCTAAATAAGACGATCGTTCAAGCGGGAGCCAGACTCCCGCTTCTTTTTGTATGGTCACAGAAATTCGCCTGTGATATGATAGTACAGTTGCAATTAGAAACGATAGACTTATTGAATGAAAGTTAGAGAGGTGTTTATATGGGAATTCCAGCAGTGGCCATCGTAGGCCGCCCGAATATTGGGAAATCCACGATTTTTAACCGGATTATCGGAGATCGCGTGTCGATCGTCGATGATAAGCCCGGTGTAACACGCGACCGCATTTATGGGACGGGTGAGTGGTTGAACCGTAAGTTTCATTTAATCGACACAGGTGGAATCGAGGTCGGTGATGAGCCGCTCCTCGTGCAAATGCGGCATCAGGCCGAGCTTGCGATCGATGAGGCGGACGTCATTGTCTTCATGGTGAACGGACGCGAAGGCATTACAGCAGCAGACGAAGAAGTGGCGAACTTGTTGTTCCGTTCGAACAAACCGGTCGTCCTCGCCGTCAACAAAGTCGACAACTTCGAGATGCGCGAACTCATGTATGAGTTCTATTCACTCGGATTCGGCGATCCGTTCCCGATTTCAGGGACGCACGGTCTCGGTCTCGGGGACTTGCTCGACAAAGTGCTCGACATGGCTCCAGACAAAGACGACTATGAGTACAATGAAGAAGTCATCCAGTTCTCGCTCATCGGACGTCCGAACGTTGGGAAATCGAGCTTGACGAACGCGATTCTCGGTGAAGAACGCGTCATCGTCTCGGACATCGCGGGGACGACTCGTGATGCCATCGATACACCGTTCACACGGGATGGGCAAGAATACGTCATCATCGATACGGCAGGGATGCGCAAGCGTGGGAAAGTGTATGAATCTACCGAGCGCTACAGCGTCATGCGTGCCCAAAAAGCGATTGAACGCTCGAACGTCGTTCTCGTCGTCATCGACGGTGAAGAAGGCATCATCGAGCAAGACAAACGTGTTGCCGGACTCGCCCACGAAGCGGGGAAAGCCATCGTTCTCGTCGTCAACAAATGGGACGCCGTCGACAAAGACGATAAAACGATGAAGAAAATGGAAGAGAAGATTCGTAAAGAATTCTTGTTCCTTGACTATGCACCGATCGTCTTCTTGTCGGCGCTCACGTCGAAACGATTGCAGACACTTCTGCCGGTCGTCAAAGAAGTGGCTGATTCACATCGCCGTCGCATCTCGACGAGCGTCTTGAACGACGTCATCGTCGACGCAGTCGCGATGAACCCGACACCGACGGACAAAGGACAACGACTCAAGATCAACTACGCGACGCAAGTGGCCATCGAGCCGCCGACGTTCGTGTTGTTCGTCAACGATCCAGAGTTGCTTCACTTCTCATACAAACGTTATCTAGATAACCAGATTCGCCGCGCATTTGACTTTACTGGTACACCGATTCATATCGTGGCTCGTCAGAAAAACTAGTAATGGGGGTGCCTCCTATGGCAAAAGTAGCTGTCATCGGCGCAGGGAGCTGGGGAACGGCGATATCGCTCGTCCTCGCTGACAACGGACATGATGTTCTACTATATGGACGTGAGGAAGACCACGTTCATGAAATCAACACGGCCCACACGAACGCGACCTATTTGAAAGACGCACCGTTGCCGACTTCGATTCGGGCGACGACAGACTTGGCGGAAGCGGTCAAAGATCGTTCCATCGTATTCCTCGTCGTCCCGAGTTCGGCGATTCGTCCGGTGTCGCGTGAGTTGAACGCGCTCCTTACGAAACCGGCGGTCATCGTGCATGCCGCCAAAGGAATCGAACCGAAGACGCATAAACGTCTGTCGGAGATTATCGCCGAAGAAATCGACCCGTCGAAACGTCGGGCCATCGGTGTCTTGACGGGACCGACGCATGCCGAGGAAGTGGCCGTCCGTAAATTGACGACCATCACAATCGCTTGCGAGGACTTGGACGTGGCCGATGAGATTCAAGAGTTGCTCACGAACGATCAGTTCCGGGTCTATTTGAATTCGGACGTCATCGGGGCGGAGTACGGGGGCGCACTTAAAAACATCATCGCGCTCGCCGCAGGAATGACGGATGGGCTCGGCTATGGCGATAACGCCAAAGCGGCCCTCATGACACGCGGGATCGTCGAGATCGCCCGGCTCGGGGTCAAACTCGGTGCCAACCCGTCGTCGTTCTCCGGCTTGACGGGAATCGGCGATTTGATTGTCACGGCCACGTCTCAGCATAGCCGTAACTGGCGTGCCGGGAACGCGATCGGTCGCGGCGAGAAGCTCGAGGATGTACTCGGTCAAATGGGCATGGTCGTGGAAGGAGTGCGTGCCTGTGAGGCGGCGCATACGCTCGCTCGGGAAGCCGGTGTCGAGATGCCGATCACAGAGGCCCTCTACAACGTGTTATTCGAAGGTAAGAGCCCACACGATGAAGTACAAAAGTTAATGAGACGCCCGCAGAAGCATGAAATGGAAGAAGTGTTCCATTTCGAAGGCGACGTAGAGCAAAGGGACTGACGTTTTCGTTCAGTTCCTTTGTTTTTTTTGCTACACTAATGTACGGAGCTAGATTTAAAGAGAAAGTCGAGGGGATAGACGTGACACCGTCACTGATCAAGATGTGGATTTCATTTGCGGGCATCGGGGCGTTTGCCATCGCCGCGCTCATGGTGGCAGTCAGCCATACGAAACTAACGGGATGGTTCGCGGCACTCGTCCGCGTCATCGCATTCGTCATATTTTTATTTGGGACGATCATCATGATTTATGTGGTCGCTTCAGGACCGACAGGAGGATAAGACGTGAAACGGATTTTTTTGGTCGCGAGTCTATTGGCGGCGACCGTGCTCAGTGGATGTATGTTCCCAGATTCGAACCGGGTCGATAACGTCCCGTATGAAGACCAACTGAAGTCGGTACAGACGGCCGTCGACTCGTTCAAGGAGACGACCGGGGTGTTGCCGATTAAAACAAGGCCGGCCGAGACGCCACTCATGGAACGTTATCCGATCGAGTTCGCCCGGCTCGTCCCCGGTTATTTAGCCGACCCGCCGGCAAACAGCTTCGAAGGAGGCGGTCTGTTCTTGTACGTCCTCGTGGACGCCGAGACGGAGCCGAAGGTCAAACTCATTGATTTACGTGTGTCAGAAAGCTTGCAACAGTTACAGACGAATATTAACGCGTTCCGGGCCAAAGAAGGCAAGTTCCCGTTTGACGGGTCGCTCGGAAAGAATCAATTCACGATTGATTATGATCTCGTCTTCGTCTCTGAAGAGCCAAGTATCCCAAGTCCGTACACGGAAAACGAGTTGCCGATCTATGTCGACGGGACCGGACAATTATTTGTCGACTACCGTGCCGACTTGGAAGCCGCCCTCGAGAACACGGATGTAGAGCCAAAAGTCGGTGAGGACATTCGGTATTTGCTCTATAATGACTCCCCATTCGCTCCGGCTTATTCGCAAGGGTACACGATTAATGAACAAGGTGAAGTCGAGTTTTTAAACAACTGATTGACTGAGCGGGTCGAATATAGGCCGATTGCTTAAAAAATGTTGTCATATCAACGTTTGTACGATATGATTAATCCCGTAAACTCTCAGTGAGAGGAGGTGAATCGTGATGAACAAAACTGAATTGATCCAAGCAGTTGCGGAGAAAGCAAATGTTTCGAAAAAAGAAGCTACACAAGTTGTAGAAGCTACTTTCGAATCTATCACTGAAGCACTCCAAAACGGTGATAAAATTCAATTGATCGGTTTTGGTACTTTTGAAGTTCGTGAGCGCGCTGCCCGTAAAGGTCGCAACCCACGTACGAAAGAAGATATCGAAATCCCGGCAAGCAAAGTTCCTGCCTTCAAAGCAGGTAAAGCGCTTAAAGATGCGGTCAAATAATGGGCAATACATAAGTCGCCGAAAGGCGGCTTTTTTTGTGTCGGAAAGCGAGTTCACATGGCGTGAATGTGACAAAAATGTGCTATACTATGTCAGAATGACAACGAAGAGGACGAGGGGGGATAGCATGGAACAGATGACATACGAAACCGTTGTCACCGACCTTGCTCGTCAAATCGAAGAACGCATGAACCATCCGTATTTGACGAGACACGAGATTGTACCCGTAGTCGACATGCCTTTACTTCGTTGGATGGTCGAGATGATTGAAATCGAATCGAATCAACAACGTCAGCTCGTGCTTGCGACGTATTTTGCACATCAAGCACTTGAACTGCACGATCAAGTAAAGGAGTGCCCGAACGGCTCGCTCGAGCGGCAACTCAAAGTGCTCGCCGGCGATTTCGCCTCGGCTCAATTTTATAAAATATTGGCACTGTTTCCTGCCGACTATAGCAATCGCTTCGGTCGGTCGGTCCAGCTTGTCAATGGGGCGAAATGTACGCTCGCGCTTGATGCGGACGTATCCGTCACGACTTGGATGGAAGCGAACTTCGGATTGATTAAAACGTTTTCTGAGGTGATAGGTCGGTCCTACTTGACCACATACGGAAAAACGATCATCGAACGAAAGGCGACAGTACTGCGCCAAGATCAACGAGAACAGCTAACGACGCTCCTGGCGCACGCTGTCGCTTAGAACGGAAAGGATGTTACGTATTGCAACCGAAAGAAAAAGAGCAAAAAGTATATGACGTGTTTCAATCAATCTCACCGAGCTACGATACGATGAACTCGATCATCAGTTTCCGTTTGCATAAATGGTGGCGCAAAGCGACGATGCGTCGCATGCAAGTGTTCCCGGGCGCAAAATGTCTCGACGTCTGCTGCGGGACGGCCGACTGGACGATTCAACTCGCCGAGGCGGCTGGTAATACCGGTGTCGTCAAAGGTCTTGATTTTTCCGAGAATATGCTCGCGGTCGGCCAAGAGAAAGTGGCCGATTATCCGACGATCGAACTCATCCATGGTAACGCGATGGCATTGCCGTTCGGGGATCACTCATTCGACTACGTGACAATCGGCTTCGGCCTTCGCAACGTACCGGATTACATGACGGTGCTCCGTGAACTGCACCGGGTCTTGAAACCGGGCGGGACGGTCGTCTGTCTCGAGACGAGCCAACCGACAGCACCGCTGTTCAGCGAACTGTATCGCTTCTATTTCGGCTCGGTCATGCCGTTATTCGGGAAAGTGTTCGCCGGCTCATACGATCAATACAAATGGCTCCAAGAGTCGACCGACCAATTCCCGGACCGGTTGACGCTAAAACGCATGTTCGAGACGGCAGGCTTCGAACAAGTCGAAGTGAAGGCGTTCTCCGGCGGTGCGTGTGCCATGCACCTAGGAAAGAAGTGGTGACCGATGTCTTTGAAGCGACTTTATCGCCACATGAACCGAGAGATTGAGCAGATCGATCGCTTCTTGTCGACGCGGGTCCATACGGATCACCCGGTCATCGAGGCGGCCTCGAAGCAACTGCTTGATGCGGGCGGGAAGCGGATCCGTCCGGCGTTCGTATTGCTGAGCGCTGGTTTCGGGCAAGCGAAAGACATCCGCTTGACGAAAGTGGCGGCGAGTCTTGAACTGATTCATATGGCCTCGCTCGTCCATGATGACGTCATCGATGACGCCACACTTCGCCGGGGCAAACCGACCGTCATGGAACGTTACGATGAGCAGGTCGCGATGTATACAGGGAATACGTTGTTCGGCGAAGCGATTCGACTCGTCTCTGAGGTCGACTCGCCGCGCGTGATGGAAATCATGGCAGACACGATGGAACTGATTTGTATCGGTGAAATCAATCAAATCCAAGACCAATACGACTGGGGCCAGTCCCCGAAACGATATCTCGATCGGATTGCCCGAAAGACGGCGCTCTTGATTGAGACGAGTTGTGCGACCGGGGCCGTCGTCTCAGGGGCGTCACCCGAAGTCGTCAAACAGCTGCGGCTGTTCGGCTATGACATCGGGATGGCGTTCCAAATGACGGATGATTTGCTCGATTTCACCGCGAAAAGTTTTCAGCTTGGAAAGCCGGTCGGAGAAGATTTGAAACACGGCCATAAAACGTTGCCGCTCTTCTATTCAGCGGAAGACCCTGAATTCTTTGGTCGGTTGCAGCAAGTCAACCAGTCGTCCGATTACGCGACGACCCATACGCTCGTTCGTGAAGTGCAGCGCAACGGGACGCTCGAGCGAAGCCAACGAACAATCGACCGGTACGTGAACCGGGCGATTCAACGTCTCGATGGCTTGCCGGACGTACCGGATAAGCGCTCGCTCATTGAAATCGCCGAGTATATCGGGAAACGAAAATGGTAACAACCACCTTGTAAACCCTTTCAATAATCAAGATGACCGTGTAAACTAATAAAGTACATGGTACACATATTGATTTAGGGGGATTAGGGGAATGGAAAAAACATTTTTAATGGTAAAACCGGATGGAGTGAAACGCGGTCTGATTGGGGAAATCATCTCGCGCTTCGAAACGAAAGGATATACGTTGAACCGTCTTGAGCTATTGACGCCATCGGTTGAAGTCGCACAATCGCATTATGCGGAACATAAGGAAAAGCCGTTCTTTGGAGAGCTTGTCGAATTCTTAACGTCTGGTCCTGTTGTAGCGATGGAGTGGGAAGGCGAAAATATCGTCGCCGTCTCTCGATTGATGATCGGGAAGACGAACCCGTTGGACGCACAACCTGGAACAATTCGTGGCGATTTGGCCTCGACGATGTCACAAAACGTCATCCATGGTTCAGATAGCGTGGAGAGCGCAGAGCGTGAATTGTCACTCTGGTTCGCCACTGAAGCATCACACGTTTGATGACGATAAAAGGGACGGGGGCCTCCTGTCCCTTTTTATATTGGGATTAAAGCGCTTTCGCTTGTTTTGGCACGACATGATCTAGGAGAAGAGAAAGAATTGAGGTTGGAACTGGTGATAAATGATTATGCCATCTTCGTAAAAAAGTTTTATATGAAGTCGGGGATTGACTTAAACCTATACAAAGAAGCCCAGATGAAGCGACGTATGATTGCACTTCGCGAGAAGAAAGGGTATGCCACGTTTATCGAATACTTCAAAGCGATGGAGTCGGACCGGGGCTTATACGATGAATTTTTAGATCGCATGACCATCAACGTGAGTGAATTTTACCGGAACCCGGTCCGTTGGCAGCAACTAGAGACGGACATTTTGCCGGAACTCATCCGTAAGAGCCAGGGCAAGTTGCGCGTCTGGAGCGCAGCGTGCTCGACGGGTGAAGAACCGTATTCGTTGGCGATGCTGTTATCGAAACATTTGTCACCCGCACAGTTCACAATCACGGCGACGGACCTAGATGACGTGGTGATCGAAAAAGCGAAACAAGGCAAGTATCATGAGCGTGCGCTCGTCGACTTGCCATCAGAGTTTCGGCAGCGTTACTTCACCCGCCGTGGAGATGACTATTACATCACAGAGGACATCAAAAAATTAGTGACGTTCAAAAAACATAATCTGCTGGCCGACGTGTATGAACGGAATTTTGATTTAATCGTCTGTCGTAACGTCTTGATTTATTTCACCGAGGAAGCGAAAGAGAAAGTTTATACATCGTTCCACCGATCGCTCCGACCAGGCGGTGTCCTCTTCGTCGGAGGGACCGAGCAGATCTTTCAACCGAAGCGATACGGCTACAAGATGAAGCAGAGCTTCTTCTACGAAAAATTTGAAGAATGAGGTGGCAGCTATGCGTTATTTGACGGCAGGAGAATCGCACGGGCCTGGACTTTCAATCATCATCGAGGGTGTACCGGCCGGGCTTGAGGTCGATGTGCAAGCCATCAATGCGGAACTCGCGAAACGGCAGTCCGGCTACGGCCGCGGCCGCCGCATGCAAATTGAATCAGACCGAATCGAGGTGAGGGCCGGTATTCGTCACGGGGTGACGACAGGGGCCCCTATTTCGTTCTGGATCGAGAACAAGGACCATACTCATTGGCGGAACGTCATGCAGGCCGAACCGATCGATGCGGACGTGGAAATCAAACGCCGCGTCGTCCGCCCGCGACCAGGACATGCGGACCTCGTCGGCGGCTTGAAATACGACCATCGTGACCTGCGAGACGTCCTCGAACGCTCGAGCGCACGTGAGACGGCCGCCCGGGTCGCCGTCGGCGCCCTGAGCAAACAACTGCTCGCTGCTGTCGGGATGTCGCTCGTCAGCTATGTCAAAGTGATTGGCGGGGTCGAGGCCGATGCCTCATACGAGTCGCTCGACACATTGCGCGCCACGATCGAGGCGTCACCGGTCCGGACGATGGATGAGACGGCAGGCCAGGCGATGATGCATCGAATCGATGAGGCGAAAGCCGCCGGTGACTCGCTCGGAGGTGTCGTCTGTACGGAAGTGCATGGTGTCATCCCGGGGCTCGGATCGTACGTCCAATATGACCGGAAACTCGATGCGGTCATCGCTCGCGCCGTCATGAGTGTCAACGCCATCAAAGGCGTCGCGTTCGGTGATGGGTTCGAGATGGCGTATCGACCAGGGTCGGAAGTGATGGACCCGATCGCTTATGGTCCCGACGGCTATACACGCCTGAGCAATCATCTCGGCGGTTTCGAAGGTGGGATGACGACTGGGATGCCGATTGTCTGTACCGCAGTGATGAAACCGATTCCGACACTTTACAAGCCGCTCCAATCCGTTGATGTCGATACGAAACAACCGTTCCTCGCCCAAATCGAGCGAAGTGACGCCTGTGCCGTCCCGGCCGCATCGCTCGTCGTCGAGGCCGTCGTCGCGTTTGAGCTCGCCCGTGAGTTATGCGAGACGTTCGGACATGATACGGTCGGGCGCATCCAAGCGCGCGTCGACGCGTACCGCGAGGAGATTCGCACGTGGTGACGATTCGCGTGAACGCCTCGACTCCATATGACGTCACAATTGAACGAGGGGACGCCTGGCTCGACCGCGTCCCTTACTTCTCGTGCTCGACCGTGTGGGTCATCACGGACGAGACGGTAGATCGCCTGCACGGGAAGGCGTTTCGGACTCGTCTCGAGGCAAGCGCGCGTCCAATCGTCTGGTCGGTCGTCCGTCCGGGCGACGCATCGAAATCGCTCGCGACGATCGAACGTCTCGTCGCGGACGGGTTGACGTCTGGCTGTGACCGGGACACGCTCGTCGTCGCCTTTGGCGGCGGCATGATTGGCGACTTGGCCGGCTTTTTGGCGAGTGTTTATATGCGTGGCCTGCATTACATACAAGTGCCGACGACAGTTCTCGCCCACGATTCAGCCGTCGGCGGAAAAGTCGCGGTCAACCATCCGCTCGCCAAAAATGCGATCGGTGCCTTTTATCAGCCAGCGGGCGTCCACTATAACGTCGACCGTCTCGAGACGTTGACGGACCGAGACATACTGAGTGGGCTCGGCGAGTTAATTAAACATGCCTACTTGTCACGATACGTCCTCGGGCACTCGTTCGAGACCGAGCTGTTCACCGCCTTGGCGCAAGGACCGCTCGATTGGGAGGCGTGGCTCGCGCGTGGGATTGAAGTGAAACGACAGGTCGTCGAGACCGATGAACGGGAACACGGCGTAAGGACTTGGCTGAACTTTGGTCATACGTTCGGCCATGCGTTGGAGTCGGTCGAGGCGTACCGATTAGCGCACGGGGAGGCCATCCTATACGGAATGGTGTACGCCTTCCTTGTCGCCGGAGACGTCTCACGCGCGGAAACGCTCGCCGGATACGTGAAACAGCAAGCAATCACGCCGGTCGTCTGGCAGCCATTCGAGGCGTATCTCGAGGTGATGGGCCACGATAAAAAGAATCGAACTGGACAGATTCGCTTCGTACTGCTCGGTGAAGAAGTGACCGTGACGAGCGTCACGGCCGAACGGCTCGTCGAAGCGTATAATCAGTTGAAAGGGTGGTTTTAAGATGGGATTGAACGGATTGATACGCGTACCGAGCGATAAGTCGATCACGCACCGGGCGTTATTGCTCGGGGCCGTGGCGCACGGACAGACGACGGTGTACGACCCGCTCCTCGGTGAGGATTGCCGGTCGACGCTCGAGGCGATCCGTCGTTTGGGCGCACAAGTCGATGAACAAGCGGAACGACTCGTCATCACTGGCAGCCCGTCGCTCACGTCGGCGGAACTCGATTGCGGGAACTCCGGCACGACGATGCGTCTCTTGACGGGACTGCTTGCAGGCTACGACGGTACGTTCACGCTCACCGGCGACGCCTCGCTCTCGAAGCGACCGATGCGTCGCGTCACTGCCCCGTTGCGCGCCATGGGAGCCGACCTTGCAGGTGACGTCGCTCCGCTCCACATCCGAGGGCGGGCGTTGACGGGCATCGATTACACGTTGCCTGTCGCGAGCGCGCAAGTGAAATCGGCCATCTTATTGGCTGGACTCCGTGCGGACAGTCCGACGATCGTGCGCGAGCCGGTCTTGTCGAGGGATCATACCGAACGCATGCTGCCGCTGTTCAACGGGCAGATTGACATCACCTCGGAAGAGGGGGTTCGGACGATTCGGCTGTCGCCGTCCGTCCTGGAGGGCGCGACGGTGGCCGTACCGGCTGACCCGTCCTCGGCCGCCTTTTGGTGGGCCGGGGCCGCGCTTGTCCCGGATAGTCGCGTCACGACGACCGACGTCTGTTTGAACGAGACACGGATTGGCTTTTTGCGCACGCTCGAACGGATGGGGGCGCACGTTGACGTGACGAACGTCCGCGCACTCGGAGAAGAATCGGTCGGGGACGTCACCGTGTCGACGAGCACGCTCCATGGCATCCGGTTGGACGGGACCGCCATCCCACATCAAATCGACGAGTTGCCATTATTCGCCCTCGTCGCGTCGCAGGCATCGAGCCCATCGTCGGTCCGGGATGCGGGGGAGCTCCGCGTAAAAGAGACGGACCGGATTCAGACGGTCGCGAGCGAATTGAAGGCGCTCGGTGTCGACCTTCGCGAGACGGATGACGGCTTTGACGTCTATCCGAGCCGTTTGCACGGGGGACACGTCACCTCGCACGGAGATCATCGCTTGGCGATGATGCTCCAAATTGCGGACTTATTGACGACGGAACATGTGACGATTGACGACGTCGAGGCAGCGGATGTGAGTTATCCGCGCTTCCGTGACGATTTACAACGACTCGGTCGTGAGATAGAATAACGTCAATACGAGTAGCCGCTAGGAGGAATTTTGACGATGTTAGACGAAACAGAATTAAACCATATCATTGAGATGCTTGAAAAAGGTGAGACGGAGCATGCCCTCATGCATCTCGAATCGCTCGAGAAGGAAGGGTCGGACGAGGACCGGTTGGCCATCGCCGATCTCTACCTCGAACTCGGCCTCGCCGATCGGGCCGTCAAGTTGCTCGCGGCGCTATATGTCGATTATGCGGGCAACCCGCACGTCGCCTTGTCGCTCGCCGAGGCCTACTTGGACAGTGACCGGGAAGAAGAGGCGATTGCCGTCCTCGAGAAAATCGATACGACGGACAAGGAAGCGCATATGCGCAGTCTCGTCCTCCTCGCCGATTTATATCAATCACAAGGGTTGGACGAGGTCGCCGTCAAGAAACTGATGGAGGCGCTCGAGACGAACCCGGACGAACCGCTCCTCATCTACGGATTGGCCGAGTTGTACGCGTCGATCGGCTCGTTCGAACAGGCGGTCCCGCTGTACGCGCGTCTGCCGCACTTGCGCTTGCCGGAAGAACTCGATTATCAGGCCGATTACGCGGAGGCGCTCACGATGATCGGCTCTTTCGAAGAGGCACTCGATGAGTATGAGAAAGCGGAAGACCGCAACTTGAACACGATTTTCGGTCACGCCATGACGGCCCACCGCATCGGCCGTGACGAAATTGCCGTCAAACAGTTTGAGTCGCTTCGCTCGATGGACCCCGACTTCACGTCGCTCTATCTGCCTTACACGGAAGCGCTCGACGAACTCGGCCGCTTCGATGAGGCGCTCGAGGTGATTGGCCAAGGGATTGACCGCGACGACTATAACGATGAGTTGCGCACGGTAAAAGCGAAACTGTTCTTGAAACAAGGTCGGACAGATGAGGCGGTCACGGAATTGCGCGAGGCTCTCGCGTTGAATCCGGAGTCGCTTCAGGCGACTGAGCTGCTCTTATCGGTCTTGTTCGAAGGTGGGGACATGGAGGCCGTCCTCGAGACGATCGATGCGCTCGAGGAACATTCGACTTCCCCGCTCATGACATGGTACAAGGCGAAAGCGGCCTATGAACTTGAAGACTATGATACGGCCGTCACGTTATACCGGTCGATCGAGCAAGTTTATAAAGAGGACGTGTCATTTGCGATTGAATGGGCTACACTATTGATAGAAGAAGGACAGCGTGACCAAGCGCAACGAGTGCTCGAGCAAACGCTTGCGCTCACTGTCGATGTCGATGACCGCCAAGCACTTGAAGAGCGGCTCGAACGGTTGACGGATCACGATTAAACGATATAAAGGAGATGGGGTCATATGGTCGAGCGGAAAAGAACATTTTTAAAGCGATTCCTCGCTCATCATACGCTTCGTAAACGAGAAGCCAAGTGGATTATCGACTACTGGCTCAGACATCCAGAAAAACTCGGGAACGTTCATTTCGTCACGAACGCCTCGGTCTCACCGCGCAGTTTGATCATGACGGCGTATGGATTTGACGGCGAACCGTTCCGTTACCGTCGGGGTGACCTCATCACGGTCAATCCCGAGAAGGCGTATCACGACATCCGGCTCCACGACGGCGCCATCTACGTGGAGTTGAACTTTCAAGGCATGATGATTGATGAGCTGTGGATTGATATCGTGGAATTGAATCCGTTCGAACCCGTCGCCGAAGTGAAAGACGAAGTGACGACGTCGGCCCAGACGGTCATTCGGGCCTCGGTTGCCCAGTTCGAGGAGGAGCGTCTGCTCGTCGAAATCGATAAGGCACTCGACCGACGGGACGAGAAATTGTTCCGCAACTTGACGAGCCAGCTCCATCAAGTCCGAGCCTCAAAATTATTTTAATAAAAACAAGCGCTTCCGTTATGGTAAGCGCTTGTTTTTTGGTATATTAATGACGTAGGAATACACAATAATTTCACATTTCGTTCATAAGTTTCGCAGAGGGAACGATTGTAGGTACGCTACAATGAACATAATGATGTATGTCTAATGGAGAGGAGGAGGAAGATGAGGTTCGATGGTCTAGACGCGATGAAGTCGCTCTCAGAACGCCAATACGTCGATACGCTCGTCGTCCCGCTCGTCGAACTGGCGTTTGATGAGGACATGGTGCGCAAAGCCGAAGGAAACGAAGTCATCCAGGCGGTGGCACTTGAAACCGAGCGCCAATTGTCCGGCCGGACGATGCTAAGCCCGACAATCAGTTATGTCGACGCGGAGGCAGGGCGTGCGCTCGCCGAACAAGTTACTGTTCAGGCGACGGCATCGGGGTTTACCCACGTGTTGTTCATCTCCTCGGATTTGCGTTTCAAGGGCTCTGAACTGCCGATTATTTTCGTTCCGCCGCTTGCGTTGAAAGGCATGTCCGGCGAGCAGTCGCACACGATGGTTCAAAATTTTGCGACGCAAGTCATTACCGATCTTTCGAGCCGTTGGATGGCGACATGAAGCGGTTGACGTGGAGGTTTTATTGATATACTATTTTGTTGAGTGAGAAATTTTTGTGAAGAATGCATAAAGAATTATGGGGTTATGCACACGAATGAGGGGGGAACGAAATGGCTCAAAATGGGTCAAAAGTCACACGCCGTCAGTTCTTAACGTATACGTTGACTGGTGTAGGTGGCTTTATGGCGGCAACATTGATCAGTCCGATGGTCAACTTTGCGATCGATCCGGTCTTAAAAAAATCGGGAGCGGGCGATAAAGTAAAAGTCATCAGTCTTGATGACATCACGACTGAGCCGCAACGTGTCGACTTTAAGAAACAAACGCAAGATGCTTGGTATGAATTTGAAGAAACGCTTTCGGCGTGGGTATTTAAAGATGAGAGCGGCGAAATCATCGCCTTGTCTCCAATTTGTACGCACCTCGGCTGCCAAGTAGGATATGGTGGAGACCCGACTCGACCGACAGAATTCTTCTGCCCGTGTCACTTCGGTCGCTATGAGAAAGATGGAACGAACATTCCTGGTACGCCTCCGACTGCACCACTTGCACGCTACGAAAAAGAAGAAAAAGACGGCTTCCTATACTTGGGCAGTCCAGTCGCACAGTTGTGAGAGGGGGAATAGTCGATGTTACAAAAAATTTATGATTGGGTCGATGAACGCGTCGACATCACGCCGTTATGGCGCGACATCGCTGACCATGAAGTTCCAGAACACGTCAACCCTGCCCATCACTTTTCAGCATTTGTTTATTGCTTTGGCGGTCTGACGTTCTTCACGATCGTGATTCAAATTCTGTCAGGGATGTTCTTGACGATGTACTATGTACCAGACATCATCAACGCGCACGCGTCGGTGTACTATCTTCAAAACGAGATCGCGCACGGACAAATCGTTCGTGGGATGCATCACTGGGGCGCATCGGTTGCAATCGTCATGTTGTTCTTACATACGCTCCGCGTATTCTTTACCGGGTCGTATAAGAAACCTCGCGAACTCAACTGGGTCGTCGGTGTTCTCTTGTTCTTCGTCGTCTTGGCGCTCGGTCTTACAGGGTACTTGTTGCCGTGGGATATGAAAGCGTTGTTCGCGACGAAAGTTACACTTCAAATTGCCGAGAGTGTCCCGGTCATTGGTGGTATCGCCAAAACGCTTCTCGCCGGTGGCGAGATCGTCGGCGCACGGACGCTCACGAACTTCTTCGCCATTCACGTCTTCTTCTTACCGGCGGCCTTGTTCGGACTCCTCGGAGCCCACTTCTTGATGATTCGTAAGCAAGGGATCTCAGGACCGCTATAAGCCGATTCGAAGACAAAAAGGAGGAGAAACGATATGCATCGCGGTAAAGGGATGAAATTTGTAACCGACTCTCGAGTAGGAATCTCGAATCGGAAACAAAATATTGCTAAAGACTATTCAGAGTATCCAGGACGCACGGAAGCGTTCTGGCCGAACTTCTTGTTGAAAGAGTGGATGGTCGGTTCGGTCTTCTTGATCGGATTCATCGCCTTGACGATTGTCGAGGCCCCACCGCTCCAAAACATCGCCGATCCAACGAACACGTCATACATTCCGCTTCCGGACTGGTATTTCTTGTTCTTGTATCAATTGCTCAAGTATCAGTTCGCAGCAGGGGATTGGATCTTGCTTGGAACGGTCATCTTGCCAGGGGTCGCTTTCACGGCGCTCTTGATCGCACCATGGCTCGACCAAGGACTCGAACGCCGTCCGGCCAAACGTCCGGTCGCCATTAGCTTCATGCTTCTCGGCGTGTTGTCGATTTTCTACTTGACGTGGGAATCGGTTCAAACGACGCACTGGGATCAAGTTCATGAACAAGGGATCTTGGAAGTTCCGGGCGAGGGCCCTGAAATCGATACGGCCGCACCTGGCTATGAGATTTATTCGGCTCAGTCTTGTGTGAACTGTCACGGTCAGAACCTCGAAGGCGGGGCAGCAGCTCCTGCACTCGTCGGCACACAGTATACGGCCGAAGAGATCGCGGATATCGCGGTCAACGGTGTCGGTACGATGCCAGCCGGTCAATGGGATGGTTCGGATGAAGATCTCCAAGCCATGTCTGAATTCATCGCTTCATACGGTGAAGGCGGCGAAAACAACCAATAATCGATTGGTTCAAGAAGCGTGGCCCGTCTAACGGGTCACGCTTCTTTTTACTTCGCCTCCGTTGCGCTACAATAGAGAAAAAAAGGATGGAATACACGAATGATACATATGTTACGCCCGTTTCTCACCCATCGGACCGTCTTGGTGCTCCTGTTCATCATCAACTTGTTCGGAACGATTTACGGATATGTCTGGTATGAGCCCCAGCTCCGTGACACACCGCTCATCTATTGGCCGTTCGTGCCGGACAGTCCGACGGCCTCGTTCTTCTTCACGGTCGTGCTCGGCTTATGGATTGCCGGGAAGAAGTCACCCCTCATGGAGACGCTCGCCTTCGTGACGCTCATCAAATACGGGGTATGGGCCGTCATCATGAACATCTTGTTCTTACGGGAACTCGGTCCCGATGCCGAGACGTTCACTGTGCTCATGGCCGTCATGCTGATGGTGTCACACGGGGCGATGGCGTTCCAGGCGCTGTTGTACGCACCGTTCATGACATGGACGGTCCGCTCGTTCGTCTTGACGCTCATCTGGGTCATCCATAACGACGTCGTCGACTACGTGCTCGGACAATGGCCGCGTTATCCGTCACTGGCCGAACATATCGCCTGGATCGGCTACGGGTCGTTCTGGTTGACCGGAATATGTTTTTTTATGGGATACCACATCATCCTACGCACTTCGCTTGATAATAAGTTCATTAGAATGTAAAATCAGATTATCAAATACACGCAGAGGTGATAGAGAACATGTCATTAGGTGGCTATATTTTCTATCTTGCACTGATTATGCTCATTCCGTTATGGGCCCAGATGCGAGTGAAAAGTACGTACAAAAAGTTTCTCCAACAACCGATTCAAAGCGGAGTCACGGGTGCACAGGTCGCTGACTTCATCATGAAACAAAACGGCGTTCATAACGTCCGGATCGAGATGGTCGATGGTTTGATGAGTGACCATTACGACCCGGTCAATAAAGTCGTCCGTCTGTCGCGCGAAGTGTATCAAGGGTCGACGATTTCATCGGCTGCGATTGCGGCCCACGAGATTGGCCACGTGATTCAAGATGCATCCGACTATAAGTTGATGCGGGTCCGTCACCGTCTCGTCCCGGTCGTGAACATCACGTCGAACTTGTCGTTCCCACTTCTCTTAGGTGGTTTCTTGCTCGGCGCGATGGGGCTCGCCCAACTCGGTGTCATCATGATGCTCGGGGCGGTCGTGTTCCAACTCGTCACGTTACCTGTCGAATTCGATGCCTCGAAACGGGCTATGGCTGAATTGACGAGCCACGGCATCGTCACGGCAACGGAAGAGTCGGGCGCACGCAAAGTGCTCAACGCGGCGGCTTGGACATATGTGGCGGCCACACTTGTCGCCGTCGCCGAACTGATCCGCTTGGCGCTCATCGTCTTCATGCCACGTGATGAGTAGAATCAAGGGTCCCGTCCACGTGACGGGACTTTTTTAATTTTGCTTTCGAAAGGAGTAGCAGATGAATCAACCACAATTGACGAAAGCGGGACGGCTCCGCTTACAAGAACAGCTGGAGACGTTGCGCGGGGATAGCCGGCATGAAGCGCTCGAACGCGTCAAGACGGCCCGAAAGTTTTGTGATTTTCGTGAAGACGTGACGTACGTGGAGGCGGTCCGAGAACAAGAGCGGATTGAGACTAAAATTATCGAACTGGAGCGTCTGCTCGCCGATGCCGTTATCGTCGACGAGGGTCGGCCCGACGTCGTCGCGTTCGGGAGCCGAGTCGTCATTCGGGAATTACCGGACGGGAATGATGAGACGTATCGCCTCGTCGGTGAGCTCGAGGCTGATTTGGCGGAAGAAACGATTTCCGTATCGTCCCGCGGTTCATCGTGGCGTGAATCCCGTCAGCGATGGCCGTAAGATGGTCGCTGATAATCATGGCGGCCTTGCCAGCGTATGTCCCTTCTTGCATCGAGTCGATGACGCGGGCGCCGATATAGACGGCGAGGAGTGTGTACATCGCCTCGCGAATATCGAGATACGTCAAGCTGAGGACGATGACGAAAAAGTCGAACACGAGGAACGTCTTGCCGATTGACCATCCGACGTAACGTTGGACGAGTCGGGCGATGATATCGACGCCTCCCGTCGTCCCACCGTTATTGAAGATGATGCCGAGACCGACCCCGATGAAGAGACCGGCGAATAGACTCGCGAGCACCATATCGTCCGTCAAATCGATGATTAGATTCGAGTACTTGGCGATGAGGGCGTACCAGAGCGAGAAACTGAACGTCCCGATGAGCGTATAGATGAACGTCGTCCGCCCGAGCAGCTTGTAGCTGACAAAAAAGAGCGGGATGTTGAGCGCCAAGTTCGTGATCGATGGCGACCAGTCGAACAAACCGCGCAGAATCAAGGTGATGCCCGTGAATCCGCCTTCCGCCAAATTGTTCTGGACGTTGAAATGATAGACGCCGAACGCGAAAATAAAGGAACCAATTAAAATAAAGAATATATTGCGAAACCGAATCGGTAATTGTACCGTCATTTGGTTCACCTCCCACCTAGTAGCGTACTCGAAAAACCTCTCGATTGACTACCCTCTACATATGACATTCCGCGATGAGTCCGATATACTTTTCACAGAAGAGGTGATTTTATGAAAATAGTAGCAATTGGGGCCCATCCGGACGATATCGAAATCGGAATCGCCGGCATGACCGCCCAATGGACCAAGGCCGGGGTCGACGTTCTATACGTCGATTTGACGAGAGCGGAGCTGTCTTCGAATGGGGACGTCGTCACGCGCGGCATCGAAGCCGAAACGGCCGATCGGGTGCTCGGCATCCGTCGCATCAATCTCGGGTTCCCGGACCGGGGCCTGACCGGGGACGCAACTCAAATCGAGGCGATCGTCCGATTGATTCGGTCCGAGCGTCCGACACACGTTCTGTATCCATACGGCATCGACCGCCATCCCGATCACGGCGCCTGCGCCCGACTCGTCGAGGAGGCGCTCTTTAATGCCGGAATCCGTAAATACATGCCCGACGTCCCGGCATATCGGCCGTCGAGTGTCTATCAATATATGATTAACGCCCATACGACACCGGACGTCTGCATCGACATCACGGGGACAATCGAGCAAAAACTTGACGCCTTGCGTGCCTATGCCAGTCAGTTCACACCGGTCGACGGCGTGGCAACGCCGCTCACGGACGCCTATCTCGAACGGGTATTGGCGAGGGAACGTCACTTCGGTAGCTTAATCGGGACCGCATATGCGGAAGGGTTGATGACGAGCCGCCCATACGTGGTCCATCAGGCAGGTGAGCTCACATGAGTCTAAGAATCGGAGTTCTCTGTTATCCATCGGTCGGGGGCTCGGGCATTCTCGCCACTGAGCTCGGGATGAAACTCGCCGACCGGGGCCATGATGTTCATTTCATCACGTCGAGCATCCCATTCCGATTGAACGCTTATCATCCGAACATCACGTTCCACCAAGTCGAAATCAATCAATACTCGGTGTTCCGGTATCCACCGTACGACATCACGCTGGCGTCGAAGATTGCCAGCGTCATCCGGGCGTTCGGCCTCGATGTCATCCACGCCCACTATGCGGTGCCGCACGCCGTTTGTGCCGCCCTCGGACGCGAGATGGCGGGGACGAAGACACCGATCGTGTCGACACTCCATGGCACGGATATCACCGTGCTCGGCGAAGATGAGGAATTGAAGCCGGCAATTTTGTACGGCTTACGCCAATCGAACGCCATCACGGCCGTCTCGGACAGTTTGAAGCAAGAGACGCTCGAGCGGATCGGGTCCGACTTATCGATTGATGTCATCCACAACTTCATCGATGAGGCGGTCTATCAACCGCAGGCCGACACGTCCCTCCGCGAACGGTATGGCTTGTCCGATCAAGACCGGGTCGTCATCCATATCTCGAACTTCCGGCAAGTGAAGCGAATCGATCTCGTGCTCGAGGCGTTCCAGCAGATGAACGTCCCACATAAGAAACTGCTCCTCGTCGGCGACGGTCCGCTCATGGGAGCGATGCGCCGCCTCGTGAGCGAAATGGAACTCGAAGAGCAAGTCATCTTCGCCGGGAAGCAAGAACAAGTGGCGGCGCTCTTGTCGATTTGCGACGTCCACATCCTGTTATCGGACAAAGAGGCGTTCGGTCTCGTCGCGCTCGAGGCGATGGCGACGGGCGTCCCATCGGTCGTCAGCGATGCGGGCGGATTGCCGGAAGTCATCACTGACGGCGTGGAAGGGTTCGTCGTCAAACGCGGCGACGCGCTCGCGGCGACGAGAGCGCTCGAAGCGATTTTGCTCGACGGGGAACTGCATGCACGCTTCCGCACGAACGGGCTCGAACGGGCCAAACAGTTCGCGTCGGCCGATATCGTCACGGCATATGAATCGCTTTATGAACAGGTGGTGCGCCCATGACGGAATGGGAATACGCCAAACGGATTATCGAGACGATTAACGCCCACGGCGGCGAAGCGTATATCGTCGGGGGGGCCGTCCGTGACTATATGCGCGGTACGCTTCCGGATGACATCGATATCGCCACGTCGCTCTTTCCGGACGAAGTCATGCGCTTGTTCCCGAAATCGGTACCGACCGGAATCGATCACGGCACAGTGACGGTCATTCTCGACCATCATCCGTTCGAAGTGACGACGTTCCGGTCGGAAGGGACGTATTCGGATTCGAGACGGCCCGACCACGTGTCGCTCGGCGTCTCGCTCGAGGAGGACATGAAACGGCGCGACTTCACGATGAACGCGATGGCGTTCCACGATGGCAACGTCGTCGATTTGTTCGGCGGTCGGATGGATCTTGAGGCGCGTGTCATCCGTACCGTCGGCAGCCCGTACGAACGCTTCAATGAGGACGCGCTCCGCATCATGCGGGCGTTCCGCTTCATGGCCCAGCTCGATTTCCGTCTCGATGATGACGTGCAACGAGCTTCCCGCGAACTCGGTCATAAACTGCAAGACATCGCGATGGAGCGGGTCGCCATCGAGTTCGAGAAGTTGATGGTCGGTCCGGCGTATCGAAAAGCGCTGGCGGCGATACTGGACCTCGGCATCCATCAGTATTTACCGAACGTCTCGGCAGAACTGATTGAGCGCGTCATCGCCGACAGACGGACGCCGGTCAATCCGGTCGGCGGCTGGGCGCTGTTCGTCCATCATGCCGCTGCGACCGATTGGTTGACGCCGTGGAAACGCTCGAACGCGCTGAAACGGGAAGCGAACGTGCTCGCCCGGTTGTTCACGACCGGCCTCGACACGTTCACGATTTACGAGACGACGACGGCGACGCTCTCGACGTATCTCGACATGTCGGGTCGGACGGAGACGGCTGAACAGTTGAAGCGGCAGTTGCCGATTCAATCGCGCCGGGAGCTTCGCTTCGACGGCCGTGATGCGCTCCAAATCGGGGCCAAGGGCCCGCTCATCAAACAAGTGCTCGCCCACGTCGAACGGCTCGTGCTGGAAGGCGAGCTCGCCAACGAACCGGAACCGTTACGAAAGGAGGCGAAACGATGGCTTCAACACGCGGAAAAGTATTAAACCTGTTGCAGGACGGGGCGGTCTGGAGTGGTCAAGAGTTGGCCCGTCAATTAAATATTTCACGTACCGCTATTTGGAAGCATATCGAGACGTTAAAACAAGATGGGTATGCGATTGAGACGATTCCTCGAAAAGGGTATCAATTGTTCGGCCAGACCGACCGACTCGATGAGCCGGCGTTCGTATCGTTCCGAAAAGGGCGGTTCGGACAAGCCGTCCATGCGTTTGATCAAGTCGATACGACCCAACGCATCGCCCATGAATTGGCGCAAAAGGGCGTCCTCGAAGGAACGCTCGTCATCAGCGAGGAGCAGACAGCGGGACGAGGCCAACTCGGCCGGAACTGGTATAATCCGAGCCACGTCAATATCGCGGCGAGTGTCATCCTGCGCCCGGCGCTGCCGATTCGCGACGCCTCGAAGCTGACGCTCATGGCGGCGAGCGCGTTCGCGCGCGCTTTGCACGCGCAAGGTATCCCGGCCACCATCAAATGGCCGAATGACTTGTTGCTCAATGGGAAAAAAATCTGCGGCATCTTGACCGAGATGCAGACGGAGGGTGACCGGATTCAAGCCGTCATCCTCGGGTTCGGGTTGAACGTCAATAGCGATGTCATCCCGGACGAGCTCGCCCATCGCGCAACGTCCATCAAGCTGGAAACCAATCAGACGTATCGGAGAAGCGAGTTGCTCGCTCACTTGCTCGCCGAGCTCGAGACGGAATACGATTTGTTCCTCGCGTCAGGATTTGATTCTGTGCGCGCCCATTGGCTCGAACACGCCGCCTATCTGAACGAACCGGTGACGTTGACGGCGTCAGGGAAGCCAAGACGCGGGACGATGCGCGGCATTTCAGAGGATGGGGCACTCCTGTTGGAACATGAAGGAACGGTCGAGCCGATTTACTCTGCCGAGATCGCAGTTTGGAATGATTGATGGAAACGGGTTCGTGGTCTATAATGAATGTGCCGGACGCTATCGCTCGCGAAGTGTACCAGTACTGCAGACCGTCACTACATTTTTTTGTCTGCCTTGATCATTTTGACAGGGACAGAAGGACACTCATCTACTTGAGATTGTTTTCGTGCGCCTTCTTACCATTCGTGTAGGAAGGCGTTTTTTCTAACCTGTCTCCACATTAGGAGGAGAACTATATGCATACGATGACTTCGTTATTGAAGAAGATGAAGCAAGAAGAGAAATTGGTCATGTTGACCGCCTACGATTACCCGTCCGCAAAACTGGCCGAGGCTGCAGGCGTCGATATCATTTTAGTCGGGGACTCGCTCGGGATGGTCGTGCTCGGTTACGATTCGACGATTCCTGTGACAATCTCGGACATGGTCCATCACGCGAAAGCGGTTCGCCGCGGGGCCCGTGACACGTTCGTCGTCGTCGATATGCCGTTCGCGACATACCACGGTGATTTCGACCGCACGCTCCAAGCGGCCGCGACGTTGTTCCAAGACGGACAAGCCGATGCGATTAAACTTGAAGGGGCTGGCGAGGTGCTTGAAACGATCGAGCGTCTGACGAAAGTCGGTATGCCGTGTGTCGCCCACCTTGGCCTCACTCCGCAATCGGTCGGTGTGCTCGAAGGTTATAAAGTACAAGGCAAATCGCTCGAAGACGCAGAACAGTTGATTGCCGATAGCCTCGAGGCGGAGCGGGTTGGCGCGAAGATGCTCGTCCTCGAATGCGTGCCACATCAATTGGCCAAAAAGATTGCCGAGGCGCTCAGCATCCCGGTCATCGGAATCGGTGCGGGTGCCGATGTGGATGGCCAAGTACTCGTCTATCACGATATCTTGAAATATGGCGTCGACCGCCTTCCGAAGTTCGTCGAGGCATATGCCGACGTGAATGAAGTGGCGACGACGGCAATCCGCAATTACGTCGATGCGACGAAAGACGGCTCGTTCCCGCTCGAACGGCACACGTTCACGATGGATGAGTCATTGCTCGACACGCTCTACGGGGGCAAGGCATGAACATCGTCACGACCCCACGTTCGTTACAAGAAGCATTGACAGGTGTCGGGACGATCGGTTTCGTCCCGACGATGGGTTATTTGCATGAAGGGCACCTCAGTCTCGTCGAAGCGGCCAAGTCAGAAAACGACCTCGTCGTCATGAGCATCTTCGTCAACCCGACCCAGTTCGGACCGAACGAGGATCTCGACCGCTATCCGCGTGATTTCGAGCGGGACGAGGCACTCGCCCGCGAGGCAGGTGTCGACGTCTTGTTCTACCCGAACACGGAGACGATGTACCCGCTCGACATGGCACGTGTGACGGTGCGCACCGGCGCTGATGTATTATGCGGGGCCAGTCGTCCCGGTCATTTCGATGGCGTCTTGACCGTCGTTTCGAAACTGTTCAATCTCGTCCGTCCGACCCGCGCTTACTTCGGGTTGAAGGATGCGCAACAGGTCGCTCTAATCGAAGGCTACGTCCGCGACTATTTCGTCCCGGTCGAGATTCGCCGCTGTGCGATTATCCGTGAACCGTCGGGCCTTGCGAAATCGTCCCGTAACGTCTATTTATCGGAGTCAGAGAAGGTGGATGCGAGTGACATCAACCGTGCCTTGATCGAGGCGCGAGACGCCCTTGCGCAAGGTGAGGCGATTCGAGACGTGATGGAACGGCTCGAGGACCGCTTGAGCAACATTCCGAACAGCACGATCGACTATGTCGAAATCAAAGACTATCCGACGTTGACCGAGGTGACCTCCGCGTCAACCGAACTATTGATTGCTGTAGCGGTGCAGTTCGAACGGGCCCGCTTGATTGATAATGTGATTTGGAAGAGAGGATGAATCCAATGATTCGAACATTTATGCACGCAAAACTACACAAGGCGACCGTCACCGAGGCGAACTTACATTACGTCGGCTCGATCACGATCGATGAAGATTTAATGGATGCGGTCGGGATCATGGAAAACGAGCATGTCCACATCACGAACAACCATAATGGGGCTCGCATCGAGACGTACGTCATCAAGGGCGAACGAGGTTCAGGTGTCGTCTGTTTGAACGGGGCTGCGGCCCGTCACTTCCAAGTCGGGGACGTCGTCATTATCATGGCGTACGGTCAAATGACGGCCGAGGAAGCGAAACAACATCGTCCGAAAGTCGCCGTCTTGAACGAGCGAAACGAGATCGATCAACTTCTATACGAAGAAATCGCCCATACGATTTTATAAGACAAACGGGGATGTCCGCGAGAGGCATCCCCGTTTTTTCGTGTATCGTTCTATGGTAAGATGAGACAGACAGAAAGCACGAGCGTGCCGAAGATGGGATGGATGTTATGGACACCTATGTGATAGTGGATTTGGAGACGACTGGTCATTCCGTCAAGTCCGGCGACGAATTGATTGAATTTGCGGCGGTGGTCGTTCAAGGGAGTGAAGTGATTGAGCGCTACAGTACCTTGATTCGTCCGAGTCGCCCGATCCCGCCTTTTATCACGCAGTTGACGACGATTACGAATCAAGACGTGGCGGAAGCCCCGACGTTTGAGGAAGTGATCCCAGATATATGGAAGATGCTAGACGGGCAGATTTTTGTCGCCCATAACGTATCGTTTGATTTGAATTTTTTGAATGAAAGCTTAGAGTTGGCCGGGTATATCCCGTTCCAGGGCCGGGCCATCGACACGGTCGAGCTGGCACGGATTCTATACCCGACGCTCGAGAGCCACGCACTTGAGTCGCTCGCCGAGACGTTCAACCTCGTCCACACCGACGCGCACCGCGCGCTCAGCGACGCCGAGGCAACGGCTGAACTGTTCGTTCGCTTGGTCGAGCGGTTGCGCGCGTTACCGCTCGTCACGCTGAAACAATTGCGGCGGTTGTCCGAGTCGTGGACGAGCAACGTCGAGCCGCTGCTCGATGAGTTGATCATTCAAGTCGGGATTCGAGCCGACGACGAGACGACGTACGATATTCATCGGAAAATCGCACTGAGACGTCTCGTCGACACGTTCGAACCCGCCGTCGAACGCGAGCCGTTCGAGCCGTTCCTTCACCGGACGATTGAAGAGACGCTCCCGGCATTGTTCGGGCAATTCGAACCGCGTCAAAGTCAATTCGAGATGATGCGCCACGTCTATAAAGCGCTCGATGACGAAGCGACACTGTTAATCGAGGCGGGAACAGGGACCGGAAAAACGTTGGCGTATTTGATTCCGAGCGCCCATCACGCGCTCGAGACGAAACGACCGGTCGTCGTCAGCACACATACGATTCAATTGCAGGAACAGCTGTTGACTCGAGATTTGCCGATTTTAAAAGCGATTTTCCCTGAAGTCGAATTCACGTTGTTGAAAGGGAGACGCAATTACATCGACCTCCGCAAGTTCGAGATGATTCTCGAGGAGGCGAACGAAGGCTTGCTCCCGGCGATGTGCAAGGCGATGGTACTCGTCTGGTTGACCGAGACCGTGACAGGCGACTTGGAAGAGTTGTCGCTACCGGGTGCGGCGTCACAAGGGCCGGCCTCGTTCAAACGGCTCATCCAAGCCGACGCGGCCTCGGACTTCGGGCGTTTCGACCCGTGGTATAGCCGGGACTTCTTCACCCGGGCCGTCTTGCGCTCGAAAGAGGCCGATATCATCGTGACGAACCACGCCTTATTGTTCTCTGATTTGCAGCATCAGGCCGGGATTCTTCCGACCGATACGCCGCTCATCTTAGATGAGGCCCATCAAGTCGAGGAAGTCGCGTCGCATCACTTCGGTGTGACGTTCGACGCGATTCAGTTCGACCGCTTGTTCAAGTGGTTCGGTTACGGCGCCGATGGCAAGTTCCATTCACGCGTGCTCGGACTCGCTGATTTGACGGCCGTCGCGGAAGAAGCCGAGGCGTTCAGCAAGGCGACCGATCAAGCGCTCGCGCGCGTCGACGATGAACTGAACGATTTGCTCACGGCGCTCCAGTCGCTCGGTAAAAAGCGGGAGCAACGTCAAACCGTCCGCTTCGAGCGGGAAGGGGAGCCGTTCCGTCCGATTCGGGAAGTGGCGAAGCGACTCGAAGACCGTCTGCGGACACTCCGGACGACGCTCCGGCAACTGCATCGGCTTCTCGATGAGCATAAAGAACATATGACGTTCAAACAACGGGCCGTGCTCGGGGATTTGAAGGCGTTCATCGGGGACGTGCGCGATATCGAGAGCGTGCTCTACGAGACGATGCTCACGCGGGATGACGATGCTGTCAGTTGGGTCGAACTCAACCTGGCCCACCGTAAGTTGACTTCGGTGTATACGCAACCGGTCGAGATCGGTCCACTCTTGCATGAACGACTGTTCGCCAAGCGTCCGACCGTCTTGACGTCGGCGACGATGACCGTTTCGGGCCGATTCGGATTCATCGAACGCCGTCTTGGACTCGACGGCGAAGATGTCCGTCGCGTCGTCCTGGCGTCACCGTTTGATTTCAAGAAACAAGCGAAACTGTTTGTGCCGTCCGACATCCCGCTCATCAACGAGGTTCCGTTGCCGCGGTTCGTCGAACAGATTGCAGGCTCGATTGCCCAAATCGCCAATGTGACGAAAGGTCGGATGCTCGTCTTGTTCACATCGAACGAATTGTTGCGCTTGACGCATGAGGCCGTCAAAGACCAGCTTGATGAGGGCTATACGCTCCTCGCCCAAGGCGTGAGCGGCGGATCACGTAGCCGTTTGACGAAACAATTCAAGCGCATCGACCAATCGATTTTGTTCGGGACGGCCAGCTTCTGGGAAGGCGTCGACATTCCGGGCGAGGCACTCACTTGCCTCATTATCGTCCGACTCCCGTTCGCCCCGCCCGACCAACCGGTCATGCAGGCGCGGTCCGAGAAAATCGAGGCGACAGGCAAATCGTCATTCTTTGAGCTGTCACTCCCGCAAGCGGTCATCCGCTTTAAACAAGGGGTCGGCCGTCTGATTCGCTCGAAAGAGGATTACGGCGCCATCTTCGTCTTCGACCGTCGTGTCGAGACGACCCGTTATGGGAAGCAGTTCATTAACAGTTTGCCGGCCGTCGACCGAATCGACGGTCCGCTCGAGACCGCACTCGCCGAACTGGAGCTGTTTTTAGACGAGAAAGAAAAGACCGGCCTAGGAAATCAGAGATAACGCTAGGCATCGTGATATTATCGTTTTATAATAATGGGTATAGTGTTTTTTGAAGGAGGAGTAATCATGAATTCGAATATCGAGACGTTGGCGACGGTTCGAATCGAGCCGACGGCAGATGTATACAAAATTGTCGACTTGTTGAACCGCACGTTGAAGGGCCAAGATTTAATGTTCGGTCTTGCTTTAGAGAAAAAAGTGAATGATCCGAAGAAAGAAGAGATGGTGTTCACCATCTATCGGACGGAATGACACGGAAGACCAAAGTAGTGGTTGCGTTCATGACGGCACTCATCGGTGTCGTCATCGTATTTAGTGGCATCTATTGGTTCACGGTCGGTCATACCGAGCGCACGAAAGACAAGATGATCGAGGCGGCACGCGAGCGTCTCGAGACCGAGCAACCGTCCGTCAACATCGAACGGGCCGAGCTGTATAACGGGACGGAACCGTACGTCGTCTTCGAGGAGACGGATCAAGTCCAGTTCGTGCCAGTCGATGACAAGTTGCCGATTGTGACGCGTGACATCGCGTCGGTCGACCTCGATCAAGTCTGTGCCGAATCGGTCACAGAAACGGGCGGGTCACTCGTCAGCTGTAAATACGGGTTTGACGAACGGGCCTTGATTGAGGTCGTGACGAAATCAGGCGCATCGTATACGTATTCGTATTATACGCTCCAAGCGGGCGAATTTATTCGACGGGTCCAATTGACGGACTCGTAACGAAACCAAGGGGGAGTTTTTGTGGAACATCTATTGGCACAACGTGTAAAGCAGTTGACACCTTCAACGACACTCGCCATCACAGCGAAAGCGAAAGCGTTAAAGGCTTCGGGACAAGACGTCATCGGCCTCGGCGCCGGGGAACCGGATTTCAATACGCCGGAACGTATCATCGAGGCAGCCTGTCAGGCCGCGCGCGATGGTGACACGAAGTATACGCCATCAGGCGGGACGGTCGAATTGAAAGACGCGATCATCGAGAAGACGAAGCGCGACAGCAACTTGACGTTCACGCGTGCGGAGGTCATGGTCGCCTCAGGTGCGAAGCATGCCCTCTATACATTGTTCCAAGCGATTTTAGATGAAGGCGACGAGGTCATCATCCCGGTACCGTACTGGGTCAGCTATCCGGAGCAAGTGAAGCTCGCGGACGGTGTCCCGGTCTACGTCGATACGAACGAGTCGACGATGTTCAAATTGACGCCAGAGTTGCTCGAGGCGGCCATCACGGATCGGACGAAAGCGGTCATCTTGAACAGTCCGTCGAACCCGACCGGTATGATTTATACCGAGGCCGAGCTGTCGGCACTCGCGGACGTCATCAAACGACACGACTTGCTCGTCGTCAGTGACGAGATTTATGAGAAACTCGTCTACGGCGATGCGGAGTTCGTCTCGATCGCGACGCTTCCAGGGATGTTGGAGCGGACGGTCATCATCAACGGCGTCTCGAAGTCACACGCGATGACCGGATGGCGCATCGGTTATGCGGTCGGCGATAAGACGATTATCGAGGCGATGACGAACCTCGCATCGCACTCGACATCGAACCCGACGTCAATCGCTCAAGCGGCGGCGGTCGAAGCGTATAACGGGCCACAAGACGACGTCGAGATGATGCGTGTCTCATTCGCGGAACGACTCGAGATCGTTTATGAGCGTTTGATTGCCATCCCAGGCATCACATGCTTGAAGCCGCAAGGCGCATTTTACTTATATGCCAACGCCAAAGAGGCGGCATCGATGAGCGGGTACGACTCGGTCGACGCATGGTGTGAGGCCGTGCTCGGCGAAGCGTTCGTTGCCCTCGTCCCAGGCTCAGGTTTCGGACAGGACGACTACGTCCGCTTGTCTTATGCAACAGAATTGAAACGGGTATTAGAAGCGCTCGATCGAGTAGAAGACTTCATTACACGTAACGCTCGATAAGCGAAAGGATGGATATGGATATGACAACAATTTCAATCAGCCAATTTAAAGATTACGAAGGCCAGACGGTCCGCGTCGGAGCCTGGATCGCCAACAAACGTTCGAGTGGAAAGATCGCTTTCCTTCAACTTCGTGACGGGAGCGGTTTCGCTCAAGCCGTCGTCGTCAAAGCCGATGTAGCCGAAGAGTTGTTCGCGCTCGCTAAAGGCGTGACGCAAGAAACTTCGGTCTGGGTCACGGGTACGGTCAAATCGGACGGCGGACGCACGCCGCTCGGCTTCGAGCTCGAAGTGACGGCGATGGAAGTGATCGCGGAATCGGTCGATTATCCGATCACACCGAAAGAGCACGGCACCGAGTTCTTGATGGACAACCGTCACCTTTGGCTCCGTTCGCGTCGCCAGCACGCGATCATGAAAGTTCGTAACGAATTGATTCGGGCGACGTATGAGTTCTACAACCAAGAAGGTTTCGTGAAAATCGATCCACCAATCATCACGTCGAGTGCACCGGAAGGCACGACTGAGTTGTTCGAGACAGATTACTTCGGACAACCGGCCTACTTGTCACAAACGGGCCAGCTATACATGGAAGCTGCCGCGATGGCACTTGGCAAAGTATTCTCGTTCGGACCGACGTTCCGCGCCGAGAAATCGAAGACGCGCCGCCACTTGATCGAGTTCTGGATGATCGAGCCGGAGATGGCATTCTTCGACCACGACATGAGCCTCGAGCTCCAAGAGCGCTACGTCTCGTATATCGCCAAATCGGCGCTCGAGAACTGCCGCAACGAATTGGAACTGCTCGGACGCGACTTGTCGAAACTTGAGAAAGTCCAAGCACCGTTCCCGCGTGTCCGTTACACCGATGCGATCAAGTTCTTGAAAGACGAAGGCTTCGACGACATCGAGTACGGCGACGATTTCGGTGCCCCGCACGAGACGGCCATCGCCAACGCGCATGACCTCCCGGTGTTCATCACACATTGGCCGAAAGACATCAAGCCGTTCTATATGAAAGTCGATCCGGAAAACCCGGAACTCGTCCTCTGTGCCGACTTGATCGCACCGGAAGGCTACGGCGAGATTATCGGCGGTTCGCAACGTGAAGACGATTACGACCGGTTGAAAGAAGAAATCATCAAAGAAGGTCTCGATGAGACGGACGCGTACGACTGGTACCTCGAACTCCGCAAATACGGATCGGTCCCGCACTCTGGCTTCGGTCTTGGCCTTGAGCGTACGGTCGCCTGGATTAGCGGAATCGAGCATATCCGCGAAGCGATTCCGTTCCCACGCCTCTTGAACCGCATTCACCCATAATCGCCAATCGGGGATGACTTCGTCTTCCCCGATTGATTTGTCTAGAAAGGATGTGCGACATGGATGCACATAATCTAATCAAGCTGTTCGAACAAAATCCAGTCGTCGTTCCGAGAAAATTGTTCACGGAGGCGCGTCGCCTCAACTTGAGTCCGGTCGAGTTCAATCTCGTCATCCACTTGCTTGAGATGACGGGGGAAGGCATTGAGATGCCGCTTCCGAGCGAACTCGGAGACCGGATGAACGTGGCCGAGAGCGAGGCTCGTTCCGTCTTGCTCGGCTTGCTCCAAAAAGAGTTGATCGCCATCGATGCGTCGACCGAGGTTGAACGATACAGTCTGCTCCCGTTGTTCCTTGCACTCGAAGAAGGGGCGACACCTGAAAAGTCGGCTCATTCTTTAAATGAGAACATCATTCATACGTTTGAGCGCGAGTTCGGGACGATTACCCCGTTCGAGATCGAACAGATTGTCGGTTGGTTGACCGAGGACGGCTTCAGTGAAGAGCTGATTATGGCCGCGCTTCGGGAAGCAAAGCTTCGCAACGTACGCAACTTTAAATATATGGACAAGATTCTCAGAGTGTGGCAAGACCACAACGTCGAGTCACTCGAGGACCTCGTCGATTATCAACGGAGGAAAAAGTGATGTTGACGAGAGCCCAATTGACCGAAGTGTCTGACACGATGCGTCGCATGTTTCCGGACGCCCACTGTGAGTTGACGCACCGTAATCCGTTCGAGCTTGTCGTGGCCGTGGCGTTATCGGCGCAGGCGACCGATGCACTCGTCAACAAAGTGACGCCTGGTCTGTTCGAGACCTATCCGACCGTCGAATCGATGGCTGCGGCTGACGTCGCCGACATCGAGGCGTTAATCAAGCGCATCGGTCTCTATCGGAACAAGGCGAAAAACGTGAAGGCGCTCTCGATGCAAATCGTGAAACGTCACGACGGGATCGTCCCGTCGGATCGCGAATCTCTCGAGGCGTTGCCTGGCGTCGGACGGAAGACGGCGAACGTCGTCTTGTCCGTCGCGTTTCACGAACCGGCATTCGCCGTCGACACGCACGTCGAGCGCGTCTCGAAACGTCTCGGCATCTGTCGTTGGAAAGATAACGTCCGTCAAGTCGAGGACACGCTCATGAAGAAGTTCCCGCGCGAAGAATGGTCACAGCTCCATCACCAGTTCATCTTCTTCGGCCGCTATCACTGCAAAGCGCAACGTCCTGCTTGCGAGACATGTCCGCTGCTCGATATGTGCCGCGAAGGGAAGAAACGAATGAAGTCCAAGCAAGCGACCGGACAATGAACGGAAGCGTCTTCCTGATCACGAAATCGGGAAGACGCTTCTTATACGTACGGGGGTATTTTTTGATATACTCAATCCAGCAACCAGTTGGCAAGGAGGATGTATATGAATCAACCACGTATCGGCGTCCGAGAAAATCGATTCAATTTTATACTGCTCGTCGTGACAAACTTCTTTGTCGGATCGATGGTAGGGCTTGAGCGGACAATCTTGCCTATTATCGGAGAAGAGGATTTTGCTCTCATCTCGACCAGTGCGGCACTCTCGTTTATCATCAGTTTCGGATTCTCGAAGGCGGTCGTCAATTACTTCGCAGGAGCCATCGCCGACCGATACGGTCGCAAAAAAGTGCTCATCTTCGGTTGGGCAATCGGGCTCCTCGTTCCCGTGCTCGTCATATCAGCATCGGCATGGTGGGTGATTATCGTGGCGAACGTCTTGCTTGGGGTCAACCAAGGGCTGACGTGGTCGATGACGGTCAATATGAAAATTGATTTGGCCAAACCGACGGAGCGGGGACTGGCGGTCGGACTGAATGAGTTCGCGGGTTATATTGGCGTCGCCGTGATGGCGGCGGTGTCCGGGATGGTTGCCGTCACATACGGCAGTCGGCCGGAACCGTTCTACATCGGTGTAGTCGTCGCCTTGATCGGTCTCACGTTATCGTTGTTCGTCCGCGATACGACGAAACAATTACAGCTTCAGTCTATAGGTCAACCTGAAAAGACACGTTCGCCGAAACAGGTATTCCTGGCGACGACATGGAGAGATCGTTCGCTCTCAAGCCTGACGGTAGCCGGTCTGTCGACCAATTTGAAGGACGGCATGGCATGGGGCTTGTTCCCGATTTATTTTGCCGCCCAAGGGCTGAGTCTCGCGGAGATCGGGCTGATCGTGGCGCTTTACCCCGCGGCATGGGGCTTCTTTCAACTGTTCACCGGTGTGTGGAGCGACCGCATCGGACGAAAAGGGTTGATTGTCGCAGGGATGTGGGTTCAGGCCGGCTCGCTATGGGCGATTCTCGTCATGACCGACTATTGGCAATGGGTGTTCGCAGCGGTCATGCTTGGCATCGGGACGGCGATGGTCTATCCGACGCTCCAAGCCTCAATCAGTGACGTCGCCGAACATTCGTGGCGCGCCTCGGCGATGGGCGTCTATCGTTTTTGGCGCGACAGTGGCTATGCGTTCGGGGCTATATTTGCCGGGCTGTTGACCGATGTCTTGTCCATCGGCTGGGCAATCGGATTGGTGGCCGTGATCCCGTTTTTGGCCGGCCTCAACGCGCTCATTCGTTTGCGGGAGACGCTCCCGGGCTTGCGCCGAACATAAAAACTGCCTTGCCGAATGATGATCGGCAAGGCAGTTTTTAGTGATTCCACGGATGGTCGCTCCATTCGCGGCGCTTTTTCGTAATCGGTACTTTTTTGAATCCCCAGTTGCGGAAATCTTGGTCAGGACTTTCTTTACGAATGTAAATCTTGTCCTTGATGGCTTTGAAGATGCGGTTCTCATCCCCATAATGGACGAACCGTGGTTTTACTTCGATGACGCCGCGACGCACGCGCGAGAGCGGGAGGCAGACGAGGTCAGCGATTTCGAGACCTGACTGATACACCGTGTTCTGCTTCTCTGAAAAGATGAAGCCTTTGATTTTTTGACGGCTCTTCTCGACGTCGAGATGGACCGTCCCCGAATTGAAGATATCGAAGAACGCTTTTTGGATGAGCAAGTTCTGATAGTCATCCCGTGACTCCAAGACGACGCGGGCGCTGACGGCTTCCGTCTCTTCCAAAAACGCATAGAACGACTTCATCAAATGAGCGAATGCGACGACGTACGGGTCTTTCGGTGTCGAGTAGAAGTCATGGAGCTTTTGTTTATCGACCTCGACGCTGACGATCGTACAGTCGATATCGCGCAAGAAATCAGGCAACTTGTTCCAGAAATCACGAAGCATATCGATCGTGATGCCGTCTTCTTTCCCGTACGGATGCTCGGCTTTTAAAATCTCTTTTAAATGGAGCGGGATATTTTCTGTCTTGAACACGTCACGTTTGAAGGCGTGTAACCGACGTTTCAATTCGCAAGGCATGCCGGCCTCGTCGGCATCAATCGCATATTTATATTCCATCAATACGCCGGTCAGATTGAATTGCGTGTTCCCCTTTGGCGTTCCCGTCTCATCGACGAACATGACATACTTCTTTTGTGTTTCCATCTTACTCCTCCAACCATGGCTCTACTGCTTATAAAAGCGGGCCTGCTAATTGTTTATCAACCTTGGTTTACACTATTTATTGCACACTTTTTAGAAACTTCCGTCAATCTGCGTTTAATCCGCCCTGATTATGGCTAATAAGTAGAAGACTTATTTCAGAAAAATAAATAGCTTCTCCGTAACAAGGTCGTGTCAATTTGACTACACAATGCACTACATACTAGTTTAACATACGGGAGTTTGGTACGATATGGATTGCGGAAAATCCACACAGGAGTCGAGCGACAGAACTCGACAATCAGACTTCAGACGGAAGGAACGGCTGGGCGAACCTGTTAAACTAGATATTAGGGGTGACGACATTGTTCCATTATCCAAACGGAAAAAAGCCGCAACCTTCGGCTGGGCCGGCCCGATCGAATCCGCAGACGTATGCGAACCGAGGCATGAACCTCGAGACGCTACTGAACGACACGAACGAGTTTTATCGGCTCCACAGCCGGGCGGTCATCCATAAGAAACCGACGCCGCTGCAAATCGTGAAAGTCGATTATCCGAAACGGAGCGCGGCGAAAGTGACCGAGGCGTATTTCAAGCAAGCATCGACGACCGATTATAATGGGGTGTATCGCGGCAAGTATATCGATTTCGAGGCGAAAGAGACGAACAATAAAACGTCGTTTCCGCTCGGAAACTTCCACGACCACCAAATCCATCACATGCGCGAGTGTGAGCGGCATGGAGGGATTTGTTTTGTCATCATTCGGTTTAGCCGCTATAATACGCAATATGTGTTATCAACGGAGCAATTATTAGTCTGGTGGGAACAGCGCGAATCAGGACGCAAGTCGATTCCGCTCTCCTATATCGAGCAAGAAGCAATTGAAGTTCCAACCCGGGCGATGCCGGCCATCGATTATTTGACGGCGATTGAAGCATGGCTCGATTGAAATAGAAGGAGTGAAGCGTGAATGGAACGAAGTCGGATGGCACGTCGACAAGACACGACGAGCAATAAACGTAAACCAGCGGCCAAAAAGCCGAAACCAAAAGCGAAGAAGTCGAAGTTTCGGCGCATAATAACGATTTTAGGGATTTTATTCATCATCGGCGTCATCGCCGGCGGCGCATACACCGCGTATGCGATCGCGACAGCACCACCGCTCGATGAAGAGAAATTGGTCGATACGTACCCGATTCAGCTGTTATCGGCTGAAGGTGAACCGCTCGAAGAAAACGGACAGATTCGCGAGTACGTCTCAATTGACGATATCTCGGAAGTGATGCAACAAGCGGTCATCTCGATTGAGGACCGTCGTTTCTATGAACATAACGGGGTCGACTTGCGTCGCATCGGCGGCGCCGTGCTCGCGAACGTGACCGACGGCTTCGGGGCCGAAGGTGGTTCGACGATCACGCAACAGCTCGTCAAGCAGTCGTTCTTATCAACGGATAAAAAGTTGAAACGGAAACTGCAAGAGCAGTGGCTCGCCATCAAACTTGAGCGCGAGTACACGAAAGAACAGATTTTAGAGATGTACTTGAACAAAAACTATTACGGTTCAGGGGCATGGGGTGTCCAAGCGGCTTCGAAGACATACTTCAATAAGCCGGTCTCGGAAGTGAACTATCAAGAGGCGGCCATCTTGGCCGGTCTCCCGCAACGTCCGAGCGCCTATGATCCGATCAGTGGTGACCAAGAACTCACGCGTTACCGTCAAGAGCAAGTGCTCTCTTCGATGAAGCGTGACGGTCACATCACGGAAGAACAGTACAACGAGGCGCTCAACGTCGAGATTGCGGACATCATCTCACCAGGTGCCCAGTCAGAAGAAGAGTCGTATACACGTTCGATTTACGCCCGCGTCCAAGCCGAGCTCGAGGAAGACTACGGTCTCGAGCAGGCCGATATTTACGGGACGGGCTTGAAAGTATATACGTCAATCAATAAAGACTTGCACACGAAGTTCAATAGCGACATTAAGAACGATAACGTCAACCTTCCAACAAGTGAGTTCCCAGAAGATCTTCGTATGGGTGCGACCGTGCTGAATACGAAGACGGGTGAAATCGTCGCCGTCATTGACAGCGAACAAGCGAAACAAGGCGATAAGAACTATCGCGACTATTCGCGCGAGAAACGCCAAATCGGTTCCACGGCGAAGCCGTTCTTCGATTACGGTCCAGGGATTGAGAACGCACAGTGGTCGACTGGGAAAATTTTGATGGATAAACCGTTTCCTGAAGATGAGTTTAACCCGAAAAACTATTACTTGGATTACCGCGGTGCCAACACGATGCGCTACTACTTGACGATTTCCGGTAACACCCCGGCCGTCCGTGCCTTCTATGAAGTGCGTGATGAGTTCGGTCAAGAAGCGATTCAATCGTTCGTCGAGAACGTCGGCATCGAGCCGTCGATGTCAGGCGACGAGATGAACGCCTCGAACGCGCTCGGGACGGCGGAAGCAAGCACGACGCAAATGGCAGCCGCCTATGCCGCGCTCGGCACGAACGGAATGTATACGAAACCGCACTTGATTCAAAAAATCGAGTTCAATGACGGCTCAACCATCAACTCGCCGATCAAAGCGAAGCAGGCGATGGAAGACTATACGGCGTATATGTTGACAGACATGCTCCGTGACGTCGTCAGCGGTTCGAACGGGACGTATGAGCCAGGCGCTTTCCCATATGACGTCGCTGGGAAAACAGGCACGACGAACGATAAAAACGGTGACGAAAAGGATAAATGGTTTACGGGCTATACGACCGACTACTCGATTTCGGTATGGTCGGGACGTTCAAATGATGTACCAGTCTCGGAGTTTAAACCGAACTACGCCCAGTACTACTTCGAGTACATGATGCAAGAAGTGACGAACGCGACGGGACAACCGGACCGCTTCCAGCAACCGGAATCGGTGCTCTCGCTCGGCAACGAACTGTACGTCAAAGGGACGAAACCGAAAGATTTACAGCCGGATAAACTGGCCGCTCCGACCGGCGCATCGATTGACTACGATGTGCCAGGTGAGACAGGCACACTCTCGTGGTCGTATGACACGCAAGGTGTACAAGCCGCTGGCTATCAAGGTCTTTCGTTCACCGTGACGGAGACACGTCCCGACGGTAGCGAACGTGTCGTCGGGACGACCGAAGACACGAGCATCGCTATCGCCGGTCTGGCGGAAGGGCAGACTACGTTCACGATTGTCGCCAACGCGACGAATGCGCTCGTCGGCGATCAACAATCGAGCCCGCTCCAAACGTCTTATACGGTCGAACGAGGCGAAGAGCCTCCGGCCGAAGAGGAAGAAGAACCAGCCACGGAAGAGACGCCGCCTGAAGAGGAAGGCGAACCGACCGATGGCGAAAATACTGAGAACAACGGCAATAACGAGAATAATGAAAACAGCGAAAACAATGAGAATAACGGCAACGACACGAACACCGAAGACGAGAATACGGAACCACCGACCGAAGAAGAACCACCAGCCGATGAGACTGATGGGGAAGCGGATACGAATGGAGACGTCAGCCGTCAATCGACAGACTCGAATAGCCAGGGTAACGGCAACGGGAATGGCAACGGTGGTCGTGACTAAAACCGACTCACAGCAAACAGGGCGACATCAGCGCCCTGTTTTTCTGTTTCGTTTGCTATAATGAAAAGAAAGCGAATAGGATGGTGACACATGGTACAACTCTCACTGAAACGCAAGATGAAAGTGTTGTTTGTGATCGACCGACTGCAAGACGATGATTTAGGTATTCCGTTACACGGTATCAACGGCTTGAAAATGAGCCGATTGCTCGTCGAGGAGTCGATTCCGTTCGGACGTTTGATTGATGATCAAGCTGTGGCCGAGGCCAGTGGCCATCCTTATTTGAAACGAATCGGCGTCGAGACGATGTTCCTCGGCGACGAAACATTCTATCCAGAACTTCTGCGGGGCAAGCGTCAAGCGCTCTCGACGCATGAAGATTATCATAAAGCGGTGCAGCGTTACACGAAACACTTGCAAGCCGTTCATTCGAAATGCACGAAGCTACATACCATCGTCTTGTTCGGACGGTCGACGCAACGGTTGTATGACGATGCGATCATTCGACTCGAAGAAGAGAATGGACATGTTGCCGACGCCTTCAAAGAAATGGATGTGCTGCGTTTACCTGCTGTCCATCGGCTCGTACGCGATGAACGGATCGGCGAAGTGAAAGCAATCGTGGAGCGACTAGCACCTTCGAAATCGTAAAGAAGGTGAACCTCATGCGGAAAAAACGTTCCGTGGAAGAAATGATCCATATGCTCAAGACCGACCCGGGCTTTTCTCAAAACGTGACACATTGGCATACAGTCGAGGCGAAACCGGCCCGCTACGCACCGATTCCGTCGAGTGTGCCGCCAGATCTCGTCCGGGTGCTGCATGGCCGGGGAATTGAACAACTGTACACCCATCAAGCCGAAGCAATCGAGCAGACGTCGCGTGGGAACTCGACGGTCATCGTCACACCGACCGCATCCGGGAAGACGCTCTGTTACAATCTACCCGTCCTGTCGAAAATGATTGAACAACCGAACGCTCGGGCGCTCTATTTGTATCCGACGAAGGCGCTCGCGCAAGACCAAAACAGCGATTTGATGGAGATGGTCGAAGCGCTCGAGGGCGACTTGCGTTGCTTCACCTATGATGGCGACACAGCACCGGCAGCCCGAACGAAAGTACGGGACGCCGGCAATATCGTCATCACGAATCCAGATATGCTGCATTCCGGCATCTTGCCGCATCATACGAAATGGATTCGCTTGTTCGAGAATTTGGAGTATATCGTCGTCGATGAGCTTCATACGTATCGCGGCGTGTTCGGTAGCCATGTCGCCAACGTCTTCCGCCGCCTGAAACGGATTTGCGCCTATTACGGGAGTCATCCGAAATGGATTATGACGTCGGCGACGATTGCCAACCCGGTCGAGCTGGCTGAACTGTTGACGGAAGAAGACGTCGTCCTCGTCGACAATAACGGGGCGCCACAAGGCAAGAAGCATTTGATTTTCTATAACCCGCCCGTCGTCAATGAAGCGCTCGGCATTCGCCGGAGCGCGACGCTCGAGACGAAGCGCATCGCCTCCAAACTCGTCGAGGCGGACATCCAGACGATCGTTTTCGCCCGCTCACGCGTCAGGGTCGAAGTGTTGTTGACGTATTTACAAGAATTGACGCGGCGCGAGCTCGGTCCAAAGTCGATTGTCGGGTACCGAGGCGGTTACTTGCCGTCGGAGCGTCGCGAAATCGAGCGCCGGCTCCGTAACGGGGAGATTAAGGCCGTCGTCTCGACGAATGCGCTTGAACTCGGCGTCGATATCGGTCAATTGCAAGCGTGTGTGTTGAACGGCTATCCGGGAACGGTCGCCTCGATGTGGCAACAAGCCGGCCGGGCCGGACGCCGTCATTCCGAGGCGCTCGTCATCTTCGTCGCCTCATCGTCATCGCTCGACCAACTCGTCGTCGAACAACCCGATTTGATTTTAGACCGGTCTCCGGAAGCGGCTCGTCTCGACCCGAACAATTTAATCATCCTCGTCGACCATATGAAATGTGCCGCCTTCGAACTGCCTTTCCAGAAAGGGGAGCGGTTCGGCACAGTCGAGACGGAAGAGATTCTCGATTTCTTGACGGACGCCCACATTTTGCACGAACGGGCCGATAAATATTATTGGATGACCGATGCGTTCCCGGCCCATGACATCTCGCTTCGGACGAGTGACCAAGAGAACGTCGTCATCGTCGATCAAACCGCGAAGAACCAAGTCATCGGTGAGATGGATACGTTCAGCGCGATGACATTGCTCCACGACGAAGCCATCTATTTACATGGCGCCGAGCAGTATCAAGTCGAACGTCTCGATTTCGAAGAGAAGAAAGCGTACGTCCGACGCGTCGACGTCGACTACTATACGGACGCCAATTTGGCAGTCGAACTGAAAGTGTTGGAAGAGAACAAGACGACCGGCGTGAAGACGTTCGGGGAAGTGTCGGTCATCGCGATGGCGACCCTGTTCAAGAAAATCAAGTTCGGGACGCATGAGAATATCGGTTCCGGACCGATTCACTTGCCGGAGCGGGAACTTCATACGACCGCGACATGGTTCACGCTCGACGAACGGTTCGCCTACTCGGAAGCCGACATGGAAGACCAGCTCGAGGCGGTCAGCGATTTGTTGCGACGCCTAGCCCCGCTCTATTTGATGTGTGACACGCTCGATCTGTTCACGACGATTCAAATGAAAGCGACCCATACGAATAAACCGACCGTTTATTTATATGACCGCTATCCGGGCGGCATCGGGCTGAGCGAAGCACTTTATCGCGACGCCGATGAGGTCTTGGATGCGGCCATTCGAACGGTCGACGATTGTCCGTGCGAGAGCGGTTGTCCGCGCTGTGTCGGAATGATCGGCTACGGTGACTTTAAACAGCAGGTCGTCAGACAGTTGCAAGCATTGAAAGGAACGATATGAAAGCAAAACTATCACGACTCATTAAAACGAATGAACCGAAACAGGTGACCGTGACGCCGGACGACGTTGAACAGGCGAAGTGGCGCGAGCGCGGCGGAGAGATTTTGACGTTCGAACAAGAGTGGTGCGTCCGCTTGAAACAGATTTATCCACTCGATGAGACGTATCATGACTATACGTTCGGAGAGGCGAAAGCCTCGCTCGCGACATCGACCCATCCGTTCTTTCAAGTCGATGTGCCATCTGAACAGGTATTGTTCATGGACACCGAGACGACCGGGCTTCGCGGCTCCGGCACCTCAATCTTTTTAATCGGCTTCGCGCGCTTCCAAGACGATCATCTGGAGATGATTCAGTACGTGTTGCCGCACCCGGCATTCGAGACGGCGTTCTACTATCACTTCTTGAATGACATCGGCGACGAGGTTCGTTTCGTGACGTATAACGGCAAGTCGTTCGACTGGCCCCAAATCAAAACAAGGCATACGTTTGTCCGTTCGAAAGTGAAGGCGCTCCCGGCCGTCGGCCACGTCGATTTGTTGCATGCCTCACGTCGTCTGTTGAAACCGACACTTGAATCGGTCTCGCTCAAAGCGGTCGAGGCCCACTTCGGTCATGCCCGGACGGACGATATGCCTGGCTTTTTGGCGCCGATGCACTATTTTCAATACGTGAAAGAACGGAAACCGGATATCATCCAGCCCGTCATCGAACACCACCATGCTGACTGTTTGAGTCTTGTCTCACTCTATAAACGGCTCTGTCATCTCGTCGAAGCCGATGAGACGCCGTTCGGGGAAGAGCGGGCCCACTGGTTGAACGATCTCGGTAACGCCGAGGCGGCGCTTCAAGAATATGAGCGGCTTGAACAACCGACGAAACGTGCCTTGATGCGTCAAGCCCTGCTGTTAAAACGGACCGGCCAGATGGAGCAGGCGTTGCCGCTGTTCGAACAGGTCGGTACGGTCGAGGCATTCGTCGAGTTGGCGAAATATGCCGAACATCATCAAAAAGACATCAACCGAGCCATCACGTTCACCGAGCAGGCGCTGACGCTCTCGGAACGGAAAGAGACGGTGCTTCGACAGACCGCCTTGACCGAGATGCGGGCACTCCGTCACCGGATGAATCGGTTAGAAAGGAAGCGGTCATGAAAGTTGTCGCCATCACAGGATATCGGCCACATGAGCTCGGCATCTTCAAAGCCGACCATCCTGGCATCGATATCATCAAAGAAGCTTACGAGCGAAAAATAATGGAAGCGATCGAGCTTGGGGCCGAATGGTTCATCTTTAGTGGCACGAACGGTTGTGAATTGTGGGCTGGAGAAGTATTGTTAGAGTTAAGAGAATCTTATCCAATCAAAATTGCCGTGTTTCCACCTTTTTTACAGATGGAAGAGAAGTACAAGCCGTTTGAACAAGAACTGTTCATCCGCTTGCAGCTCGAGGCTGACTTTTTTGAACCGCTGACCCAACGTCCGTACGAGGACCCGAGCCAATTGCGCGCAAAAACCGCCTTCTTTTTGGACAAAGCAGCAGGATTAATCACGCTGTATGACGAAGAGACGGGGGGAAGCCCTCGTTTTCTCGTCGAAGGGGCTAAACGAAAACACCAGATGGAGTTATTCTTGATTACGCCGGAAGAGTTACGTGTAATCGAAGAAGAAAAACAATGGGAACAACATTGGGAGTGAAAATCATGCAGACCGAACTAACAGCTGAAGCCATTTATAAACAAGAATTCAAGACGGCCCTCCGTGGCTACTCACAAGAAGAAGTCGACCAGTTTTTGGACGTCGTCATCCGTGATTACGAGAAGATGACGAAAGAAATCGAACGGTTGCGCCAAGAGAACGAGTCGCTCCGTCGCGGTTCGAACGAACAAACAGCAGAACCGGTCAAACCGGCCCAGCCTGTCGCGTCGAACTATGATATGTTGCGTCGCATCTCGAATTTAGAAAAGGCCGTCTTCGGAAAACAGGTCGGTCCAAGCGAATAAAGGGAGGAGGTGGAGAAGATGTTACAAGTATTGACGGCCGTCAAGAAAGAACCTGAGAAACGACAGACGAAAGGCTTGTTCCGCACGAAAGAAGAAGTCATCGCACCACCGAAATCGTACACGGACGAGATCGTCGAGATCATTCGTCATACATGTCGCTTTGATTGGATGATGATTGAACACGTCCAGCTCGGTGATGACGTGCTCGATTATGTGTTGGTCGGACCGAAAGGCGTCTTTTTAGTCCGCATCAACCGGACGACGTCGGCCGTCCATATGACGAACCGGGATTGTCGTCTCGAGACGCCGCTCGGTTGGAAAAACATCTATCCGCATCCGATGGAAGAACTTGAGCGGATGACGAAGCACGTCCGGAGTGTCTTGAAGAGGCAATGCGGACAAGCTGTCCCCGTCACGTCATTTTTAATATTCCCGGAGACACCACGTCTCAAAGTGGAACGCATCAAAGCGAACTGTGCCGAGACGTTCGATGTGATTGACGATGTCATCACGAAGACGAAGCTCGAGCTGTTGTCTGAGGCGACGATTAAACACATCGCCTACTATTGCTCGGAGCGGCAAGTACATAAATGAAAATGGCGCTGAAGAGTCAGCGCCATTTTCATTGTGCCCGGTCGGACAAATACAAAGGCTGCAGACGATGTTAATGTCTACAGCCTGACACAACGGCGCTGTAGTCTCAGCGCCATTTTTATTTCAATAATTGTCGAGCCTTCTGTTCGTCTTTGCGATGGACGAACAAGGCGACCCGGTCGTCCAAGTTTTTGGCGAGCGGGCGGAACAGGCGGCCGGTCGGCAAACCGTGCTCGACGCGACACGTGATGCCTTGTTCTGTTAAGTACGTATAGTCGTCAAGCAGCGCCTCGCCTTGTTTGCCGAACGCCTCACCGAAGCGGACCCACTGCAAATTGCGGACGGCGCGGATCGAGACGAGCACAACGAATGTGATGCCTAAGACGATAATTAAAATAGTTTCCAAATTCAAAGCGTTCAACCCCTTCTTTACCTAATTTTAAGGGCGCAACCGCTTGAAAGCAACAACGATGGACCGGTATACTCAAAAGAAAGTGGGGGATGACTATGAAAACAACGATTCAATCGCGTCGCGAAGCCGTGACGCTGCTAGAAGACAAGCACGTGCTCTACATCCGCATCCATAACGGACAGACCGGGATGATCAAACAGACCGATGATGGCATCATCGTCGCAATCCCGAATGAAGAGACGGACAAAGTCGATTTTCGCAAGTTGGAAGATATCGAAGCGTTCGAGGCGTTTTATGACTTGACGCTGTCGAAACCAGGGACGCTTTATTACAATCAAGCGTAAACAAAAGCTCCACTCAAATCCGAGTGGAGCTTTTGTTATGGGGACGGCAACCAAGCTGCCATTGTCGCTTGTAGCGCTTCTGGGCGAAGGTGCCGCTGCTTGTGGAGCAGATAACCGTCTGGACGGATGACGAGGACGCCGCGTTTCATGAACAGCGATTTCGCGAGCTCGTTGCCTTGATCGAAGAAGGGACGGCTCGTCTTCGACAGCGTGATGATTTGGAAGAACGATTGATGGTCGTTCAAATAGTCATACAACGCGCTCGCGTCCCGTTTATCGTCGTCGAGCACGAGCACTTGGAAGCGGCCGTCGGCGACTTCTGAAATCTTCGTGCGGAGCCCGTCGTCCGTCCGGATAATCTCGATCTCCGGGAAAATTTTGCCTTCGGTGACGCGTAAGAACGGGACGCGGGAATGTCCAGGATATGACAAGTGTAACTGGGCAATCCGTTCCGTGATTTTTTGGTTGATGAGATTGACGCGCGTAAAGACGTCGGCGCCTAGCGCTTGGAACGGCAGTAGGACTGGGAGCGTCGTCTGCAACACTTCGGTCGCCACGTTCGTCGTCTGCAGGACGTTACGGGCCACATGTTCGCGCTCATCGCGATATGAATCGACGACGCGGAACGGGGCACCCGCCTTCAAATGAAGCCACAGCTTCCAGCCGAGGTTGAACGAATCGGCGATGCCGGTATTCATCCCTTGTCCGCCGACAGGTGAATTGATATGGGCGGCGTCACCCATGAGAATGACGCGATTGTGAATGAATGAGTCAACCATGCGGTTATGGACCCGGAACAATGAGAACCATTCGACCTCGTCGATTTCGACATCCATATGGCTGCGCTGTTCGATCAACTCACGCAATTCCGCCTCGCTGAACGACTCATCGCTCGCGAGATTGCCGGTGATGCGAATCGTGTCGTCCGTGAGCGGGAAGACTTCCAATACACCGCGGTCCGAAAAGAAAATATGCACCTCTTCACGCGAGATGTTCCATTTGGCTTTCATGTCGGCGAGCACCCACGATTCCTTGAACGATTTTCCGCTGAACGGCAGAGCGAGCATGCGTCGAATCGAACTGTTCGCTCCGTCGGCCGCCACGACATATTTGGCCTCGATTGTCCGGTTTGAGTCTGACTCCAAATGTGCGAGCACACGAGACGGGTAATGAGTCAGTGACACGAGCGCTTCGCCACGCTGGACGTAATGCCCGTGCTCGTTTAACGCCGCCTCGAGAATTGCTTCGGTCTCGTTTTGACGGAGCAACGTCACGAACGGATAGGGCGTGACGAGACGGGAGAATTCGAGCTTGGCCGTCCATTGCCCTGAAAAATATAGATTTCCTTTCTCGATGGTCCGCGCCCGGTCGAGCACTTCTTTGGCGACATCGAGACGAGAGAAGACTTCAATCGTCCGCGGTTGAATCCCGATGGCGCGGGAGTTGTTCGACGGTGTCGTCTTGCGATCGATGATTTCAAATGAGATTCCATATCTGGCTAACGTCAGCGCGAGCGTGAGTCCGGTCGGGCCCGCCCCGACAATCAATACATCAACTTGTTTGTCCACCACATCTACCATCTCCTATCATTAATAATGATATTTCCGACATTTGATGCGTTTAAACGAGGAGACAACGGTGGAACTGTAGAAACATAGAGAATGAGGTGGAGAACATGAAACAATCGTGGATCACGGAACAACAATTGCGTGACAGTTTTTCGATGGAAGAGAATTATGAACAGACGGCTGCCGTATTGATTCCTTTGGTCGAGGTCGATGGAGCGTGGCATGTCATCTTTGAAGTGCGCGCCCATACGATGCGGCGCCAGCCTGGAGAAATCTCATTCCCGGGCGGCCGTCTCGATCCTGGCGAGACCCCGGTCGAGGCGGCTGTTCGTGAGACGAGTGAGGAGCTATTGCTCGCGATGGAAGAGATTGAAGTGATCGGTCGCCTGCAACCCCTCGCAACGCCACATCGGCAACTGATCTATCCGTTCGTCGGAGTGATTCCGAAGGTCCCAGACGTCCGTCACACCGATGAAGTCGACCATCTGTTCTCAATCCCGGTCGAGACGTTGCTGTTGCTCGACCCGTTCCACGGCGAGATGGAATGGACGATGAATCCTGATCAAAATATTCCGTTTGACCGGATGGCGAATGCTAAAGCGTACGAAAAACGGGTAATTAAAATGAGAGAACCTTTTTATGAACATGAAGACTACATTATTTGGGGATTGACTGGAAAAATTTTGACACAATTTATTAAACGGCTTAAAGAAAACGTATTCAAACCGATATAATTTCGTTATAATGATAGAAACAAATTTAAGATTGGAAGTGAATGGGTGTGTCTGTAGAATTCGTTGTGGGTGATATCGTCAAGTCAACTCGTGAAGGTTGGGTCGCAGAAGTGACTGCCGTATTGACCAATACGGTCATCGGGGACGTTTCCATCATGGAAGAATTTCAACAGCTTGGTCTCGAATTCGAGAAGCAAGTTTTACTGAAAAAAGATTTGGAATTGATCGAACGCGCCAGCTGACCTTTTAATCGAAAGGGATGATTCAGGTGTCCATTGACAAAAAAGTTCGTGAATGGGAAGAGGCCGGTTTACTGGATGAAGTGACCGGTCAGCGCTTGGTCGAGTATGAACATAAGAAGTTGGCGGTCGGTGACAAACGTGAGCACAAACCGCCTATTCTTGTGATTATCGGATCGATTTTGCTCGCACTTAGTCTATTCAGTTTTGTCGCGGCCAATTGGCAAGCGATTCCTGATCTTGTGAAAGTCGCCATTTTTCTCGTGTTTATGGTCGGGATGTATGTGACCGCCGAACGCCTGCAAGTGAAAGCGTCACGCTATGTCACGCTATTCCGACTGTTAGGCGTCGCCTTTTTCGTCGCCACGATGATCGTCATTTTCTCGACGTATAATCTTTCCTCGCAAATTCCGTTCTTATTCTGGTTATTCCTTGCCGTCGCCGTCATGCACAAATTGATTTTCAAACATCCGATTTTTACGTTTTTGGCCGCACTCGCCGCCTTTTTGGCGATCACGAATAGTTTTCAAGGCATCGGCATCACGTTGATTGCGTTCGGATTGATCGTGACGTGGGTCTGGTTCCATTATGGGGACAATGAACTCGATCGCATTTTCGCCTGGTTCGGCTTCTACGGCCTATTGATCACGATTGGTCAGTACGCCGACTATGAAGGCCGCTTTTGGCCGCTATGGGCACTCGCTGCGCTACACGTCTTGTTTCTCGTTTATCGGGAGCGGGCCCAATGGAACTATCTGTACCTCTTCGTCGCTGCCGTCCTATCGATCGGCTATTTGATTAATGCGACGGAAGGCTGGTTGTCGCAACGAACACCGTCGGTCATCGAGGCGACAATCCTTTCGATCGTCCTCGTCGCCGTCTATTTGTTGCACCGACGTCCAGATTTGATGTGGGTCAGCCTGCTCGCCGTCATCCCCTTCTCATTGTTCGAGGATACGGGCATCTTGCTGGCCATCCTGCTTGAAGCGGTCGCCCTCGCTTATCTCGTCTATCAAGACCACAATCGCAAACCGATCGTGCTCGCCTTCATCTATTTCTTACTCGTTCAAATGACGATCTACTTCATCTATGTGTGGGATAAACTTGATATTTCACTCTTCTTCCTCATCGGAGCATTGATCGTCTTCGCATTGTCGCTCGCCTTGTGGTGGCGCAGCCGTAGTCGTACGACGAGAGGGGATGCTCAGACATGAAACGATTGACGCCTTGGCTAGTACCGATTGTGCAAGTGTTGATTGCCGTCGGGTTTATACTGCTCGTCTATGCGGTCTCCTGGTTCGGTGAGACGTATACGTTCAAAGCGACCTCCTACGAACCGTACGACCCGTTTTTCGGAGACTTCGTCTATTTGGAGTATGACTCGTTCGAAGGAAGACAAGATGTCGAGTCAGGGACAGTATACGTCTCATTCAAAACGGGGGACGATGGATATGCGACCATTGACCGGGTCAGTTCACGGCCGTTCTTTGGGGGCACTCGGGCCAACTATTACGACCGCCAAGTATATATTGATGATATGAGTTCGTATCGTGTCGCTGAGGAAGAGACATCAGCAATCGAAGGGGCGAAGACGTTCGAAGTGGACGTCGACGTGGCACCTTGGGGCATGGTAAGACCTCACGATTTGCGCTCGACCGAAGCTGAAACAGAATGACAATCAGATTACAGATTTGTTACACGAAATGTTGTAACGAATCTGTAATTTTTTATAAAAACGCTTGGTAGCGCTATGTTTCTTGTAAATGTTACAGATTGTAACCGACAGAGAGTCGATGTGTCAGAAATATTTCACTTCATCAAAATCCCTTCTCGGGGTCGGACGGGCATGGTAAATTAACTCCTGTTCGTTAGATGACGAGAAAGGTGCTGACCTATTGATTATGCATTCCTTAAAATACATGATGACTGTCCTACTTATGGCTGTGGGAACGTTCGCGTTTGCCGCGACGGCCGATGCCGCCCAAATCGGGATTGGGACGGAACAAAAAATTGTCCAAAACCCACTTGAATTGGAACGAAAAGCGATCGAGCAAGAACGCCAGCAAAAGATTGCACGAGAAAAACGACTAGCCGAACAGAAACGGATCGCGGAAGAAAAACGTGTCGCTGAAGCGAAACGGATTGCGGAAGAAAAACGTGTCGCCGAAGAGAAAGCCGAGCGAGAGCAGGCAGAGCGTGAAGCAAAAGCAGAACGTTTGGCCGAAGAGAAACGTGTCGCTGCCGAGCAGGCACGACAAGAAGAAGCGAAACATCAAGCCGCAACTTCGAAAAAGCAATCGACGGTGTCGACAACGACTGCAACTCCAGTCTCGACGACAGGACGCTCCATTCAAGCCGAGTCGACGGCGTACACGAACGATGCAGCCGATAACGGCTCATACGGGGGCCGCGTCTTGACGGCAACCGGTCATGATGTCACGGATTCGATTTTCTATAACGGCATGCGTATCATCGCCGTCGATCCAGCCGTCATCCCACTTGGAACGATTGTTCAAATCGAAGGTGTCGGTCAAGCGATCGCCCTGGATACGGGTGGACGCATCAAAGGAAATATCGTCGACTTGCTCGTCGACACGAAAGACGAGGCCATTAACTGGGGTCGTCGCCACATCACGATTACACTTCCATAACAGCAGGTTCTCCTTCAGGAGGACCTTTTTTGTGCCTTGCTTCATGTTTTTGCTTATCGGCAGTGGCCATACGCACCAGATAGCACGTCCGATTGTTTAACAAACGTTGGAAACGGGCAAACTAATATTTGACTTTCATGAAAAAGTTACGAGCCGAGGAGGGGTAGAGTTGATAGAATTTCAAAATGTGTCCAAGCGCTACGAAGACGGTACGCTAGCCGTCAAAGACTTGGATTTGACAGTCCGTAAAGGAGAGATTTTTGTCTTAATCGGGCCATCGGGGTGCGGGAAGACGACGACGATGAAGATGGTGAATCGACTGATTGACCATACAGATGGAAAAATCCTCATCGACGGGAAAGAGATTTATCAATTCGATATATACGAGTTGCGACGCAACATTGGTTATGTGCTTCAACAAATTGCCTTATTCCCTCATTTAACGGTCGAGGAAAATATTTCTGTCGTTCCCGAATTATTGAAATGGCCTAAACAGAAGACGAAGGACCGCGTGACCGAACTCATGAACATTGCAGGGCTGGATCCGGTCTTGCGAGTGAAAAAGCCGACGGAACTATCCGGTGGACAGCAACAACGCGTCGGCGTACTGCGGGCGCTTGCAGCCGATCCGGAAGTCATCTTGATGGATGAACCGTTCTCGGCGCTCGATCCGATTAGCCGAGGTCAACTTCAAGATGATATTAAACGCTTGAACGATGAGCTCGGGAAGACGATTCTGTTCGTGACCCATGACATGCAAGAAGCGATGAAACTTGGGGATCGCATCGCCTTGATGCGTGATGGCGAATTGGTCGTTATCGGTACTCCAGATGAAATCAGAGCGAGTACGGATCCGTTCGTCCTCGACTTTACACAACGTGGAAGAGGTGAGGTAGATGCTTGAGACATTTCAAAACCGGCGTGGCGAACTCGTCGAGGCGCTGATTGAGCACTTGCAGCTCTCCGTCGTATCACTCTTGATAGCCGTCTTAATCGCCGTTCCGCTCGGGATTTGGTTGACGCGTCGCAAGAAAGTGGCCGAGACCGCCATCGGCGTTACCGCCATCATTCAAACGATTCCTTCTTTGGCGCTCCTCGGTCTTATGATTCCGCTCGTCGGGATTGGTGCCTTACCGGCGACGATTGCCCTCGTGTTATATGCCTTGCTCCCGATTTTACGAAATACTTTCACCGGGCTGAACGAGGTCGATAAATCGCTCATCGAAGCGGCCAGGGCTTGTGGGATGAAACCGAACCAAAGTTTGATGAAAGTCGAACTCCCGCTCGCGCTACCGGTCATCATGGCCGGGATTCGAACGGCGATGGTGCTGATTGTCGGAACGGCGACGCTCGCCGCCCTCGTCGGCGCAGGTGGGCTCGGGACGTTAATCCTGCTCGGAATCAACCGGAACGACAACTATTTGATTCTGCTCGGGGCAATCCCAGCCGCCATCCTTGCCTTGTTGTTCGATTTCTTACTTCGCCAAATGGAAGGCGCGACGGCAACCCGCAACAAGACGAAATTGATTGCAGTCTCGACCGTGTTGGCGCTCATCGTCGCGGCCCCGCTCGCTTTCGGTCGAACACAACAGACCGATCTCGTCATCGCCGGGAAACTTGGGCCAGAGCCTGAGATTTTAATGAACATGTATAAACTATTGATTGAAGATCAGACCGATTTGTCCGTATCTGTCCGCCCGAACTTCGGAGAGACGACGTTCGTCTGGGGTGCACTGCAATCCGGAGATGTCGACATCTATCCGGAGTTCACGGGAACGGTGCTCGCCAGTCTCGTAAAAGAGACACCGAACTCGAACGATGCCCGTGAAGTGTATGAACAGGCTCGAGACGCGCTCGCCGATGACGGCTATGCGTTGCTTGAACCGATGCAGTTCAACAACACATACGCCATCGCGATCCCACGCGACTATGCCGAGCAAGAAGACATCACCGCCATCTCGGATTTACGAAACGTTCAATCGGATATTAAGGCCGGATTCACGCTCGAGTTCACAGACCGTGAAGACGGATACCCGGGACTGCAACAAGCGTATGGTCTCGATTTCCCGTCGGTCGTCTCGATGGAACAAAAGTTGCGCTATCGTGCCATCGCACGTGGAGACGTCAACCTCGTCGATGCGTATGCGACCGACCCGGATATCGCCGAGAACGAATTGCTTGTCCTCGAGGACGACCAACAGTTCTTCCCACCTTACCAAGGAGCTCCGTTAGTGAAACAAGAGACGCTCGATGAACATCCGGAAATCGAGGATGCCCTCAACCAATTGGGTGGTAAAATTACTGACGAAGAGATGTCTGAATTGAACCGTCGCGTCGCGTACGGGAATGAACGGGCGTACGACGTCGCGAAGGACTTCTTGGAGCAGGCTGGTCTGTTATGAGAGCATTGATTATCTCCAATCCCACGTCTGGCGGGAACGAGACGATGCTCGGTGAGGTCGTCGGGACGATTGAATCGTTATACGATGAGATTTTGATTCGGAAGACGCTCGCGCAAGGAGACGCCGGTCGCTTCGCCGAAGAGAGCGGGGCTTACGAGCACTTGATTGTCATCGGCGGGGACGGGACGCTTCATGAGGTCGTCAATGGCTTGATGAAGCTTCCGCGAGATGAACGGCCGACAATCGGTCTGATTCCGGCCGGCACGTGTAATGATTTCGCCCGTGCCCTTGCGCTACCGGTCGAACCAATCGAGGCGGCCCGTTTGTTCAAGATGAGTTACGCACAATCGGTCGATGTGATGCGAGTCAACGAACGGTACGGGCTCAACTTCATCGGGGTCGGCCTGATCGCGGACGCGTCGAGACAAATCGATCCGCTCCAAAAAGAATCACTCGGGTCGATTGGTTACTTTTTAGCGACGATCCGGCAGTTTCGTGAACTCGATCCGTTCGATGTTCGCATCGAACACGGTGGGGAAGTCGTCCACGATGGACCAGTCAGCTTCCTATATGTAGGGAACGGGGCTTATCTCGGGACGGTACCGACGAAACTCCCGACCCAGTCGTTCACGGACGGACTCGTCGAGGTCGTCCATAGTTCCGCCATCGGCTTCCCGATGATTCGTCAATTGTTGACCCAACAGCTCGGACTCGAACAGTCGTCTCCGGAATGGGTGCATCTACAGATGTCTCAACTGACCGTCCATTTAAATGAATCTCAAATCATCGACGTCGATGGGGAGCACTTCGAGGCGGAACGGCTGGACGTCGATGTCCTGCCAAGAGAGTTGTCATTTCTCGTCCCGTCACACTAAAAATCGATAAAAATTGCTGACAGAGAAAAGAATTCAGACTTTTCTCTGTTTTTAGTTGTTCTCATTTCTGAACCGTGTTAGTATTTCACTATTATTATGAAAAAAGATATGAAAACAGGAAGTAGGGATGGTAATGGCGCAAAATTCGTTCGCCTCAAAAATTGGATTCATCTTAGCGGCCGCAGGGTCTGCGATTGGTCTCGGTGCAATCTGGAAATTTCCGTATGTCACCGGCACAAGTGGAGGCGGCGCCTTTTTGCTCATGTTTTTAGCGTTCACGCTCTTACTCGGGTTACCGTTATTGATTGGTGAATTCATCGTCGGACGCTCGACACAAAAGACGGCACTGCTCGCCTTTAAAAAATTAGGGCACAGTCGTTGGACATTCGTCGGTTACCTGGGCGTCATCGCATGTTTCTTATTGCTCTCATTCTACAGTGTCATAGGTGGTTGGGTCTTGATATACATCGGGCTCGGACTGAGCGGGACGTTGAACGGACGTTCGCCTGATGAGTTCGGTGCCGTGTTCGGAGATGTCGTCTCGTCACCAGGCATCGCCGTGTTCGGTCAGTTCTTGTTCTTATTGATTACGCTCTTGATTGTCTTAAAAGGTGTCGAGGCTGGCATCGAGCGCATGAGCAAGATTTTAATGCCGCTCTTGTTCGTCAGTTTCATCGTGCTCGTCATCCGTTCGTTGACGCTTGACGGAGCGATGGAAGGGGTTCGCTTCTTCTTGCAACCTGACTTCTCTGCCTTGACCGGTGAATCGGTTTTGTTCGCCCTCGGTCAAGCGTTCTTCTCGCTATCGCTCGGTGTCGCGGCCATGTTGACGTACGCGTCGTACATTCAGACGAAAGGGACGCTCAATCGTTCAGCGAACATGATCGTTCTATTGAATATCGCTGTCTCGCTATTGGCAGGACTTGCGATTTTCCCGGCCGTCTTTGCTTCGGGTCTTGACCCAGCAGAAGGACCAGCACTGCTCTTCGTCGTCTTACCAGCGGTGTTCAACCAAGTACCGCTCGGAGGATTCTTTATGGTGTTGTTCTTCCTCTTGTTCACGTTTGCCTCGATTACATCGTCGATTGCGATGCTCGAAGTCGTCGTCGCCGGTGTGACAGACAAGTTGAACGAGAAGAAACACACAATCTCGAAGCGCAACGTTACCCTGTTGTCAGCGGCTATCGTCTTCGCAGTCGGAATTCCATCTGCGCTTTCATTTGGTGTCATGAGCGAGATGCAGTTCTTGGGCGGTCGTACGTTCTTTGATTCGATGGATTACATCGTCAGTTACATCTTGATGCCGGTCGGTGCACTCTTGACATCGATTTTCGTCGGATATGTCGTCGATCAACGCATTCTGAAAGAAGAGATTCAAACGTCAGACATCGGTGTAAAGTTGTACCCGATTTGGCACTTCTTGATCCGTTACGTCATTCCGGTGACGGTCGCCGTTGTCATGGTGACGACGTGGGTCAGATTATAACGTTTGCAACCTCCTGATTCGTCGAATCAGGAGGTTTTTGTACTACCATTTTTCGTTCTTGCGACCGAGGGAGTGAACGGGAGCGTTATGCTAAGCTTAGAAAGATGACGAAACTTTTTTTGAAGGGTCACGTAAGGTACAATAGAAGTATCATGAGACGAGGTGAAACGGATGAAAACATGGATGAAATGGGCCCTGACTGGGGCGATCCTATATTTTGCCATAAGCGTTTTTGATTTCTCTTGGTTGTTTATCATCGTCGGGGCGCTCGTATTGAACGAAGTGTGGTCGAACAATAAACGGCGGAAGCGGGCACCCGCGCCTGTTGCCAAACGGGCCAAGAAGAAACTATTGCTCGATGAAGACGAACCGTTCGTCGGTTCGCGCATTCTGAAACCACTCGAAGAAGCGGCGCCGGTGCGTCAATTCGAAGCGACAGATGATTTGGAGCTGCAATTTCTGCAGCGGACGATTGAACAAGGCTATGAAAAGTTACAACAAATCGACCGCGTCTTGCCTGAAATTAAAGACATCGAGGTGCGGCGTGAGATGAAGGCGGTCTCGAAAGAAGCACACGAACTGTTCGCTGAGCTGTTCGAGAACCCTCAAGATGCGAAGCACGTGCGTGACTTGTTCACGTTCTACTTGGACTCGCTCGTGTCAGTCGTATTGAAATTTAAAGAACTAGAAGGAAAACGCGTCGTCATTCAAGAAGAGACACGTGAACAGTTGATAACCAATATGCGGCTTATCGTCGACAAGTTCAAACAACAGCGCAGTCGTCTCCTCGAAGATGACGCGGTCGATTTTGAACGAGAGTTGATCATGATGGAGAGAGTATTGGCCGATCAACCAGAAGGGAGAAAAAAGCATGACTTCATCGAATGAAACGAACTGGCAGTCATGGCCAGAAGAAGAACTCACTTCCCAAACGAAAACGAAGACGGAAACCGACGCAATCTCAGACCCGTCCGTTGACTGGTCATCAATGACCGATAAACATGAGGTGCCGGCGATTCAAGTAAATGCTGACGTCCCACAAGCGCACCGGGAACGGATCACGCGCATCGCGGAGTCAATCGATATTAAAAAGACAGATTCCGTCATGCTATTCGGTTCGAACGTACAACGTGAACTATCACAATTCTCGGACCAAATCTTGACCGAGGTCCGGATGAAAGATGGCGGAGACGCCGGCAAGCTATTGTCCGACTTGATGCAGAACGTGCGCAAGATGGACCCGGACATGTTGCAACCGGAGAAGAAGAGCTTCATGGACAACCTTCCGCTCATCGGCCGGGCCAAGAAGAAAGCCGAGAACTATAAGTTGCAGTTTGAAAAAATGAGCGTCTATTTAGAAGAGGTCATCCATAATCTAGACCGGGCCAAATTCGGCTTGATGAAAGATATCACGATGCTCGATCAAATGTACGATAAGAACAAACGCTACTTCGAAGAACTCAACGTCTATATCGCCGCCGGCGAGACGAAACTCGACCACGTGCGGAGCTATGAGATTGCCCCGCTTCGTCAAGAAGTCGAGATGTCGAAAGACCAGGTCAAACTGCAACAGTTGAACGATATGATTCAACTCGCGGACCGGTTCGAGAAAAAGTTGCATGATTTGAAACTGAGCCGGACGATCAGCCTGCAGATGGCCCCACAAATCCGGGTCATCCAGCAGAACAACCAGATTCTAGCCGAAAAAATCGAGTCGGCAGTCGTCAATACGATTCCGCTCTGGAAAAACCAAGTCGTGCTCGCGCTCAGCTTGACGCGTCAAAAGACGGCGCTCCGGATGCAGCAAGACGTGACGAAGACGACGAACACGTTGCTCGAGCAGAACTCGAAGATGTTGAAAGATTCGTCAATCGAGATTGCCACAGAGAACGAGAAAGGCATCGTCTCGGTCGAGTCGCTCAAAGTGGCGCACGAGAACTTGCTCTCGACGCTCGATGAGACGCTCCGGATTCAACAAGAGGGACGTCAGAAGCGTCGTGAGGCGGAACGTGAACTCGATCGGATGGAGCACGAGTTGAAAGAAAAAGTCATCGAGATTGCTTCGAAAAACAAAGAGTTGCCAAAAGAGACTGGATATTGAACGGGGAAAGTCTGAGCATTCAGACTTTCCTTTTCTTCGAGGAGGATCAACAATGGATAAACAACACCTATGGGACGAGACGTGGTTACAGTTTGCCGATATGATGGCGGTACGTCATTCGAAGTGTGCCTCTAAAAGTGTCGCTTGCGTCATCGTCAAAGATGAGAAGCCGATTTCGATTGGCTTGAACGGCACGCCGCCGGGGCATACGAACTGTAATGAAATCTTCTTAAAGCGGGATGACGGATTTTATAAGCGTGCTGAGTATGTATCCGCGAATGCGGTCGACTTGCTCGAAACGCCGGTCTCGTTCATTCATGACGGTGTGACCTATATCAAATGCTCGGACCCGTACGATCATCACAATTGGTCGAAACAGCATGAGATTCATGCTGAAATCAACGCGATCGGAAAGCTCGCCGCCGATTCGACGAACGCATTCGGGGCGACGGCTTATGTGACCCATTCGCCGTGCCACGCCTGCTCGCTCGCCTTGATTGCCTCCCGCGTCGCTCGTGTCGTCTATGCGGTCGGTTATGAACATGGCGACGGTCTCGATTTAATGCGCGAGAGCGGAATTGACGTGGTACATATGCCACTTGAAAAAAGTTTTAAAAACACATTGTAAACGTTTACATTCGGTGTTATATTATTAATGTACTGCCAATGGTGTTTTACTCTTCCATTATTTGTCTCTCCTCGGAGGGACCTTTTTTTATGTTCACAACTAGGTGAGACAAAAATTCCACAAAATGTTCAACATTTCACAAACTTTTAGTGTGTTCCTCTCTTATAATGAAAGTAGATTAACGAGAGGGGAAATGTTACATGGAAAAACAAGTTCGTTTCACTGATGGTGCCTATGATGTGGAAGCGTTGATCACACTCGAAGAGGTGTGGGAAGATAAGTTCGCGATTGGAACGCATAAAGAGTTGGCGGTCAAAGCACTAAAGATTAATGGCAACGATATTTCAGAAATGAAGCACGTCCGCGCGCTACTCCGTTACTATCCGACGCTCGGTGTATCAGGTATCTTGCTCGCGCTCGATGATGCGGCAGCCGAAATCGTTCGTATGTCGGGCGACAAGGATCCTGCACTTCAGTTCGTCGAACTCGTGGCGTTACAGATGGACGAGGCGTCTACGGAGGAATTAAAAGGTTTATACGCTGAAATGGCGGTCTAAATAACAAAGGATGACAACTCCGTCATCCTTTTTTCATTTTTAGGTTGCATTGCCGAATCAGTATGGTATTATTGTCAATAGATGAAGAAATGGAACGCCATATCGTTATCGACAACCAAAAATGGGGATCTAGATAGCTAGATCGCTGTGAAAAAGCCACGTTCATAGGAACGTGGCTTTTTTTTGTATTGTTTCGAACCCAGCGCCCACGTCTTTGGCGATATGGGCGTCCGATCCGAGCACGAACGGGATTCCGAGTCTGGACGCCTCAGATGCGACGTCGATGGCATACGGCTGTCCGCATTCAGGCTTGCGCAGTCCGGCCGTATTGAGGTCGAGACCGAAACCGCGAGCGGCCATCGTCTGGAGCAGGCGCGACTGTTCGGCCAGGACGTTTGAGCGGTCCCATACATACTTGGTCTGATATTTGATTGGTAAATCGATATGTCCGATGCGGTCCACTTTCAGGCGTTCCCAAGGGAATACGAGGCCGGCAGCGAGCGCCGAATAGTATTGTTTCATCACAGCCTCGAACGAACCGACACGTTCGACGAGGATATGAAACGTCTCGAGCGAGAAGTCGACAGGCAGGAGCTCACCGGCGACGAGTAGAAAGTGTTGAGACAAGATTGTTTCATCTAATACGTCGGCATACGGCTCGAGCAACGCCAACGTCTCAGCTTCATAGCCGGGCAAGTAGTCGATCTCTAAGCCGAGGCGAAGGTCGAGTTCGGGATACTTCCGTTTTAACGACTGCACGGCCTCGATATAATCCGGAAGCAATTCGAACGCCATCGCCGAATCTTTGTCTGGTGTTGGGTCTTGAAACCGGGCTGGGAGCGGAGCATGTTCTGTGAACGTGAGCGTCTTGATACCACGGGCTAACGCCTGTTCGACGTACGCCTGGAGCGGGTCTGTCGAGCCATGTGGACAAAATGGGGTGTGAAGGTGACCATCACGGGTAAAGTCAATCATCAAGCGACATTCCTTTCGAGTTCGCCGGTTGACAGCACCGGCTTGGTTTGATAAATTTAACACACTACTTTAGTTTGGTAAAGTGATAATAAGATAAAGGGTGATATTGATGATTTGGTTCAATACTAAAGGGTCCATCCCGGAAGGATGGCACGAATTGCAAGGGGAGGACGTTCTGCGTCCGAAGCAGTGGATGTTATCATTTCTAGAGCGAGCCGAATCAAACGGCTATAGCGTGATCGAACCGCCACTCGTAGAATATTATTCGCACTATCAAGACTTGGCCTTGTTCGATGAGTCGGCCTATTATCGTCTGTTCGGGAATGACGGCGAATTGCTCGTCATGCGCCCAGACTATACGTTACAAATCGCCCGGAAACTCGCGGACGGTCATGAGCCGATGCGTGTCGCGTACGCCGGTGCCGTGTATCGGCGTACCCCGAAGCACTCGGGACAGCCGCACGAGCGTCAACAGCTCGGTCTCGAATGGATTGACGGGGACGCTCCAGATATGGAGTTGATCGCCTCGTTTCTCAGTATGACCGAGCGCGTCTTGCCGCAAGACGGACTCCGGATTCAAGTTGGATCGGCAGCCTTGGTCGCCGCAGTGGCGGACGAGGCCGGTATCCCAGAACGGACGTTACGCCAATATTTGGCGCTCCGTAACTTGGAATCGCTCCGAGAACTCGCCGATACGTATCAATACCCGTTAATCGCGAAATTACCGTTCCTGATTGGTGACTCGGCACTTGATGAGTTACGGGAAGTCGCTGAGCCAAGCTTGACGGCTGCAATCGAGGAAGTCGAGCGGGCGGTCGAACATTTACGGTCCATCGGTTTGAACGTCTCGTACGACTTTGGTCAGACCGGTGATTTTGATTACTATTCAGGATTGACGGTGACAGGCAGCATCGATGGACGGCGCGTCCTCTCGGGCGGTCGCTATGATTCACTATACGGACATTTCGGCCAATCGCGACGGGCGTTCGGCCTGTCCCTTGATTTAGAACAGTTAGGTGAGGTGATTTTATGAAAGTAGCGATTGCCAAAGGGCGCATTGAGAAAGCGGCCCGAGACTATTTCGAACAAGTCGGACTCACGGTTTGGCCGGAGAAGCGCGGCCGCGAACTGACGGTCGAAGTCGACGGGCATGAGTTCATCTTCGTCAAAGGGGATGATGTCTATAAATACGTCATGCACGGCGCGGCAGATGTCGGTGTCGTCGGCGGAGACATCTTGCGCGAGAAGACACCGGGCGTGCTTGAAGTCGTCGACTTACCATTCGGCCGTTGTCGTATGGCTGTCTGCGGACCGGAAGAACGAAAGAACGGGACGAAAAAATTGAAAGTCGCGAGCAAATATCCGAATATCGCCATCTCTCACTTCGCCTCGAAACGACAGAACGTCGAAGTGATTGCGTTGAACGGATCGGTCGAACTCGCACCGCTTACAGGACTCGCCGATTGCATCGTCGATATCGTAGAGACGGGGGCGACGCTGCGCGCGAATGACCTTGAAGAATACGAGACGATTTTCACGGTGAACGCCAAGTTCATCACGAGTGAGGCGGCTCTCGCCAACAATCCTGATGAATTGAAGGCGTGGATTCGTCGCTTGAGCAAGGAGGATGCCCGATGAGTACAGAAACGAACCGGGCCCGGCGGGAAAGCTGGGCAGAAGCGGTCAAACCGATCCTCGAGGCCGTAGAGTCGAACGGGGACGAGGCGCTCCTCGCGTTCACGAAAAAATTTGACGGCGTCGACAAAATCGAAACGGTCGATTTGACGACGTTTACGCCACCTGACGCATATGCTGAACTGACCGAGGCGTTGACGCTCGCGGCCGAACGGATTCGTACGTTCCACAGTCGTCAGCGACGTCAAGACGATGTGTATGAAGACGAGATGTTCCGACTTGGACGCCGTTTTATGCCACTCGACTCGGTCGGCGTGTACGTGCCAGGCGGGACGGCCGTCTATCCGTCGAGCGTGTTGATGAACATCATTCCGGCGAAAGTGGCCGGTGTGAAACGTGTCGTCATGGTGACGCCGCCGAAACAAGACGGCATCGATTTGTCGTTATTGATTGCGGCAAAAATTGCAGGGGCGGATGAATGCTATCTCGTCGGCGGGGCGCAAGCCGTGGCCGCCTTGGCGTTCGGCACCGAGACGATTCAACCGGTCGATAAAATCGTCGGTCCCGGGAATGCCTATGTCGCGACGGCAAAATCGCTCGTCTCCCATATCGTCGGCATCGATTCGGTCGCTGGACCGTCCGAGGTGCTCATCATCGCCGATGAGACGGCCAATCCGAAATGGGTCGCCGCCGATTTGCTCGCCCAAGCCGAACACGATGTCGAAGCGACGGCACTTGCGCTCGTCACGACTGACGAATTGGCCGAAGCGATTCGACAAGAATTAGAACGACAATTGGCTGAATTACCGCGGCGTGACATTGCGATAGAGGCGATGAAGCGCGGGGGTGTCCTCGTGAAGACGAAGGCTGAGGCGATTCGTTATGCGAACGAGATGGCGGCTGAACACGTCCAACTCGCCGTCGCCGACCCGGAAGATTACATGCAAGCCATCCGTCACGGCGGATCGTTCTTCCTCGGTCATGAAGCGGCGGAGGCGTTTGGGGATTACATCGCTGGACCGAACCACGTCCTGCCGACGAGCGGGACGGCCCGTTTCTCGAGCGGCCTCTCGGTCGATGATTTTTACCGACGCCAGACGTTCCTGCAAATGACAGAACTCGATGAGCGCATCACGCGTGCCGCGATTCGAATCGCGCAACAAGAACAACTTGACGGCCACGCCCGGGCGATGGCGGTCCGATTGGAGGACGTATGAGACTGAACTATGAGACGATTCCACGCTACGTCCCGCATGCGGTCAAAGGGCACGCGTTGAATCAAAACGAAAGCCAATATGTCTTCCCAGAGCGCTTGAAGACGGCTATCCGAGAGCTTCCGCTCGACTTGAGCCACTATCCGGTCGACGAGTTGACGGCGCTTAAACAAAGCTATGCGGCGTATGCCGGTGTGAGCCCGCAGCAACTCATGGTCGGCAGTGGCAGTGACGAATTGCTCGCGATTCTCTGTCAGGCCATTCTCGATGCCGACGACGTCGTCGCCGCACCGATTCCAGACTTTTCGATGTATGGCATTTACACGCATATCGCCCGTGGGAATTTCGTGCAGCCGGATGCGGACGGATTGTCGTTCGAGGCGATCATGCAAACGATTGAGGCGGAACGGCCGAAACTTGTCCTCATATCGAACCCGAACAATCCGACCGGGAAGATGTGGTCGCTTGATGATCTCGAGACGATTGCTAGTCGAGTCCCGTATTTGGTCGTCGACGAAGCGTATATCGATTTCACGATGGAAGATTCATTCAAAGACCGCCTGGCGGACCACGCGAACGTCATCATTCTCCGGACGTTATCGAAAGCGTTCGGACTCGCGAATCTGCGCATCGGCTTCATGATCGCCGATGAGCGCTTAATCGAGAAGATTGATCGGTTCCGCTCTCCGTTCAATGTGAGTGGGCTGAGTGCGGCCGTGGCGACGGTCGTGTTGAACGACTCCGCTTATATCGATGAGTCGATCAGTTTCCATCAAACGCAGCGACAAAAGCTTGAGACGTTGCTCGCACCGATTGGGAACGTCTTACCGAGCCGTGCTAATTTCCTTTACGTCGAGACACCGGACAGCGAAGCTTGGGCAGCCCGCTTCCTTGAAAAAGATGTACATGTTCGCGCGTTCGCAGACGGGATTCGTGTCAGTGCCGGAACGGACGAGGCATACCGCTTGCTTCAACAAACGATAGAAGAGGTGACTTCACTTGAGAACAGCTGAGACGAAACGAGAGACAAAAGAGACGAACATCGAGCTCAAGCTTGATTTGAACGGGACGGGGCAAAGTGACGTGAAGACAGGCGTCGGCTTCTTTGACCACATGCTGACACTGTTCGCGTTCCACAGCCAAATCGATTTGACGGTCCATGTCGAAGGGGATACGTGGGTCGACGCTCACCATACGGTCGAAGACGTCGGGATCGCCCTCGGGCAGATGATCAATCAAGCGCTCGGCGACAAGGTAGGCATTCGCCGCTACGGCACGAGTTATTTGCCGATGGACGAGACGCTCGCGCGTGCCGTAGTCGACGTGTCGGGCCGTCCGTTCCTCGTCTACCGGGCCGAAATCAAAAATCCGAAACTCGGAGACTTTGACACCGAGCTCGCCGAAGAGTTTTTCCGGGCCGTGGCGATGAACGCCCGCTTGACGCTTCATCTTGAGGTGCTCTACGGGTCGAACTCGCACCATATGATTGAAGGGCTGTTCAAAGCGTTCGGTCGCGCCCTCGCTGAAGCGATCGGGCAAGACGGATCGAATCGACTGCCTTCGACGAAAGGACTGATCGAAGGATGAAGGTCGCGGTCATCGATTATGGAATGGGCAACGTGTTCAATGTCGAACGGGCGCTGCAAGCCATCGGCTGTTACGTCACCATCACGAACGATCCTGTAGACATCGAGGCAGCTGACGCTATCTTGCTGCCGGGCGTCGGTGCGTTCCCGCAGGCGATGCAATCGCTGAACGAGACGGGACTGATTCCGCTGTTGAAACGATCGGCACAAGAAAAACCGTTCCTTGGCATTTGCCTTGGCATGCAGCTCTTATTCGAGTCGAGCACGGAAGGGGTGCCGACAGAAGGGCTCGGTTTGATTGAAGGCCGCGTCGAACGGATGCGTGCGAAACGTCTGCCGCACGTCGGCTGGAACTCGATTTTGCGAGACGAGGACGTCTATTTCGTTCACTCGTATCACGTCGTGACCGACCCGACCCATGTGATCGCTTCTGCCGATTATATGGGGGAAGACGTGCCAGCCATCGTGCAAAAAGGGCTCGTCACGGGGATGCAATTCCACCCGGAGAAGAGCGGCGCGTTTGGACTCAGTTTATTGAAAGAATGGAAGGAGGCGGTCGAACGTGAGATTACTACCGGCCATTGATTTGATTGACGGAAAAATCGTCCGCTTGACAGAAGGCGATTTCAATACAGAAGAACAGTACGGAGACCCGTATGAGAAATTGAAAGAGTGGCAAGGGCGCGTCCCGATGCTCCACTTGATTGATCTCGAAGGGGCGAAAGCTGGCGAACCGAGACATCTCGATGTCGTCCGCTTTGCCAAAACGTGCGGTTTCTTCGTTCAGACCGGCGGGGGCATCCGTTCCGAGGAAGCGCTCGACGCAGTCATGGCGACCGGTGCGGACCGGGTCTTGCTCGGGACAAAAGCATTCACAGACCCGGATTTCTTGGACCGGGCGCTCGCGAAGTACGGGGATCGTGTCGCCGTCGCCCTCGATGCCTATGATGGCATCGTCGCCGTCAACGGCTGGCAAGAAGCGACCGACTTAAAAGATATCGATGCCGCGAAAGGCCTCGTTGACCGTGGTGTCAAAACGATTCTCTATACGGACATCGGGTCGGACGGAAAGTTGAACGGACCGAATCTCGAGCGGATGAAGGCGCTGCGTGAGGCTGTTTCGGTCACGCTCATCGCTTCGGGCGGTGTGACGACCGAGGCTGATGTCGAAGCACTTCAAGCGGCCGGCATCGACGAAGCGGTCGTCGGGAAGGCATTACTCTCCGGACAAGTCAGCCTCGATGACTTGATCGAGTGGGAGGCGCGCCATGCTTAAACGTCGCATCATTCCGTGTCTTGATGTGAAAGACGGTCGTGTCGTCAAAGGAATCGAGTTCGTGGCACTCCGGGATATCGGCGACCCGGTCGAGATTGCTAAGTATTATGACGCATCCGGTGCGGATGAGCTCGTATTTCTAGATATCACTGCGAGTACGGAACGCCGCCAGACGATGCTTGACGTCGTCAGTGCCGTCGCCCGGAAAGTGTTCATTCCGCTCACGGTTGGTGGCGGTATTCGGTCGCTTGAGGATATTTCCTCGCTCTTAAAAGCCGGGGCCGATAAAGTGTCGCTCAACACGCTCGCCGTCGAATCACCCGATTTGATTAAACGAGCGGCCGAGCGGTTCGGGTCACAATGTATCGTCATCGCCATCGACGTCAAGTTCGAAGACGACGATTACTTCGTCTATACGTATGGCGGGAAGAACCGGACCGAGTTGCGGGCCGTCGATTGGGCAAAGCAAGTGGCTGCACTTGGGGCGGGTGAACTGCTCGTCACGTCGATGAATCAGGACGGAAAGCAGAGCGGCTACGATTTGCGAATCCTTGATTTGCTCCGGGACGCCGTCGATATCCCAATTATCGCCTCTGGCGGTGCCGGGAACGCAAATCATGTCGTCGACGCGCTCGAGAAGGTCGATGCGGCGCTACTCGCCTCGATTTTGCATGACCGGAAAACGACAGTGGAAGAGGTGAAACACGTATGCAGCGAGCACAACTTGCCGATGCGGTTCGTTACGACGCAAACGGATTGATTCCAGCCATCATCGTGTCGACAGAGGACGACGCCGTCCTCATGTTAGGCTACATGAACGAGGAGGCGATTCAGAAGACGCTCGAGACGAACACGGTCACGTTCTGGTCACGTTCGAAAGGGCGACTCTGGATGAAAGGGGAGTCGAGCGGAAATACGCTCGAGCTCGAAAGCATCCACGTCGATTGTGATCAAGACGCACTCTTGGTCCGGGTCCGTGCCAATGGGCCGACGTGTCATACGGGAAATCGAAGCTGCTTTTTTACGGAGGTGGAAGGATGATTCACGAATTAGAGAAGTTGATTCAAGAACGACAGGCGTCACCGAAAGAAGGGTCGTATACGTCTTATCTATTCGACCAAGGTGTCGACAAGATTGCCAAGAAGTTTGGGGAAGAGTCGTTCGAGGTCGTCATCGCGGCACTGAACGATGAAGATTTGGTCGAAGAGTCGGCTGATCTCTTGTACCATTTGCTCGTCTTGCTCGCCGCCAAAGGCGTGTCATTACAAGACGTCGAAGCGCTCCTCGCCAAACGGCACGGGACGACGACTCCGGCAAAACCACGCCGAGACGTCACTGACTGGTAACACAAAAAGGAACGAAGCCATTATGATATGCTCCCCAATAGGTAGACAGATGAAATAACAAATCTGTTTATCTGATTGGGGAGTGTTTTTTATGGCGAGAAGTCGGCATTCA